>CAJXOL010000089.1 GCA_913057675.1 uncultured Pseudomonadota bacterium | reverse complement strand
TCTACACACTGCATATCGTCGGCAGCGTCAGATGTGTATAAGAGACAGGTGTCGTTATCGCTGCTTGCGCCGGGCGGACAACTGTTGATCGGCGATATACCCAACATATCCAAACGCAAGCGGTTCTTTGCCAGCGAGACAGGGGTTCGCTTTCACCAAGAATTTATGAAAACGAAAGAACTACCTGATGTAGTATTCAACAAGATAGAGCATGACCAAATTGATGATGCTGTAGTGTTTGCGTTGCTTCAACGTGCTCGCGCACAAGGTTTTGATGCCTATGTAGTTCCGCAGAATCCGATACTTCCCATGGCGAACCGTCGGGAAGACATTTTGATTACACGTCCATAGAGAGAATGTCATGACAAAGACAAAGAAACTGGTGATTGTCGGCGACAGTGCATTTGCCCAAGTCGCTCATGAGTATTTTGAAGCAGATACAGATTATGCGGTGGTTGGGTTTTCGGTGGAGAGAGCCTATCTTAAGCAACAAGAAATGACTGGATTGCCTGTTGTTCCATTTGAAGAGCTGGTGTCGACTTTTGATCCCGAGACGCACGAGATTTATGTCGCCACGGTATATACCCAACTTAACCGGTTAAGGACGAGGCTTGCCAACTCAGCTAAAGAAAAAGGCTACAGGCTGGCTTCATACATCAGCCCCCGCGCCTTTGTCTGGCGCAATGTCGAAATAGGTGAACACTGTTTTATTTTTGAGGATAATACTGTCCAGCCATTCGTCAAGATTGGCACCAACGTGGTGCTTTGGAGCGGTAATCATATCGGGCATCATTCGATCGTTCGCGATAATTGTTTTATTGCTTCTCATGTTGTCATATCCGGTTTCTGTGACATTGGAGAAAACAGTTTTATCGGAGTGAATGCGACGCTGGCTAATAATGTAACCATTGGCAAGGACAATTGGATAGGCCCTAGTGTTATCATCATGAAAAACACTGAAGAAGGTGCGCTATATAAAACCGAAAAACCTGATCTGGCCAAGATATCTGCTCCCAGGTTTTTTAAAATTAAGGAATAATTCAATGTAATTGCCTGGTCGTCTATTAAGGTTTCTGGATAAGTTTCATTTTATAAGGATTAGTAATGAGTACGATTACATCGCAAAATAGGTCATCAGAAAAAACTGTTGTATCAAGGGAAAGTCTCTATCGTTTGTTTGCTGACCGACCAATGAAGGATGAGGATTTACTAGTAAATTTGTCAATGTATATGCGGAGCGGCTCATTGGCAAAGCTGCTTTTTATCAATGAAATGTACCAGAAAATTTTGAATATTCCTGGGGCTGTTTTTGAGTTTGGTGTTTGGATGGGGGCAACTACAATTGCACTTGAAAATTTGCGTGCTGTTTATGAGCCATATAACCATCAACGAAGAATTGTAGCTTTTGATACTTTTGAAGGATACTTAGGAATAGGGAAATCAGATATTAGAAGCAAGATTATCGGAGAGGGGGTTTATACAGTTTCCGAAGGATATGAAAAATACTTGGAAGAGTTGCTTGATTATCACGAGCAAGAGAACGTGATGTCTCACATTAAAAAACACACGTTAATTAAAGGAGATGCATCAGTCGCATGCCCTGGTTATCTACAGGGCAACCCCTATGTATTGATAGCACTAGCATATTTTGATATGGCACTTTATGAGCCAACACGTAAGTGCCTAGAGGCAATCATGCCAAGGTTGATTAAGGGTAGTGTGCTTGTATTTGATGAGTTATGTCACCCCGATTACCCTGGTGAAACACAGGCAGTCCTTGAGGTGCTGGGTGCGAGGAATTTTGAAATTCAAAAGTCTAAATTCTTGCCAGACCGTAGTTTTGTCATAATCAGTTGATACAAGGGAACCATATGCGTTGGAATAAGCTTGGTCTAGTTTCAGGGGCACAATTATGGGCAGCAACAGGTCACGCAACTGCACCAACACCATATTTGTTATCCAATGATGTAATTCGTGTTTTTGTGTCCGCTAGGGATGGCTTTGGCCGAGGTCAACTGGGATATGTTGACGTTTCATCTGATGATCCGACCAAAGTGTTGGCTCTTTCTAATGCGCCATTGTTGTCATTTGGCGGCCCTGGGTGTTTTGATGATAATGGTGTAATGGGAGTCAGCGTGGTTTGTCCTAAATTAGGCCAACTTTACATGTACTACGTTGGCTTCGAGCTCTGTACCCAAGTCCCTTATCGTATGTTTACAGGGCTTGCTATAAGTGATGATGATGGTAATTCATTTTCGCGCTACAGCAAAACACCTATTCTTGATCGGAGCGATGAAGAGCTATTTTTTCGATGTGGCCCGTTCGTGATGATTGATGAAGGTTTATTCAAACTATGGTACATCGCTGGAAGTGAGTGGACGGAAATTACTGGAAAGAGAATGCCAGTTTATGAACTACGTTATCAGGAATCTGTGGACGGCGTAAATTGGCTACCATCTGGGCGTGTTTCGATGAAAGCCGATGGAGCCGATGAACATGGTTTCGGCCGACCGTGGGTGATTAAGCGTGGGATGAATGATTATCAGCTGTTTTATTCAATCCGAAGACGTTCACTTGCGACTTATAGGCTGGGCTATGCCGAGTCAACAGATGGAATCAACTGGATTCGAAAAGATGAAGAAATGGGATTGGATGTGTCTTCGGTGGGTTTTGATTCGAATGCGACCATGTACTCCGCGGTGATTTCAGTTGGTTCTAGAATCTTTTGTTTTTATAACGGTAACAATTATGGTGAGCATGGCTTCGGCGTTGCGGAGTTGGTCGCATGAGCTTAATGGTTCGGCCATACAGCCCGAATGATGCCGATGATTGGGACGATTTCTGCAACGATTCACTTCAGACGACTTTGCTTCACACGCGGCGTTTTCTCTCCTATCATGGCGATCAGTTTGCAGATCGCTCATTGATTATTGAAAAAGATGGTCAGTGTGTTGGCCTCTTCCCTGCTGCACTGAGTCCATCAGATAGCACGCTTATCGTTTCACATCCGGGTATAACTTATGGGGGAGTAATTCACCAAGGCGGCCTGCGCGGGAATCGAATGATAGAGGCGCTGGGGGCGATTAGGCAGCACTACGCATCGCTAGGTTTGATCAAGTTGTTATATAAAGCCGTCCCGGCTTTCTATCATCAAGCCCCGACTCAAGATGACTTGTATGCATTATTTAGATTAGGCGCGCTACGCATTCGCTGCGATCTGAGCAGCACGATAGACTTACAGCATCGTTTGTCTGTTAGCGAACGCCGTCGCAGAAGCCTGAAAAAAGCCCTCAAAGCCGGAGTTAGTGTCATCGAAGGGAGGCAATTTCTTCCCGCTCTTTGGAGCATTTTATCTGAAAATCTTGAGCGAAAGCATAGCCAGTCACCTGTGCATAAATTGGAAGAGATACAGCTATTGGCAGATCGATTTCCGGAAAACATTCGATGCGTATGCGGTGTGGTGAACGATAAACTTGAGGCGGGAATACTTTTATTCATTACAAATACAGCGTATCACGCTCAATATACTGCGTCGAGCGAGACTGGATATAATGTGTCTGCTCTCGATGCAATTTTTGAGGACTGCATTCAAGCTGCCCAGCAAAATGGCAAGCGATGGTTTGATTTTGGTATTAGTACTGAAGAAAGTGGTTCTGTATTGAACGATGGGCTATATCGCTTTAAATCAGAATATGGTGCGGGTGGAACGGTGCACGAATTTCATGAATTGGATTTGTGCCAATGAATAAAAAACTTTCGATTGTAGTGCCCGTCTATTTCAACGCCGACTCATTGCCGCCACTTTTTGAAAAACTTCTTGGAATTGAACAGCAGTTGGTAGCCGCCGGGATGGCGTTGGAATTAATCTTTGTCGATGATGGCTCAGGTGATATGTCGCTTGACGAATTATTGCATATTAAGAAAGTCAGGCCAGACACAAAAGTTGTCAAGTTGACGCGTAACTTTGGTGCTGTTCATGCATCGAAATGCGGGTTTCAGTTTGTGACCGGTGATTGCTTCATGATTTTGGCCGCCGACCTGCAAGACCCACCGGAACTGATATTAGAGATGGTAGGTAAATGGAGGGCGGGTTCAAAATTTACGATCTGCGAACGCATAAGCCGTGAAGATCCATTCGTCTCAAAGTTGTATTCGGCAGTCTTTTATTGGCTACTCCACAAGTTAGTGATTAGTGACTATCCTGGGGGTGGCTATGATATGGCGTTGATGGATAAGTCTCTACTGCCACATATAGCCAATAGTTCGAAGAATTTATATACCCCATTGCTGGCATACTGGCTTGGCTTCAAACCGGAAATCATTCGCTACCATCGCGCTAAACGCGAGCACGGCAAGTCACGCTGGACATTCAAGAAAAAATTCACGGCATTCCTGGATGTCATGCTTGGATTCTCAGTCACTCCCATTCGTTTGATTTCGGCATTTGGGGTTGTGATAGCGATACTCAGTTTTGCATATGGTGTGTCTGTGGTTGTAAACGCAATTTTAGGCAATATCCCTGTGGCTGGCTTTGCTTCACTTGCAGCATTAATTACTTTTTTGCTAGGGCTGATAATTGTGATGCTGGGTATAATTGGAGAGTATCTCTGGCGCGTGTTTGATGAGGTGAACAAGCGTCCGGAAGTTGTGATTGATGAAGTCTATTAGAGGGGAATCACTGCGATTTCTGATTGCCGGTGGCGCAAATACAACGCTCACTTACCTTATCTATATAGTGCTTTTGTATGTTGTTAGTTATTCCATGGCTTTTACCATAGCTTTCATCATTGGTATGATAATCGCATTTATATTAAATTCGCTTTATGTTTTTAGGGCCCCATTGGCTTGGAGTAAGCTACTTCAATACCCGATAATCTATGCTTTGCAATATGTCGCTGGCTTGACGTTGCTGGCACTCCTTATTGAGTACATTGGGCTTGATAAGCGCATAGCGCCAATCTTCAACGTTATGTTGTTGACCCCGTTGACTTTTGTATTGAATAAATGGTTCCTTTTAACGAGAGCTGAGTAATGACGCAAAGAAGCGTAAATGAATGCCGGATCATCGACCTGCCAAAAATATCCGATTCGAGGGGAAATTTAACCTTTATCGAGAATTCGAACCATATTCCGTTCGATATCAAGCGAGTTTATTACCTCTACGATGTTCCCGGCGGATCCGACCGTGGTTCGCATGCACACAGGAATTTACACCAGTTCATCATCGCTATGTCGGGGAGCTTTGACGTCGTGCTGGATGATGGCAGGCAAAAGAAACGTTTCCAACTTAACAGGTCGCATTATGGTTTGTATGTCTGTCCAATGATGTGGCGTTACCTTGATAACTTTTCATCGGGATCTGTGTGTTTGGCGCTCGTTTCGGAAAAATACATTGAAGATGACTATATCCGTGAATACGATACTTACTTGTCTGCCGTAAGGGAGGATGCATGAGAATCCCCTTTCTCGATCTTAAATCAATTAACTTAAGTTACCGTAACGATTTGCATTCTGCTCTGGATAGAGTGCTGGATTCTGGTTCGTTTATTTTAGGTAAGGAAACCGACAGTTTTGAGAAAGAGTTTGCCATTTATTGCAATGTAAATCACTGCATAGGTGTGGCTAACGGACTCGAAGCGCTTCATCTAGTATTGCTGGCTTGGGGCGTCGGACAAGGCGATGAAGTTATCGTGCCTTCAAATACCTTTATTGCGACCTGGTTGGCAGTGAGCTATACAGGTGCCATTCCGGTAGCTGTAGAGCCAGATCCTGCTACTTACAACATCGATCCTTCTCGTATTGAGGCGGCAATTACTCCTCGTACCCGAGCGATTATTCCCGTGCATCTTTACGGCCAACCGGCAGATATGGATTGCATCATGGTCATCGCAGAAAAGTATGGATTAAAGGTTCTGGAGGATGCTGCGCAAGCGCATGGTGCGCGGTACCAAGGTAAGAAAACTGGTGGGTTGGGTCATGCTGCAGGATTTAGTTTTTATCCCGGCAAGAATCTCGGTGCGTTAGGTGATGGGGGCGCCGTCACAACCGATGATCCAGATGTTGCCGATCGTATTCGAATGCTAAGAAACTATGGCTCACGTATTAAGTACCGGTGCGAAGCTAAAGGGATTAATTCACGACTGGATGAGTTGCAGGCGGCATTCCTCAGGGTCAAGCTGCCACATCTAGATGCTGACAACGCCCGGAGAAAGATGATTGCAAAACGATATCATCAGATGCTGAAAGGTAGCAGCATTATCATTCCCGCTGTACTCCATTGGGCAGATCCGGTATGGCATTTATATGTTGTCCGAACGAAAAAACGTGATGATTTAAAAAATAAATTGGATACTCTCGGGATTGGTTCGCTGATTCACTACCCAATTCCGCCTCATATGCAAGAGGCGTACAGTTCAGTGGATGATATAAAAAATAATGCCAACCCTCTGGCAGAGCAGATAGCCAACGAGGTGATCAGTCTTCCAATTGGCTCTTATTTGACAGATGAGCAAGTAGATACAGTCATCGAGGCTTGTTTAGCTATTTGATTTTATGAATGCGGGAGAAATGTAATATGATCAAGAAGAAAGCCTTAATAACTGGTATCACAGGACAAGACGGCGCTTATCTAGCCGAACTCCTGCTCAAGAAGGGCTACGAGGTGCATGGAATCAAACGTCGCGCTTCGTTGTTTAACACTGACCGCATCGATCATTTGTACCAAGATCCCCACGTCTCCAACCGTAACTTTGTGCTGCACTACGGCGACCTGACCGACTCCACCAACCTCATTAGTATCATCCAGCAAGTGCAACCGGACGAGATATACAACCTCGCGGCGATGAGCCATGTGGCGGTGTCGTTTGAGACGCCGGAATACACGGCCAATGCGGACGGCATCGGCACACTGAGGATTCTCGAAGCGATTCGCATCCTCGGCCTGGAAAAGAAAACCCGCTTCTACCAGGCTTCCACCTCCGAGCTATATGGCGTGGTGCAAGAAACCCCGCAAAAGGAAACTACGCCGTTCTACCCGCGCAGCCCGTATGCCGTGGCCAAGCTGTATGCCTACTGGATTACGGTGAACTACCGCGAGGCCTACGGCATCTATGCCTGCAACGGAATCTTGTTTAACCACGAATCGCCCGTGCGTGGTGAGACGTTTGTTACGCGAAAGATCACACGCGCCTTGGCGCGCATTAAGCTCGGCCTGCAAGATTGCCTATATCTGTCTCTTATACACATCTCCGAGCCCACGAGACAGGCAGAAATC
>CAJXOL010000088.1 GCA_913057675.1 uncultured Pseudomonadota bacterium | reverse complement strand
ACGAGATTTCTGCCTGTCTCGTGGGCTCGGAGATGTGTATAAGAGACAGAAGCAACGCTGCCCTACCTCTTTGCCTTTAAAAAGAAATTGCCAAATAAATCATCAATTTATATTACTGATGGCAGGCGATTCAAACTCTATCAATATGAACGCAAAGATGACGGTGTGATCAACACAAAAGTTGGCGTATTAAAAGTTGCACACTTTAAAAAAGTCGTCGACAACGACAACGGCCGACAGTTTGAATTTTGGTTATCACATAAACACGATTTGTTGCCTGTCAAAATCAGATTTGTTGACAAGAAAGGGAATGTCATCGAGTCTACTGTTCAGACTCTGACTATTAATTAATGGAATCACTCAGCCCAAAGGTTTTCGATGCTGCCGTTGCAGTGACCACCGAAATACTAAAATTCACATCCCCAGCAGACGTAATACTATCCAACTATTTCAAAAGCAATCGAGACTTGGGCAGTCATGAACGTCCGGTCGTTGCCGATGTGGCCTTCAGCGTCATCCGAAACAAAACATACTTGGAAAAGACTTCGGGATCAGAAGATGCACTGATGCTTTGCCTCGCCACTTTGAATAAAGTCTTCGGGCTGTCCCTCAAATCCCTAAAAACCAAAGTTGCAGCCAGGTGGCACAAAGACATACAGCGACTCGGTGATGAACGCGCAGGTGAACTTAGCATTTCAGATCGCTATTCTCTACCGGATTGGCTATGGCAAAAACTGGACAAACAATATGGCACCGATGGTGCTTCAAGCCTTGCACAATCCCTACTGCGCAAAGCACCCTTTGATCTGCGCGTGAATTTAGTGCGATCATCTCGAGACAAAGTGCTGGCTGAATTGGCGGCCGAAGGCATCGAGGCGACACCCACATTACTCTCACCTCATGGCATACGCCTCAAAAACAATTTTGGATTGCAAAAACACAGACTATTTCTACAGGGGCATATTGAGGTTCAGGATGAAGGTAGCCAAATACTCGCGCAACTCGTAGACGCAAAGAGAGGACAGATGGTCGTGGATTTCTGCGCTGGAGCTGGCGGAAAAACACTGGCACTTGGAGCGATGATGAGTAACTCCGGTCGTCTTTATGCGTTCGATGTATCAGCTAAACGCTTAGAGCGTTTAAAACCTCGATTAAAAAGATCAGGGTTATCAAACGTCCACCCTCAGTTGATCGGAAGCGAAACTGACCCAAGAATTCATAGACTTACGGGTAAAATTGATCGCGTCTTGATTGATGCTCCATGCAGCGGATTAGGCACGCTGCGGCGTAACCCCGATATGAAATGGCGACAAAAAGAAGAAGATATCGCCTCAATGAGCGACAAACAATTCAGAATCCTAAATTCCGCTAGCAAATTAGTGAAGCCCGGAGGGTTAATTGTGTATGGGACCTGTAGCCTACTTCGCGATGAAAATGAGTGTGTAGTGGAGCGGTTTATGGCGGACTATCCAGGCAAATTCGAGCTAGTTAACGCAGCCGAAGCACTAGCTACTGACGGCATTGATCCAGACTCGTCTCCATATTTAAGACTGCTGCCGAACATCCATGGATGCGATGGTTTTTTCTCCGCGGTATTGAAGGCACTTTAGCCAAGGCAAGAGAAACCTACAATCAATAGCGAACAATTCAACACTTTATAGGTCATAACGTATTAAATTTAAATATTTCTGTTACCTAGTTGGTTTAAAATGCCGGGTAACGCACCACAAATTAAGGATATTGAATGGACTCATCAACTATAGCTCAAGTGTCAATGTGGACCAGCGGGCTCATTGACTTACCTTGGTGGGGCTACGTTCTCACCGCCTTAGGTCTCACACACACCACTATTGCGGCAGTAACGATTTACCTACATCGACACTCTGCTCACCGAGCATTAGAGCTTCACCCTGTCGTCGCCCATTTCTTCCGCTTCTGGCTATGGCTAACAACGGGCATGATCACGCAACAATGGACCGCAATTCATCGAAAACATCACGCTCGATGTGAGACGGAAGAAGACCCTCATAGCCCACAAACTTTGGGATTAAAAAAAGTTTTTACTGAAGGCGCAGAACTATATAAAAAAGAGGCTAAAAATCAAGAAACAGTTGATAAATTCGGTCACGGAACACCAGATGATTGGATAGAAAGACGCCTCTACGCGAAACATGAAACGATAGGGATTATCGTAATGCTTGTTATCGATTTAATACTCTTTGGTGCTGTCGGGCTTACAATTTGGGCGGTTCAGATGATTTGGATCCCTCTTTTTGCTGCTGGAGTGATTAATGGTGTGGGGCACGTCTTTGGTTACCGCAATTTCAACGTCAATGACGCGAGCGCAAATATTATCCCGTGGGGCATACTGATCGGCGGTGAAGAGTTACACAACAATCATCATGCCTATGCATCATCAGCAAAACTGTCTTCCCGATGGTACGAGTTTGATATAGGCTGGTTCTATATCCGCTCGATGGAGATAGTCGGACTGGCCAAAGTAAAACGTATGGCGGCAAAGGTACGACTGTCAGATACTCCGGAAAGCATTGATGATAAAAAACTCCAAACCATCATTACACATCGTTGGGATGTGTTGGCTCAATACTCCAGCTCCCTTAAGTCAACGTGTGTGGCGGAAGTTAAGCACATTGCTGAGCAGCATCGTTTCAAAAGACCGGATATTGGAAAATGGTTATCTTTTGACCAAAAGTTTGTGAGCCCTGATGACTTAGAACGAATTAAGCAATTTGCGGAAAAGAGCTCCACGTTAAAAACAATTGTGAAAATGCGAGATGAGTTGTCTGACTTGTGGCTTAAGTCCGCGGCGTCCAAAGAGCAACTGGTAGAGCAGCTCGAAGACTGGTGTAAACGAGCTGAAACATCAGGTATTGCGGCGCTAAAAGATTTCTCTTACATCTTACGTCGGTACGCATAGCTAAATAATTTACTGCATCCATGAAAAAGCCCGCTTTTAGCGGGCTTTTTCAATACATAAACCTATACACTAGCCTACTTGAGCTTGGTCTCTTTGTAGATCACATGCTTACGAACTACAGGGTCAAATTTCTTGATCTCCATTTTCTCTGGCATGTTACGTTTATTTTTTGTTGTAGTGTAAAAGTGTCCGGTACCTGCCGAAGACTCTAATTTAATTTTATCTCTCATAGTAATTCCCCAGTAAGTCCTAAATCGCCTTGCGCGCGCGCATATCAGCTAACACAACGTCAATGCCTTTTTTATCGATCAACCGCAAACCTGCCTGCGTCAGACGAAGCCTCACCCATCGATTCTCGCTCTCCACCCAAATTCTTTTTGAATGCAGATTTGGCAAAAATCGTCTCTTATTTCTATTATTTGCGTGAGAGACGTTATTCCCGGTTATCGGCTTCTTACCGGTGACTTGACATACTCTAGACATAATTTAAGGCCCTGCTTTAACTGTTAATATTCTGAAAACCAAGCTTTATACCACAGAAAGCTCATTTTTGGCAATGCACCGGCGAAATATTGACCTTTAAATACGACGAAATTTGACAAAAATAGTAATAGTCTTGTTCCAAAGCTGCACCACGTGTAAATTAGATAGTTGGAAAGACGTTTTTCCAGAATCTCCCCAAAAAAAATTGTTAACAAAGGGGGGATTTAAAAATTGGGGCGATAGTTTTGTGAATATTCCGGCTGAGGTAGTACTGCCTCGCTTGTTTGCTTGGATGCTCATCAGACTTGAGTCTTCTTAGAACGTGGAAGTAAATCGAGGAGTATTAAATTATGAAAAGAGTAATTACTTTAGTAATGGGCATTGCGGCTCTTGCAGTTGCTGCAAGCGCCTCAGCTGCAGGTGCTAACAAGGCGTATTGGGCAACCAGTGGCTTGTTTGGACCTTTCGCAATCAACGGTCTGATCCCAACAATCCCTGCAGATGAGGTTCGGGATATAACCGTTCCAGTCAGCATGTGGATCATTGAGCATGACAAAGGTTTGGTTGTGTTTGATACGGGTAACAACGTAGAAGTTGTTAACAACTGTAAAGGTTATTGGGCTGCGGGTCTTTGTGACTTCTTAAAGCCAGACCAAACTGCTGAAACCACAATCGACGGCTGGCTCAAGAAGCTAGGCTACACAACCGAAGACGTTAAGGTTGTTGTAAGCTCACATGCTCACTTGGATCACGCTGGAAACTTAAAGATGTTCCCAAATGCAATCCACGCTTTCCAAAAAGCTGAGTTGTATCAGGGTTGGTGGCCAGAGAAGTTCCAAGGTCGTGACGGAACAGGTCCATTTGTTATAGCTGACTTGGAAGGCACTCGGGAATACAACTTCCTAGAGCTTGATGGCGACTATGACCTCTTTGGTGACGGAAGCATGATGATCCTAAGCACACCAGGTCACACAATTGGTCACCAGTCCATGCTAGTAACATTGAAGTCTGGTAAGCGAATGATACTTGCTCAAGATGCAATTTGGATGCAAGAAAATCTTGATGGGCATGCTGCTGGCTTAAACTTCAGTGTTCAGGCTTACACCAATTCAGTCGCTCGCTTGAAGCACATGCGTGATCTACAAGGTATCCCATTAATGATGGGCCACGATCAGGATCAGTGGGCATCTGGTGGTGATCGTTGGTACAAATAATAAAACATTGCGTTTAAAGTAAAATATTTATTTAATCCCCCCCTGCAAAGGGGGGTTTTTTTTAACCCTCATTCGGAATCACCGCAAATACTGTGTCCAATCAACCCACTCTGATCTCCGTAGAATCCGTCACAAAAAAATATGGCAGCAAAGAAATCATTCACGGCATTTCCTTTGATGTGAAAAAAGGAGAAATCGTTGGCTTTCTAGGGCCTAATGGGGCCGGGAAAACAACCACGATGCGAATGATCGCTGGATTCACAGCGGCCACAACAGGCAAGGTAACTGTCGCTGGGCATGACATGGCCAACGATAACTATGAAGGCGCAAAGAAAATAGGATACCTACCGGAGCATCCACCGCTCTACGACGTATTCACAGTGGAAAGATATTTGCGATTTGTAGCAAAAGTGAAACGAGTTAATAACTTAAGACTCAACTCAGAGCTTGACCGTGTCATGACAGCATGTCGACTTGAGACAGTAACGAACAAAGAGATTTACAAATTATCAAAAGGCTATCGTCAACGAGTAGGGCTAGCCCAGGCCCTCTTAGGGGATCCCGATGTTCTGCTACTCGACGAGCCAACAGCAGGTTTAGATCCCGGACAAATTCAAGAAACACGAGAAGTGATCAGGTCATTCGGGCGAGATCACGCGGTCTTATTAAGCACGCACATACTGCCAGAGGTGACCCTCATTTGCCAACGGATCGCGATCATTAACAACGGTAGCATCCTCGCTGTAGATTCACCAGAAGCGCTACAATCCGCCTCGGATAACACCAATAACGTATCAATCGAACTTAGCGGAGATGCTCAACAAATTGAGCAAGCCATGAGGATAATTAACGGAGTAAAAGACGTTAAATTCACAGCCATAACCGGCAAAGAAGCGTATTTCCAAGTAGATTGTCATGTCGAATCGCGTGACGGCATCGAATCCGACCTCGCACAAATAGTGACCGATCACGGAGCCTTGTACGGCCTCACAAGACAAAAACCTACGCTTGAAAATGTATTCTTAAAATATATCAATGACAGCGTGCAGCAGAAAGAGAGCCTCTCATGAACGGCGTAACCGCAGTTTTAAACAAAGAGATAACCAATTATTTTCGGTCGCCTATTGCCTATTTCATAGTTGCAGTTTTCTTACTTGGGACTGGCTACTTTTTCATTGATAACGTATTTCTAAGGGGCTCCGCCTCTATGGATACGACGCTGCAGAACATGGGCATTTTGCTCATCGTAGTCGTACCAGCCATATCAATGCGACTGTTTTCTGCAGAGTACAACGGTAGAACCATAGAACTTCTAATGACGCTCCCACTTCAAAAATGGGAAATAGTTCTGGGCAAATACTTAGGCGCAGTCACTATTTTTCTGATTATGACCCTAACAACCTGCATCAACCTCATTCCACTGGTGCTGTATGGCAATCCAGACATTCTGAATATCATCTCAGGTTACATCGGTTTCATTTTGCTAGGCATGACCTGCATCGCAATTGGACAATTGTTCTCTTCACTGACTGAGAATCAAATTGTTGCTGCACTCATGACATGGCCTGTTCTACTCGCCTTTTGGTTTGTCGGGAAATTTAAATCATTCCAACAAACAGCTTGGCTCAGAAGTCTATCTGACTATCTTTCATTCAGTGGACATTATGGTGATTTTCTCCGAGGACTGATTCGCTCTGAAGGAGTAATTTTCTTCTTGGCAGTAAGCTCAATCGCCTTGATACTTAACACAGCCTACATACGGGGGAGACGATAATTATGGATCAATCATTTCGCAATTTATTGATTCTCATCTCTGGGGTCTCGCTACTGGTTTTAAGTGTCGTCATGGATGCCATTTTGGTAGACACAGCAATAATTGGGCAAGTACTGCTTATTTGTGGCCTATTAGCCACGCTCTCAGGAGCCTACTTGTTACGTGCTGAGTTAAACGCATTCTTTAAACGACAACGTGCTGAGGCCTTTGCTTGGTCAATAGGCATGATAGGTATCGTCGTTGCGGTCTGTTATCTCTCGATACAGCATCCGTTCCGGATCGATATGACCGAAGGAGATTTGTACTCACTATCATCTGAAACCGTTGATATGTTAGAGAGCTTAGAGAATCCTGTTCACATTACCTTCTTTCACGACCCCATGATGCGAGATACGGTAGATTTCTATCATTTGATCGCATCGAAGTCAGCCAAAGTTACAGTTGAGTTTTTTGATCCTATGCTCAATCCGTCCGCTGCTCGACTCAGAGGCGTCGAGTTTGCAGGAACTACGCTCATGGAGAGTGAAGGGCGAAAACTGCAGATCAACACACCGCATGAAAGTGACATCGCGAATGGCATTTTAAAAGTAGCTCAAGGCATCCAACAGACCGTCTGTTTTTTGGAGGGACATGGGGAACCTGATCCCTTCAGTTTAGAGCAGCATGATCATGTCGAAGGGGATAGTGGCCATGAGCATGGCTTGGGATCGGAGTATGTACTCCATGAACGACACGGTATGGCTAAACTACGCAACAGTCTCGAGTCTATGAATTATGTGGTCACCAAGCTCACTCTAGCCCAAGGTGGCGTGGTCGAAACAGATTGCGCAGTATTTGTCGTCGCTGGCCCTCAAACACCGCTCATGCAGTCAGAGATTGACTGGATTAGTCAATACATAGAAAGCGGACACAACATGTTGTTTATGCTCGATCCCAATGTAAAGACGGGACTTGAGCCAATTATTGAAAAATTAGGCGTTGTAATGGAAGACAATCTCGTTCTGGATCCAGAGAGCCATTTCTGGGCAGATGTTTCCTCACCCGCAGTAACAAAATACAACCGTCATTCAATTACTGATGATCTGACCCTGACTTTTTTCCCCGGGGTTCGCTCACTATCCCCAACTGATGTGCGGGTTTCTAACACCAACGTTCGGCCGCTCATTAATACATCACTTAAAAGCCTGTCTCTTATACACATCTGACGCTGCCGACGA
>CAJXOL010000087.1 GCA_913057675.1 uncultured Pseudomonadota bacterium | reverse complement strand
GAGATTTCTGCCTGTCTCGTGGGCTCGGAGATGTGTATAAGAGACAGATCAATGAGAGTTCCCTATATTCCATAAATGAATTTCCCACGCAAGTAGTTGAACTGATTGGTTGGCTTCGCAACGAGTTAGGGGAGGACCACCCCTTCAATTCAGTCAAAGCGATGCCGCAAGGAGATACTTGCCCTGAGATCTGGCTACTCGGATCTTCCGACTACAGCAGCACCCTAGCAGCCCACCTCGGCGTGCGCTTTGCTTTTGCCCATTTCATTAACCCATTAGGTGGTGATGCTGTAACTCGACAATATCGTTCAACGTTTACACCATCCCCCTTTGAGGCACAAGCAGCTTCAATGGTTTGCGTTTTCGTCATTTGTGGTGAATCGCATGAAGAGGCTGAGTATCTTGCCGCATCAATAGATCATCGACGCGTCATGATGGCAACAGGAAAGGAATCTGAAATAATACCAAGTGAAGAAGCTGCCAACTGGTCATACTCAGAGCGCGAAAAAAATATCATTCAACAAGAACGCAGTCGAGTCGTTTTAGGCACCCCAGAGAGTATCAAAGAGCAGCTGTCCAAAATTAAGAACGATTTTCAAGCCGATGAACTTATGATCCTAACCATCACCGGAGATTATCGAACTCGCGTCAAATCATACGAGCTCATCGCTAAGGAATTTGAGCTCCACTAACAAGCCCAAAAAATTTTAAGCTACCCGGCCTTAGTAATCATTTTGGCAATAGCCAATATTCGATACATAGAACGAACAACTGGCAGCTCAATCAATTCGTCATCTACAACTACCAAGCCGGTATCACTGCTCTCGAATGCAACACACACCCTTCGCGCTCGATCAATATCTTCTTGAGAAGGTGTAAAAATTTGATTGATGACGAATAACTGTTTGGGATGAATAGCCGCTCGACCAGTAAAACCAAGATCTCCACTGGCCGTTGTTTCTCGCGCTAACCCATCACTATCCATCAAATCCAGATACGGTACATCGAGTAGGTCAATGCCAGCACTGGCCGCAGCATGGACCAAACGTGAGCGTGTATAGAGCAGCGATTGCCAATCTCTCTTGCATCTAAGATCTGCCGACATATCCACTCCCCCTAAAATTAAAGAGGTGATGCGTGGGCTCGAGCGTGCGATATCAACCGCATGCTCTAATGCTGCATTCGTCTCAATGATCACACAAAAACTTAAATGCCTCGTGTTTTCCGTCGAGAGCAACTCATCGAGAATGCGAATCTCGTTCGCCGATTTAATCTTGGGCAACATCAAAGCATCTGGCGGGCACTTCAAATCAAACAAAGAATCTAGGTCACTTAATCCATGTCGGGTCGTAATGGGGTTGATTCGAACCATAGTCTCCGTTGTTGTTTCATGTTTTTTTGAGAACAACTCCATGGTCAGGTCTCTTGATTCATCCTTCCTGTGAATTGCCACTGCATCTTCTAAGTCAATACAAACAATATCTGCAGGCTGACTGAGCGCCTTTATAAACATGTCAGGGCGAAGACCCGGAACGAATAAAAGACTGCGCCTTGCCCTTGATTTTTCATTAATACCCATATAAACCTTCTACAGTTAGTTACTAAAATAATTCTCTTTAATCAGGTGGCGCTTGTTGCGGGCTCTTCTCTCCTCGCCTCTTAACATCTACTCGTCGAATTAGAAAAACTATGGGAATAGCCATAAATGAAGCTATTGCAAGCAATACAAAACTTGCGATATAACCCTGCAATTGTGATTGCCGGTCTACTTCATTTTCCAAAACAGCCAATGATTTTAATGTCTCGAGGGAGTACCCCTCGCTAGCCGCCGGTGCATTAGTTAATGCCTCATTGAATACATTGACATGCTGCACCAGCTCTGATCTTCCCGTTGCCCCTGTATATATGAAAATCGCCAAAATCAGTGAAACACCGATACTACTAAACATCGTACGAACCAGATTGAATACTGCTGCGCCCTCGTTTCGTTTAGCTGCAACCACCCGGGAAAATGCCACTAACTGCGCTGGCACCATGAGGATGCCTGAACCAATTCCGCTCACAAAACCAGTCCATAGAATTGGCCATACACCAACGTCGCTAGTCCAAAAAGCAATCGTGAGAGACGATGTGCCAAGACAAGCTAAACCAAACGCTATCTGTACGCGCACATTGATAATGCCAGAAATATAATTACTGACAAACATCGCGAGAAGCACCCCAAGCCCTCGGGATGACTGAAGAAAACCAACATCAACGATCTCATACCCAATGAGCCCCTCGAGAAACGCCGGAAGTAAAACCATTGGAGGCACTGTCAATAAACCGTAAAAGGCAACTAAAATTAATGCAATAAAAAAATTTCTTTCAAGAAACAACTTCGGATCTAGGAATGCTTTTTTCTTCGACAGTACATGTGCGTTAAACATGTATAACGCAGTTAAGGCGAGGCAACCCTCAAAAATTATCTCACCCGACTCAAACCAATCAAGACGCTGGCCGCGGTCTAGCATCATCTGTAGCGATGCAATACCAATTGCCAATGTCAGGAAGCCAAACCAATCTAACTGATCTTTTATTTTTCCAGGAACATCTTTAGGTAGGAATAAAATACAACCAATCAGCGCTGCTATACCAAATGGGATGTTAATAAAAAAAATATATCTCCATGATAGATACTCAGTGAGCACACCCCCAAGAATAGGTCCGATAAAGGACCCTGCCCAACCGATACCCCATATAGCCATTGCTTTGGGGTGATCTTCGACCGGAAAAGCATCCAGCATAATCGCTAGCGATAACGGCACTAAAAATGCCCCACACATTCCTTGAGCAATACGAGCAATAACCTCAAATGTGAGTGTGTTCACAGAACCGCAGACTACCGAGGATAAAACGAATCCAGCAACAGCTAAAACATAAACCCTCTTTCGACCAAAACGATTACTCAACCAGCCGGCCAAAGGAATCATGATTGCCGAGGCGACAATATAAGAAGTAATCACCCAACTTATTTGGTCTTGCGTCGCCGAGAACGCACCTTGCATATGCGGCAGAGCTACTACTGCAATTGTCCAGTCGATTGAATATAACAAGGAGGCAAGCACGACCGACGCACTAATTAAATAGGGATGCTCAGCTCCTCGGTTAACAGTATTTTCAGCTAGTGCCATTACCCTAACAAATTGGATTCAGTAAATCGAAAGTTAAGGCTTTAAAAACATAGGTAACCAGCCCTTGGTAACAAGCAAGTCTAGTGGCCCGGGCAAGCCCCTACTCACGCCAGTGCTTACACCCACAGTCACCGTCATACCAGCACGAAGTGGTGGTAACCCCTCAGGCTGGTCAACCGCAATATGAACCGGGAGTCGTTGCACAACCTTCACCCAGTTTCCTGTTGCATTTTGAGGGGGAAGAATTGCAAACTCGGCACCCGTCGCTGGCGCAATAGTCGAGACAACACCGCTCCATTGCACACTAGGGTAGGCATCTACACTGATCTCAACATTCTGCCCCACTTCCATCCAAGTGAGCTGTGTCTCCTTGAAATTAGCTTCAATCCATAGGCGATCAATCGAAATTATGCTAAAAATTGACGTCCCACGATTTACATACTCTCCAGCTTGGAGCTTCATATTGCTCACAATTCCACTGACAGGGGCATAAACAAATGAATCTTTGATCCCTAAGTCAGCTTTGTCAAAGCTTGCCATTGCTTCTAAATATTTAGGATGCTTCTCTGGACTCAAATTTTGATCCCCTAACAGGCCAGCTAATACTTTTTTTGACTGCTTATCCAACGTAATTAAATGAGCCTTGGCCAACTCTAGCCTGTGCAGCGCCTCATCATATTGATCAGCCCTACCCATCCCGTGCTCCCGTAACGTCTCCTGTCGCTCAAGTTGCTTCATTTGAAACGCTATCATCGATCTCACTTCATCTTTCTCGACTTGTGCCGCTTGATATTCCGCTTTTAGTGAGGCTACGTCGGCTCGAACAGAGCCCATCTGCGCTTCAGCTCGCTGTTTCTCAACCACATAACCTGCATGCTCCATACCAAACAAAAGAGCACCTTTTTCGATTAATTGATTATCTTCAACTTCGACATTGGTAACTCGGGATGAAACCTCGGGACTAACAATTACAATATCAGCCTTGATATACGCATTTTCTGTTTCTACAACAGCACCACCGTGCGCATACAGGTACATCCCTGTGGTAGCTGCGAAAACCGGCAGCACTAAAATAAAAAAGAAACGTACCACGTAGAGTAAACTCACATAAATGGTTTTTTCCGACATATTCATTGCGAGACCGACTCCTTATCTTCATCTAAAGTACCACCATGACTTGGCGTTCGAGTTTCTAGCGACGCTAGATTGGATTTGAGTTGTAAAAGAGTATCTATAAATTTTTCTTGCTCAGACTTGGAAATACCAATCAATGCCTCTTCTCTTAAATCTGCCGAAGCCTCACGCATGGCTTTCATTGCAGGACCTACCTCTTGAGTAAGAAACACACGTTTAGCGCGGCGGTCCTGTAAATCATCTTCTCGGGTAACCCAACCACTAGTTTCCATTCGGTCAAGCAAACGACCTAAGGACGGTTTATCGAGTTCAAGGGTTTGAGCCAGTTCAGATTGCGTCACACCGTCATTGCGGTATAAATGAGTCAGAACCCACCATTGTGAGCGCGTAAGGCCCAGAGCCTTCATTCGGCGATCGAAGGCTTGCCGCAGCAATCGCGCCACGTCATGCACGATAAACCCATAATTTCTCGATAAATCTTCGCGTATCAAAATAAGCCCTCCTCATAAGCCATATATGATAACACAATTGATTGCCTAAACAATTATATGCGTAGCAATTATATGTGTGGCAAATATAATTATTGTGGTCATTTTTGCCAGTATTTAGGCCAGACAGAAACTCGGAAAAACATATCGACACCAAAACCATCAAATACTGGAATTTATATAGGGTCTACTTTGACAGGCCTAATAGATCTATAATCTAGTTTGTATGGCTTCAACTCTATCATTAACGAAAGACACCGAATTGAACATAATTTTTGTAATCACGTTCTCGCTAATAACGCTTTTTAGCACCAATACTTACGCTCAAACACCCCCATCAACCGATGCAGAGGTTTACCTTATCTCCCCACTTGACGGAGAAACCGTAACAAACCCCGTTACCGTGAAGTTCGGGTTACGCGGAATGGGTGTTGCTCCGGCTGGAATAGATAGGGCAAACACAGGACATCATCACCTGATTATCGATCGCGACTTACCAGCCTTAGATCAGCCCATACCGATGGACGGTAATCATAAACATTTTGGTGGCGGCCAGACAGAAGCCTCTATTGAACTAAGCCCAGGAAAACATACACTGCAACTCATTATGGGAGATAGAACACACATTCCTCATACTCCTCCCGTCATCTCCAAAAAAATAACGATTTTGGTGAAATAATCAACTAAAAATTCTCAGCACAAATTAAACAGGTAAACTTTAATGTCAAAACGCGTTGATTACTTTTTTTCCCCCATGTCTCCTTGGGCATATTTAGGACACGAACGCCTTCAAGCCTTAGCGACTGACTACGATGCAACCATCAATACGCTCCCCATTGACCCTGCAAAGCTTTTTGCAGCCACGGGAGGCGTCCCAGTAGCCCAACGACCGATCCAACGTCAAAAATATAGAATCTCAGAACTGAAGAGATGGAAATCATTCCTTCGATCACCTATCATCATTGAGCCAAAGCACTTCCCATACAATCCCAACCTGGTGTCTTTGGTTGTTGTTGCTGTAGCAAATACCTACGGATCAGACAAGGCAATGGAAGCAACGTTAAGCTTAATGAAAGGCTGTTGGGTAGAAGACCGGAACATGGCATCGCCTGATGAAGTCAAAAAATCTCTTGAAAATTGCGACTTAAATGGTGATGAATTGATTGAATTGGCCGCCAATGATCATTCTTCAAAAGACTTAGAACGCAACACACAACATGCAATTGATAGTGGCGTTTTTGGTGCACCAACTTACATGATTGAAGGAGATGTATTTTGGGGGCAAGACCGATTAGATTTTGTCAAACGCAGTCTAGAAGGTTAAACTTTACTGGCCGTAAAACCATTTTCAGTTAGTGTTGAAATAATGTCCTCTACGTGTTGATGATCCCGAGTTTTAAGAGAAAACTCAACGTCGACGCTTTGAATCGGCAATGGAGTGAATGTTCGTTGAAAATGTACCTCATCAATGTTGGCATTGCACTCTCCAAAAATACGTGAAACTTCAGAGAGTGATCCAGGCATATCTGTCATTTGGACATTGAGACGCACCAATCGCCCAGCCTTGACCATGCCTTTATCGATAATAGCAGTTAGCGTTAATGGATCCACATTTCCGCCGCAAAGAACTAGTCCTACTTTCTTTCCTTGGAATAACTCTGGATTATTTTTAAGTGCTGCCAAACCAATGGCACCAGCTCCTTCGACAAGGGTTTTTTCAATCTCTAGTAACAAAATCATGGCTTCTTCAATGTCATCTTCTTCAACGAGAAAAATATCATCGACGAGCTCAGCAACAATTTTAGATGTAAGCCTACCTGGTTTTTTTACAGCTATGCCATCAGCTATCGTGACCGAACCAAAGGTTGGGGGGACACCTTTAATCTGTGAATACATAGAATTAAAATGAGACGATTCGACCCCATAAACTCTAATTTTCGGATTAATCGACTTAGCCGCTGTTGCAATACCTGCCGCAAGGCCACCCCCACCAATTGGAACAAGTATCGCGTCCAACTCAGGGATCTCATCCAACATTTCAACCGCAATAGTTCCCTGCCCTGCAATTACTTTTAAATCGTCATACGGATGAATAAATACCAGTCCATCTCTTTGCGCCAATTCCAAAGCGTACTCATTGGCTGCATCAAAATTTTCACCATGTAGCAATACTTCCGCCCCCAGCGCCCGCGTATGTGTAACCTTAACCTGAGGCGCAATACGCGGCATCACAATAACGGATCGAATTCCGTGCCTCGTTGCGTGGTAGGCCAATCCTTGAGCATGGTTACCCGCAGACGCAGCAATAACGCCTCGCTCTTTCTCTGTTGAGCTCATTGATAAGATTTTATTTAATGCACCCCGCTCTTTAAACGAGCCCGTAAACTGGTGATTCTCGAACTTCAAATATACCTTGCAGGAAAGCAATTCTGACAGCGTGATGGACTCGGAAAACTGTGTGCGCTGAATAGAGGAATTAATATCCGCATGAGCTTTACAGATATCCTTAAAAAGTTGATTCATAAATTACTTTAGATAATGAAAATTAAAAGTAAAAGCTTATAATAAGCCCTTAGTACTAGGCGTACCATACATATTTTTCTCTTTATACGACTCTCTATGTTTTTAGGTGAATTTGTTTTTCTTGATTTAGAAACAACTGGGGCTTCGGTTGACTCAAATCGCATCACTGAAATCGGTCTCATATCTGTTAAAAATGGGGAGTATCAAGACGAGTGGCAAACACTGATCAACCCGCAGAAAAAAATTCCTTCCAACATCCAGATGATTACGGGAATCAACGACCAAATGGTCGAAAATGCCCCCACCTTTGGTGACATTTATGAAAGCTTGTTCGCGCGTTTAGATGGAAAGATTTTAGTCGCACACAATGTTCGGTTTGATTACGCCTTTCTTCGAAATGAATTCAAATCTAATGGAATTAAATATTCTCCAAGCTTGCTTTGCACCGTCAAACTCTCACGCCTCCTCTACCCAGAGGAGAGGAAGCACGGATTAGATAGCATCATCAAGAGACTTTCGTTAGCTTGTGGGACGCGCCATAGAGCAATGACTGACACCAGAGCAATCTGGGACCTGTCTCTTATACACATCTGACGCTGCCGACGATATGCAGTGTGTAG
>CAJXOL010000086.1 GCA_913057675.1 uncultured Pseudomonadota bacterium | reverse complement strand
CGAGATTTCTGCCTGTCTCGTGGGCTCGGAGATGTGTATAAGAGACAGGCCCTGAGCCGGGCCAATAATGTTTTTGCAACGTCGACATTACGAGTAACGAGATCAGAACTTTTTTTGCTGATAATCGTAGTGACGTCTTTTTCGGTCAGCAACGAAAAAATTGCCACCCGAATTTCAATGGGAAAATTATTGGTCGCTGCAAGGTCAAGAGCTTTGAAAATAACTTCTTGATTTCGAGAATCAAGCGTGGCGGTTGAGAATGCATTGCTAATTGCATTTAGCGCTCCACAGTTCATCAAGTTAATGATCATTCGAGCGGGGACTGTTCCCATGAGCCCCTTTGTGATTTCATTCCAAATTCTTTCAGGACTCAAGTGGCCTAGCTCGCCCGAATTAACGATGTCAATCATGAGGTCGAGTGTCTCTGGATGAATGTCGAAATCAAGTTTTGAAGTGAATCGACATACCCGGAGGACTCGAAGCGGATCTTCAACAAAGGCGTCGCTCACATGCCTGAGTACCTTTTCGTTTAGATCGGAAATCCCGTTGAATGGATCAATTAATTCACCGTCAATGGATTTAGCAATCGCATTAATCGTTAGGTCTCGCCGTCCCAAATCTTCATTTAAGGTTACTGATGGAGTTGCGTGAAAGGTAAAACCTTGATGTCCTTGGCCGGCCTTGCGTTCAGTGCGTGCGAGGGCATATTCTTCTTTGGTATGAGGATGAAGAAATACTGGAAAGTCTCGACCTACCGGGATGAAACCTTGTTTGATCATTTCCTCCACCGTAGCACCCACCACAACAAAGTCTCGGTCAGTGGCTGGAATACCAAGCAACTCATCCCTGACCGCTCCGCCAACTAGGTAGTAAGATGGTTTTTTCATAGGGGAAAATTTAAGTGAAGGGCAGTGCCCAAAAAGTTAATTACGAAAGGTAACTTGGTGCAATACTTTCAATTGTTCTACGAGACGCGATCGATGCTACGTCCTCGCACGTGCTATCAATAGACATAGACGCCAAATTATCTCGAGTGATTAGGTTAATTTGAAGCAGTTCAAATGTTCGCGCCTGCAAGTAAGCGGCCCAGTTTGGAAGTGGGATTATCACCGGAGAGAGCCTGCCAAAGCCGGTGGCATAGCGAACTAAATCAATCAGTGCATACTGTCGCGGTCCACAAAGTATTATTAGAGATTTTTTTTCATCCCCAAAAATGCAATTCATTACGGTTTGAGTGACATCACCAACGAATATGGGTTGAAACTTTGCCCCAGGTTTAGCTAGGGGTATAAGCGGTAGCCAATTGGCGAGCTTAGCGAACATCGACAAAAAAGAGTCGCCATCACCAAAGACCACTGAAGGCTGAAGGATGTGAGAAACAATCGACTTGTGTAAGTTTTCCGCAATAATTTTTTCCCCTGCAGCTTTTGACCTCAGGTAGGCGCTTGGCGCTGAAGCTGAGGATTTTAGAGCTGATAGGTGTATTAATTTACTAACTTTTTGATTGTTACAACTGGAAACAATATCTTCCACAAATTTTGCGTGAAATTTTACAAAGTCGCCTTTTCGAGCTTCATGAAGAATACCTAAACAATTGATGACAACATCAACACCTACAAACAATGGCTCAAGATTTTCAATTTTGGAAATATCAGTTTGAATTAGCTCTACGTTTTGAAGGATGATCAAACCACCCTTGCTCCGCTCTCTGTTTCGAGTAGGTATTCGAACCTTGTAACCGGCTCTTGAGAGGGCATCACAAAGGTAACTGCCGATAAATCCGGCCCCACCTAAAATCAATACTGTTTTCTGGTTGGATTTATTCATTAAATTCCCTACTTATATGTTTCCTTGATGATATTCTATCTTCAAACAATTAAGTAATAAGAATATAGTCGTATAGAGAATCCTTAATCTGTAATTTTAACAATTTAGTCTTTAGGTTGAATAATGACGCAAGATGATATGAAGCGTGCGGCAGCGCGAGAGGCAGTAAACCATTTATCTGAAGGTGATATTGTAGGCGTTGGCACTGGTTCTACCGCAAATTACTTTATCGAAGAGTTGGCCATTTGGGGGGCGGCGGCTGGAGCGGTGGCCAGTTCTGAGGCAACCGCATCTCGTCTTCGCGATTGTGGTATTTCTGTTTTAGACCTTAATGAGGTGGGCAGGTTTGGGGTTTATGTGGACGGCGCAGACGAGATAAATCATAAGCTTGAAATGATTAAAGGTGGCGGAGGTGCGCTTACCCGAGAGAAGATTGTTGCAGCTGTATCTCAGAAGTTTATTTGTGTAGTCGATGAGAATAAGGTTGTTGATGTTTTGGGTGCTTTTCCGCTACCTGTTGAGGTTGTTCCGATGGCCAGTGTTCAGGTTGCGAGGGTGATAACTAGTTTGGGAGGGAAGCCTGAGCTAAGAAAAGGGTTTCTGACCGATAACGGTAATGTGATACTGGACATTCATGGACTGAATATTAAAAATGCTGTAGAACTAGAGCATCAGCTCAATAATATCGTTGGCGTCGTTACGAATGGGATCTTTGCGAATAGACCCGCAGATGTGATGGTTGTAGGAACAGGCGATGGTGTTTTGGTCGTAAAGCGCTGACCTTATTGAGGCCTTGTAACGAATCCGTAACATTTATACTGGAATATAAAGGATCTATAATTTCATACGAAATTTAAGAAACGTTATTTTATGAATATTGATCAACACACAGTGAAGAAATTTGATGCCGAGCTAGAGGGTTTGCGTGCTCAGATCTTGAGGATGGGGGGGTTGGTTGAGGAGCAAATTGCTCAAGCATTAAACGCCCTAACTACTGGTGATTTGGCCTTATGCGAGCAGATTGAGAAAGGTGACCATAAAGTCAATGCCATGGAAGTTGATATTGACGAAAAAATAAGTCGGGTCATTGCGCTGCGCCAGCCAGCAGCAGGCGATCTTCGTTTGTTGATGGCTTTTGAGAAAACAATCACTGATTTGGAGCGAATCGGTGATGAGGCAGACAAGATCGCACGTATGACAAAACTGATATACACGAACGAACGTATCCGCATGCCTCGAACGACTGAGATACGACATATGTCAGAGATTAGCTTGACGATGCTGAGAAACGCCTTAGATGCTTTTGCCAGACTCGACGCTTCGCTCACGGCTGAAGTGATTGCTAGAGATGATGATGTTGACGAAGAATTCAAGGCTATACTGCGTCAATTAATCACAATGATGATGGAAGACCCGAGAACAATATCGATGTCTATCGAAATGTTATTCATTGCTAAAGCGATTGAGCGTATTGGAGATCACGCTAAAAATATTGCCGAATATGTCATCTATATCGTGAAAGGCAAGGATGTCAGACACGTTTCTAGAGAAGAGGTCGAGCGTCAGGCGAAGAGCTAGACATAGCCCATCAGGTCGCCAAAGTTATAACAATGCTTGCTCAGTCAGCAGGCACAAATCCTTGTGCGCTATCTGCACCATCTCCGAAGAAATATTTCTCCGTTTGTTCTTTTAAGTATTTTCTCGCTTCAGGGTCTGCCAAGTTAAGTCGATTTTCGTTAACAAGCATTTTTTGTTGCTCCAGCCATGTCACCCAAGATTTCTTAGAGACATTTTTGAAAATTCGCTCTCCCAACGCTCCAGGAAAAGGCGGAAAATCCATCGCTTCTTGGTCTGGACCTAATTTGATGCACGTCATAGTTTGGGTCATTTTTTTATTGTTCGCTTTTATTTGATTGCTTTGATATATATCTTGGAGCTTCTTTGATAGTTGTACAGTTTTGCTTTAGCTTTGGGAAGATTCGTTAGGCTTGTTTTTTTAAAACCATTCTCCAAGAACCAATGTGACGATGCTATGGTGAGAACAAAGACGTGACCAAGCTTTTGTTTAATGCAGTTTGCTTCTATTGCTTTTAAAAGTCTTTCTCCGACCCCGGCATGTTGGAAGGTTGGATGGACCGCTAGGCATGCTAACTCGCCGATTTTTTCTTTCTTAAATGGATTCAGCGCAACGCAACCCACAATCAGACCATCATGCTCGACAATCGTAAACTTTTGGATCTCTGTTTCTAAATTTTCTCGTGGTCTTTTGATTAAAACTCCTTCATTTTCCAGCGGTTCGATTAAGCTCAGTATCCCTCCAATATCGTCGAGTGTCGCATTACGAACTGTTTCTAGGGGGTCCCGACTAATCATTGTGCCGATGCCCTCATGCGTGAATAACTCAAGCAATATCCCACCATTGATTTTCCGGTCAATCACATGGAGTCGATCAACGCCGCCTTCAGAGGCTTTAATTAAACCCGCTCTTACTCGATCTTGAATCGGATCTGTCAATTTATTCTTTGCTTGTAATTTGAGCGCTGAGGTAGTGAGCTCCCTAAGAAGGTTACCTTTTTTGTCGCTTAATCCCGCCTGGTCACTAAGGTAAATTAACTTGTTGGCGTTTATGGCAACAGCAACTTCGGTGGAGACGTCCTCATGAGTAAGATTAAAAATTTCTCCAGTCGCAGAGTAACCGAGTGGAGAAATTAGAACTAATTCACCGTCATCTAATCTCTTTTTAATAGCCTCGTATCTTACTTTTCGCACATCTCCGGAGTAGAGGTGGTCCACGCCGCTGATGACGCCTTTGGGTTGCGCGATAACAAAGTTGCCAGAAGTGACTCGTATTGGACTTCCTGCAAGAGGAGTATTGGGAAGCCCCATCGATAATAGCGCCTCAATCTCTAACCCCAGTCGCCCATTAGCTTCTTTGACGCAGTTTAAGGTTTGTTCATCTGTCACCCTGATGCGCGCACTCGACAACACAGGCTTGATTTTCTTCGTTTTTAATGCGCGTTCAATTTGAGGTCTCGCTCCATGAACTAGGACGACCTTAACGCCCACGCTTACAAGCAAATTGATGTCGTGTGTTAACTCAGTGAAGTTCCCTTCCTCAATAACATCTCCATCGAACGCGATGACAAATGTCTGACCGCTAAAGTTTCGAATGTATGGTGCAGCTGACCGAAACCACGTCACGAATTCTGTCGAGGTGCTCATTAGCAAGCCAATAAATTATTTTGGAGTCATTCTAATGGCGCCATCAAGTCTGATTGTTTCACCATTAAGCATGACGTTACTAAAAATACTCTGAACAAGTTGTGCATATTCGTGCGGTCGTCCTAGTCTCGATGGAAAGGGTACTTGTTTTCCAAGAGAGTCCTGGACATCTTGAGGCATGCCCATGAGCATTGCTGTTTCGAAAATGCCGGGTGCAATCGTCATGATTCGGATGCCACTTCGCGAAAGGTCTCTTGCGATAGGTAGTGTCATGCCAGCAATGCCTCCTTTTGATGCTGCATAAGCTACTTGACCAATTTGTCCATCAAATGCTGCTACCGAAGCCGTGTTGATGAGAACGCCTCGTTCACCATCTGAGTTGGGCTCCTGCTTTGACATGACGTCGGCCGCGATTCTGAGCATATTGAAAGAACCTATTAAATTGATATTAATAACTCGTGCAAATGTTTCAAGCCTGTGCGGACCATTTTTACCTATAGTTTTTTCTCCTATAGCGATTCCTGCGCAGTTAATGAGTCCTTGAAGCCCGCCAAAATCAGTCTGCGCCAGCGCGATGGTTGCTTGCGCGTGTTCTTCATTCGTGACGTCGCATTCTATAAATCTCGCATTGGTTCCTAGCTTTGCCGCTAAGGCTTCACCAGCTTCGTGGTTCATGTCAGCAATAACTACATGTCCGCCTTGAGCCACTACCATTTCAGCAGTTGCTTCACCGAGCCCGGAGGCCCCACCGGTAACAATGATCGTGTTATTTTTAATGTCCATATCTCTACTCTCTTTTTATCGTAATTTAAGCTAACTAGCAAAGTATAACTTTTCTGCCTTCAGAAGTCCCCAAATAGTGCTTGTGAGATCGCCACTAGGCTGATGCCGGCGGTCTCAGCTCGAAGTGTTCTGGGACCTAATCGTACTTCTAAAAAATGGTTAGATTTGGCTATTGCGAGCTCTTGTTCCGTGAATCCGCCTTCTGGACCAATAACAATAGTGAACGCTTCTTGATCGCGAGGGATATTGTTTATATTGTTCGAACCGGTAGGCGAAAGAATAATCTTTGTTTCTTTTGTATCTGTGCTCTCTGAGGTTTCGAGATAATCAGCTAGAGATAAGAAAGTCCTAATTACGGGGATCTTCGTCCGACCACTTTGCTCACATGCTGCAATAGCGATTTTATGCCAATGCGTTTTTTTTTTCTCTAACTGCGGGGCATCAATTTTGATTGAGCTTCTCTCAGCTTTAAAGACGTTAATTTCGCTGACGCCTAGTTCTGTTGCCTTTTGAATCAGCCAATTCATCTTGTCGTTTGACATGAATGATTGAACCAGTAAAATTTTTAAGTCGGATTCTAGCCTCACATCTGAGAAGCTAAGAATTTCAGCCATGAGGCGGTGATTAGAGGCGATGACTAATTTCGCCAAATATTCGCCACCACTTCCATCAAATAAATAAAAAAGCGAGTTTTCCTTAAGTCTGAGCGAGGACTTCGCATGATTTGCTATATCTTTAGGGAGCTCAAGTAGGGTCTCGCCTTCGCTGATTTTTCTGTGCAAATAAAATCTAGCGCCAGATTTGGGTTTGTTCGTATCGCGGTTTAAGCTCATTTCAAGATTGACGTGTAAAATATGCTTATGATCGTACGCGAAATGAAGACTTTGAGTGATGAGGGTGTGGTCACTAAGTCTTGATTGTGCGTTAATGCCCGCAGAAATACCGTCATGAGTTAAGTTTGCCCTTAGGTCCCGTTTGTCATGTCAACATTTAGCGCTACTGCAGTTCTAGGCCAGCTGGCTGATCTGGCTAGAGAGATCTCTGAAAAGGAGATCATTCCTAATTTTAATAGAGTTGCCCACGTTCGTAAACGCGATGGGAGTCCGGTGACCCTTGTGGACGCTGCAGTCCAGTCTGCACTAGAGGTCAGCTTGCCAAAAATCTTAAATGCGCCGGTGTTGGGCGAGGAAATGGCCACTGAGACGCAATCGCAAATCTGGGGTCTTCGAGATTCCGGAATATGGTGTGTGGATCCGATTGATGGGACCACTAATTTTATTAACGGCATTCCATACTTTGCGGTGTCGATTGCGTATTTTTTAGCGGGGAAGCCGGTTCTTGGGTTGATTCTGAACCCAATTAGCGGGGAAATTTTTACCGCGGAAGCAGGGGGTGGTGCACGCCTTGGGGATCAACGTTTACCGGGGAATGCTTCGCGGCATGCAAAGCTAAAGGAGTGTGTTGCTAGCGTTGATTTAAAACGATTGCCGGAAGCGTTGAGGACTCGTTTAGTGACTGCGCCGCCATATGCGTCTCAAAGAAATTTTGGTGCGGCAAGTCTTGAGTGGTGTCATGTTGCATCGGGCTTATTCGATGTTTACGTGCATGGTAATCAGAAGGTTTGGGATTACGCGGCTGGCGCCTTGATTCTTTCTGAGGTCGGGGGGCTTATGTCATCTTTCCCGAATATGAAAGACTCCTTTTGGGGTGGGGATGCGCTGTCGCGACCGGTGATTGCCGCGCGTGACCCGACGGTTTTTAAAGAGTGGTCGAATTGGCTATTTACTTCGCTTGATTAGAGATTCGTACTAAATGATGTAAGTCTTTGTTTGTTGACGGCAAACGGCGAAATAGGTATCGTGGAACGTTTTCTTTTTTATATTAAAAGCGTAAACGCTAGGTGAATGCATGGAAATGACGGAGGGGCAAGTCGCTGAGTTATCGGGGGCTGAAATTGTTTCGCGCTGTTTGGCGGAAGAGAAAGTTGAATTCTTGTTTGGGTATCCTGGTGGGGCAGTGCTGCCTATTTACGACGAATTATTCAAACAAGATAAGGTGAAGCACATTTTAGTGCGCCACGAACAGGCAGCCGTGCACGCCGCGGACGGGTACGCTCGTGCTACCGGTAAGGTGGGAGTTTCCCTTGTGACTTCTGGCCCAGGAGCTGTCTCTTATACACATCTGACGCTGCCGACGATATGCAGTGTGTA
>CAJXOL010000085.1 GCA_913057675.1 uncultured Pseudomonadota bacterium | reverse complement strand
AGATTTCTGCCTGTCTCGTGGGCTCGGAGATGTGTATAAGAGACAGATATAACACGGTTCCAGACACGGATCTCCCGACTACCGAATGCCTAAAGGATACCGTTGAAAGATTTCTGCCGCTTTGGGAGGAAACCATCGCCCCTCTGATTCTAAGCGGACAAAAACTTCTCATCGTAGCTCACGGTAATACTCTCCGGGCACTAATTAAACATCTCGACCGTATTAGCGAGGCTGACATCGTCGAATTGAACGTTCCTACAGGTATCCCACTTGTTTACGAATTAAATGATTCGTTACAACCCATTAGAAAATATTATCTTGGGGATACATCCAAAGCTGAAACGGCGGCGGCAGCAGTTGCGGCTCAATCAAAAGGATAGTCAACTAAAATGAAAAGCATTCGCTTCATCATAATGCTCGCTGGCTTCATGCTGGCCTGCGCGCACCTAACCACTATTGCCGCCGACAACATTCAAGAGAAAATCAAAAACACAGATCAAAAAATACTGAAGGAGCAGAAAAAAATACAAAAAGAGCAGGCCAAACAAAAAAAAGCCACTCGAGCGCTCAGCAAAACAAAAAAAGAAATTGACAGTTTAGATAGAAATTTAAGTCAATTATCAAAAAAAGAAAAAGCACTCCTTATTGATCTGAAGATGTTGAGGGACGAAGAAAAGAAACTTCAAGCTGGCATCACTGATGAAAAGGTTCGTTTATCTCAATTAATAAAGCGCACCTACATATTAGGCTACTCGCCTGAGACTAGACCCATAAATAGCACCTTAACTAATAGCAAAGTCTCTGCTTTCTACCTCAAAAAGATTGCCCTGCAACGTTCTCAAATCATCAAAAATTTTAATCTAAAAATCAAGTCGATTGACAAGCTTCAAAAAAAGAAAAGGCATGTCAGAAAAGAGTTAAAAAAAATAAAAAAAGACACGAGCAAGCAAAAAAGTGTTGCAGAACTTAAAAAAGAAAAAAAATCATCCGAAATACACGGCTCAAAAACTCGAATAAAACGCAGTGAGAAAAAAATTAAAGCTGAAAAAAAACAGCTCACCAAATTATTTTCAGCACTTGAAAAAAGAAAAAAAGAACGTCTAAAAAATAATAACCTTCCAGATCGAAGCGTTAGCGGAAAACCATTTCAAACGCTCAAGGGAAAGCTGAGACTTCCGACCCTAGGAACAGTTACTGCAAAATTTGGCCAGAAAAGGACGGCAAGTGAGCTGCCCTGGGAAGGCATCTTCATATCTTCCCGTCAGGGCAGCAGCGTTAAGTTGATCTCTGGAGGCTCCGTAGTTTATTCGGACTGGTTAAGAGGATTTGGAAACTTAATCATCGTTGACCACGGTAAAGGTTACTACAGTCTTTACGGTAATAACGAATCCATCTGGGTTAGAGAGGGTGATCAACTTGAGGCTGGAGACCAATTGGGAACTGTTGGTAACAGCGGAGGTCACATCAGCTCTGGAGTATATTTTGAGATAAGACACAACAGTAAACCTCTAGACCCAATGGAATGGGTTACCATTACTAAATAGAACAAATAACGAAAGCTAGGGCACTACTCAAAAGTCCGTCGCGTTCGAAACGCGGCAAGCAATTTAAGGGGTTCTTTATGACAAGTAAGGTAAGTAAGTTAGGTTTGGTATCACTCGGCCTTGTAGGCGGCATCTTAGTGAGCCTTCAATTGTCTGCTATCGCAGACAGAAGCGCTGCGCCTCTGCCGATAGATGAATTGAGATCGTTCACCGAAGTGTATGGTCGTGTCAAAAATGATTACGTGGAAACGGTTGATGACAAAGAGCTCATCGAAAAGGCCATCAATGGCATGCTGTCTGGCCTCGATCCACATTCGGCTTATTTGAATGAAGAAGCGTTTAAAGAAATGCAAGTGGGCACTCAAGGTGAATTTGGAGGCCTTGGTATCGAAGTCAGTATGGAAGATGGCTACGTTAAGGTTGTCGCTCCGATAGAAGACACTCCAGCTTGGAACGCCGGTCTTAAATCGGGAGACCTCATCATTAAGCTCGACGATACAAATGTGAAGGGCATGACGCTTAACGATGCAGTTAAGTTGATGCGTGGAAAACCAGGGACGGACATTATTTTGTCAGTGATTCGAAAAGGGGAGACTCAACCGCTAACAATAACGGTCACCCGCGATATCATTCAAATCCAAAGCGTCAAATATCGCATGCTTGAAAAAGACTATGCATACTTTAGAGTGACCCAGTTTCAAGAGCACACCGGAGAAAAACTCGGACAAGCGATTGAAAAGCTGTTCTCTGAAAACGAGGCGCCGATGAAGGGAATTATCTTGGATCTACGGGATGACCCCGGAGGATTACTTACCTCCTCTATTGGTGTATCTGCCGCGTTTCTTCCTAAAGATAAACTTGTCGTGTACACCGAGGGGCGAACTAATGATGCCAGGATGCGCATGTATGCTCGACCAGAATTCTATGCAAGAGGAACAAAAGGCGATTACTTAACAAATGTTCCAGAGGCTGCAAAAACAGTCCCTATGGTTGTGCTAGTCAACGGTGGGTCAGCATCGGCCTCTGAGATTGTCGCTGGCGCTTTGCAAGACCACAGGCGTGCCGTCATTATGGGCACGCAAACTTTCGGTAAAGGGTCGGTACAAACCATTCTGCCTTTAGGGAATGGCACCGCGATTAAACTAACAACAGCACGGTACTTTACGCCAAGCGGCCAATCCATTCAGGCAAAAGGGATTACACCTGATATCGTTGTGGAAGATGCCACGCTAGAGACTAAGAATACCCCGTCTCTTCGCAGGGAAGCAGATCTCAGAAATCGTTTAGACAATCCACAAGGTGATGATGATGGAGCGGCAGAAGAGGCTTTAGAAACCGACACCCAAGTGGAAGAGAAGCCAGATTACCAACTGAGCCAGGCTTTAAACTTATTGAAGGGATTGCAAATTTTGTCGACTCGCTAAATTCTTTAGAGTGCCTGTTGAGTGAACCCGCTCCATTCCAGCTTATTGAGCAGGAATGGAGTTTTTGGTCAGTAATGCCATCAAAACCACTATGAACGACGACCAACTCCTGAGATATAGTCGCCACATCCTGCTCCCAGAAATAGGCGTTGAGGGTCAAGACTTGATCCAACAAGGCAGGATCTTAATTATTGGCGCAGGCGGATTAGGCTCACCCGCAGCCTTGTTTCTTGCATCTAGCGGGGTTGGGTCCATCACAATTTGCGACGAAGATACAGTGGATCTCACGAACCTTCAACGTCAGATCATTCACACCACATCTTCTATCGGCATGTTAAAAGTGGAGTCCGCAAAACTCTCCATGAAAGCCATCAACCCAAACGTGCATATCAATGCTGTAGCGCGTCGCGCGTCAGGAGCTTTCTTGGAGCAGTTAGTATCTGAGGCATCAATTGTTTTAGACTGCTCTGATAATTTTGAGACACGACACGCAGTGAACAAGGCTTGTGTTAAGTTAAAAAAGCCCTTGGTTTCAGGTGCCGCAATTAAATTTGACGGACAACTAACCGTTTTTGATCCGCGACATATTGAAAGCCCTTGTTACCAGTGTCTATTTCCCGAAGAAAATGAAGTAGAGGAAACGCGATGCGCTGTAATGGGTGTTTTCGCACCACTAGTAGGAATCATTGGAACAGCACAGGCGTCGGAAACACTCAAGTTGTTAGCAAATATTGGGCGGACGGCTGCAGGCAAGTTGATGTTGTTTGACGCACTAGAAATGGAATGGCGCTCCATCAAATTAAACAAGGATCCGCACTGCTCAGTTTGTAGCACATAAAACTGGCCTTAAATGGAAGCCAACCAAAAATGATAATTTCAAACGTCTCCCAAAAGCATCCTTATCTGAACATCACTGTAGGTAGTTGGATCTTTGGTAAAACGGCTTTTTGCAAATTGGTGCCATCGACCAATCACGTACGCCATGATTTGGTTCGCCTTCGGCTCAATTTCTAACACAGAAATCATATCCCCTTGATTGATTGCGAATCGCAGCGATTGCTTAATCGAGGACTCTAATCGATCGTGCAAACGATTAATACGATCTTGTAATCTAACATTTTCATATACCAAAGCATCGCCGGTTAGGACTCGAGTCATGCCAGGATTTTTCTTAGCAAAACTCAATAACACATTAATCATCGACGACACTTGGTTCAAACCAGCGTCCTCAGATCCGGAAATTTTATTTACCAACCCAAAAATCGTTTGCTCAATGAACTCAATCAATCCCTCATACATTTGAGCCTTACTAGCGAAATGTCGGTACAGGGCCGCCTCAGAAACCTCTAGCCGCGATGCTAACAAAGCAGTAGTGATCTTTCTACAATTGGGGTCCTCCAACATCTGGGCTAACTGCTGGAGAATCTGAAGTTTTCGATCGGCAACTCTAGGCATCGGCAAAAAAATAATTTAGTGAGTAACAAATATCAATTACACATTAACATACACATCATAGACGGTGCTTCCAATATTTCCTCACGTCCCAGCACCTGTGAATACCTAATACAACTGCCTTACTTTAGCGTCTACCCAGTTGTGTTGATTTAACTCGTTCGTTACCAAAATTGTCTTCATCCCGAGTCGTTTCGCTGAAAATAGATTAATTAAAGAATCCTCAACCATCACACACCGTTTAGCTTCAAGTCTGTGTATTTTCAGTACTTTGCGAAACCCAATCATAGAAGGCTTCGGATTCAAATTCGTAGACTCTATTGAAAAAGTCCCATCTAGCAAATGACGAATCCCTAACAACCTCAACATTTTTTCAAGGTACACAGATGGAGAATTAGAAAATATAATTTTCTTGCCCGATAGTTGCCTAAACACCCATCTTAATCTCGAAGAACGATAGGTAAGACTATCCAGTTCGACAATATCATGAGTTTTTTTAAGGAAATCTTTTGAGTCAACCGCATGATGACGCACCAAGCCTGTCAGTGTTGCCCCATATTTATCCCAGTAGAGCTTGCGTAGGCGATTAGCCTCAATCCTATCCACACATAAATGACGCTCGATGTACTGAGACATTCTTTCGCTAATGAGAGGGAAAATTTGCCTCCCCGATGGGAACAGCGTGTTGTCAAAATCAAAAATCCAAGCTGATGGTTTAATCTCAGATTGCTCTATTTTTTGGCATGCCTCAGCGAGGAATTTCACATTAACGGCTGCGAATCAGCGTCCCAACGCCTTGATCAGTGAGCACTTCGAGTAATACCGCATTTTCCACTCGACCATCGATAATATGCACACTATTTACGCCGCTCCTTGCCGCATCAAGTGCAGATGAAATCTTAGGCAACATACCCCCAAAAACAGTGCCATCTTCAATAAGGCGATCAATATCGCCAGGGGTAACTCCTGTTAATAATTGTTCATTTTTATCGAGGATGCCAGCTGTGTTCGTCATCAATATTAACTTTTCTGCGTTAAGTACGGTCGCAAGCTTACCTGCTACAAGATCCGCGTTTATGTTGTAAGCTTGGCCATCCTCACCGTAACCAATCGGGGCTACAACAGGGATAAATCCCTCCATTTCCAATGTCGAGATGACTCGTGGATCCACAGACTCCACATCACCTACTTGGCCTAAATCTAATGGTTTCCCATCTGCAATCATCTGTAGCTTCCTAGCTCGAATAAGACCTCCATCCCGACCCGTCAAGCCCACAGCTAGACCCCCCGCATTATTTATCAGACTAACGATGTCTTTATTCACATGAGCGCCAAGGACCATCTCAACTATATCCATAGTCTCCTTATCCGTAACCCTCATACCTTGAATAAATGATCCCTCTTTGCCAAGGCGCGCCAACATCTCATTAATCTGCGGGCCACCGCCATGAACAATTACCGGGTGCATACCAACAAGCTTCAACAGCACTACGTCGCGCGCAAAAGATCGTTTTAATTTTTCGTCGACCATCGCATTACCACCGTATTTGATGACAATAGTCTTCTTATGAAAGCGTTTTATGTATGGCAGAGCCTCTACCAATATTTGAGCTTTCTTATGCGCCTCCCCAGTATTTAGCGACATTAATGGAATCCCTATTTAAATGACTTGATATGATGTTTCAATTTTAACCGACTTGGTGTATTTCGAGCCAATACGCACTATCGCACTCCTTACACGTTTAAAATAACGACGTCTTAGACTCCATAATTTTACTGCACGCATGAATAGTAGACATTTTTTCTTATTGCTGTTGTGCTTACTTACGCCAATTAGCTTGATTGCAAAACCCGATGGCAAAGTGAGCTCTAAGGCCCAAATCTATGTTTTAGGCGACCTATCGAGCGGCGTCATTATTAGCGAGAAGAATGCATCTCTCACTATTGATCCGGGGCCATTGACGAAATTGATGGCGTTATATGTTATTTTCTCAGCCCTCGAGGCTGGAGATATTCGGCTCAAAGATAAAATAAGAATCTCCGAAACAGCTGCTAAGGCACCCGCCCCACACATGCTCCTGGCCAAGGGAGATCGTGTCAAAGTCGAGGACCTCATCAAGGCCATAATAATCTTTGGTGCCAATGACGCAACAAGCGCCGTTATTGAAGAAATCGCTTGGAGGACCAAATCTGAGTTTTTGGCTACAATGAACAAGAAAGCTAGATCAATTGGTCTAGCAACTTCACACTTTGAAGATCCTCTCGGACAAAAATCGAATGAACGCGGCACCACCACGTCGGATTTATATCTACTTTCAGCCGCTATCATTAAAGACTTTCCACAATATTACCCATACTTCAAGTTACAACAATATGAATGGCAAAAAAGGATCCAATACAGTCCCAATAGTTTACTTGGCAGAGATCAACATAATGATGGGCTAATAATGGGGCGAACACCCACCATCGGATTTCTTGGATCTATTTCGAGCAATCGAAATGGCCGCCGAATACTCGTAGTGATGGGTGGCACAAAGTCTGAACGTACTTTTGGTACGGAGGCTCAAAAGCTGATAAATCATGCTTTCGAGGCGTATGAAACTATTCATCTTTTCAAATCGAACACACCGATCGCTCAAAGTTTGATTGCGCAAGGCACGGACAAGGTTGTCGATATTGGTTCCTTCAAAGACATATCCGTTACTATCCCAAGAGGAAAGAAAGAAAATCTCAAGGTGCACATCGAAAGCCTTGAACCTCTCATCGCGCCCATTGAATACGGAACTGTCGTTGCCACACTCATCATACGATTGGAAGATAGGACAATCTTAACTTCAGAGCTCATTGCCTTAAAAGAAGCACGACAAACAGGAATTTTAATCAGAGGCTGGAAAGAGTTAAAATCTAGAGTACTCCAATTAATAGGATCTTAAAACGATTGCTAGTCAAATGGGCTCTCACCTAACTGAAAAAACCGAAGGTGTCGAATACCCTCTCACCTTCCCAATAAAAATTATAGGACATTCAAGGCCTAACTTTAAGGAAAATGTACTCGAAACTCTCAGAAAATATGCGCCCGATGTCGATGATCACGAAGTGACCGCCAGCATGAGTAGCAATAACACTTATACAAGCCTAACATGCACCTTTCTTGCTAAATCACGGGAGCATCTAGAAACCATCTATGGCGAACTTAAGGCCATCCCATCGGTTTCGATCGTTCTTTAACTATCCTCTCATCAAACCTTATTTTAGAATGTTGAAATTGTGATTGTTAAAACGCTTGGTTTAATACATTACGAGGAGTCACTCCAGAGGATGAGGGAGTTCACACTTAAACGCTCACACAAAGACGAGGACGAATTGTGGGTCGTCGAACATCCCTCAGTGTACACACTGGGATTGAAAACAAAATTAGAGCATCTTCCTAATATAGAGCAGCACATACCTTTGATTCAATCTGACCGTGGAGGGCAAATCACCTACCACGGACCCGGTCAAATCATCATATATACATTGCTTGACCTTAAAAGACTAAAATTATCCATAAGAGAAACTGTCAGGTTATTGGAACAAACCGTTATTAATTTATTATTATCATTCAGCGTTAACGCTTATGGAGAAAAAGCGCGACCTGGGGTCTGTCTCTTATACACATCTCCGAGCCCACGAGACAGGCAGAAATC
>CAJXOL010000084.1 GCA_913057675.1 uncultured Pseudomonadota bacterium | reverse complement strand
CTACACACTGCATATCGTCGGCAGCGTCAGATGTGTATAAGAGACAGCCATTGAAATAGACCGCGGATGGATTCATTCGCATCTATCAACCCTCCACCCAAGACGCACGCAAAAAGTAGGGCGATTCCAATAAGTGTCCCCTCTAGCACACGACCAGGGCGAATCCCCTTCATGTAGATGCCGACCAGCATAGCAACTGGAATTGTACCAAGCACTGTCGCTGTTGCCCAAGGGCTATGAGCCATAGCCTTTACGATTACTAGGCCCAGAACAGCTATGAGGATGACCATAATCATCATGGTTCCAAGTAATGCTGCCCAGCCCCCGATCGGCCCAAGCTCATCTCTAGCCATTTGACCTAAGGAGCGGCCATCTCGTCTCGTAGAACAAAAGAGGATGATCATGTCTTGTACACAGCCTCCGAGGACTGCGCCAACAAGAATCCATATCGTTCCAGGAAGGTATCCAAACTGCATGGCGAGTGTCGGCCCAATAAGAGGCCCTGGACCAGAGATGGCTGCGAAGTGATGTCCGAAAACGACCCACTTGTTTGTAGGAATAAAATCTCGTCCGTTACTCAATCTTTCAGCCGGTGTTGCGCGCGTTTCGTCAAGGACTAGAACTTTTGCGCAAATCCACGCGCTATAGAATCTAAACCCGACTAAATATGTGCAAATAGCGGCTACAACGAACCAGATCGCATTGATCGACTCTCCGCGAGTAATTGCTATGCCCCCAACAGCACTTGCGCCCAGGACTGCGATTCCTAACCAAATAAATTTACTAACTAGGTTTTTTGGCATGCAGTTTCTCCTCTTAAATATTTTTTATTACTATCGTTAGCTCGATTACATTAGTTCTTTGCAATTGATGGCTATTCTGACAGATTCAATGAATTTATGAATGCTGCGGCGCGCAATGATAAAATCATTATTCTTATTACATTTAAAGGATGGCTAAAACCGTATGTTCAGCTATAAAGATCGTATTCAAAGTAATGATCCGGAGCTTTGGAGTGCGATGAGCTTGGAGTTTCAAAGACAAGAAGATCACGTGGAACTGATTGCATCTGAGAATTACACCAGCCCCGCAGTATTAGAGGCTCAAGGGTCTTTGCTTACTAATAAGTATGCTGAGGGTTACCCGGGGAAACGTTATTACGGCGGGTGCGAGTTTGTTGATCAAGTTGAGGTTTTGGCAATCAATCGCGCGAAGGAGTTGTTTGGCGCGGAAGCTGTGAACGTACAACCGCACTCAGGTAGTCAGGCGAATGCTGCAGTCTACATGTCCGTTCTTAAGCCAGGTGATACTGTACTCGGCATGTCTCTAGCGGATGGAGGCCACCTTACCCATGGTTCACCTGTAAATTTTAGCGGTAAGATCTATAACTTCGTGAGTTACGGCCTAGACCAGGATGAAATTATTAATTATTCCGAAATTGAGGAATTAGCCCACAAACATAAGCCAAAAATGATTGTTGCAGGGGCCTCCGCCTATTCGTTGACTATCGATTGGGCTCGAATTGCTGAAGTGGCAAAAGCTATTGATGCTTATTTCTTGGTTGATATGGCGCATTATTCGGGGTTGGTGGCGGCAGGTGTTTATCCGTCACCGATAGGTATTGCGGATTTCGTCACGACCACGACCCACAAAACGTTGAGGGGTCCTAGAGGTGGTTTGATTTTATCAAGTCTGGAACATGAAAAACGTGTAAATTCGTCAATCTTCCCTGGGAATCAGGGCGGGCCTCTGATGCACGTCATTGCAGGAAAAGCTGTCGCGTTCAAAGAAGCATTGACTCCAGAGTTTGTTGCCTACCAGGAACAGGTCATCATCAATGCAAAGGGTATGGTGAAGGTTCTCACGGAGCGAGGTTTAAGGATTGTTTCGGGTGGGACTGATAGTCATTTATTTTTAGTTGATTTACGCGGAAAAAAAATAACAGGTAAGGAAGCGGAGCGTGTACTTGGTGCAGCACACATTACCGTTAATAAGAACGCAATACCGAATGATCCAGAATCGCCGTTTGTTACAAGTGGTATCCGTATTGGTTCTCCTGCGTTGACCACTAGAGGTTTTGGCTATGACGAGGCGTGCCAAACGGCGAATTTGATTGCCGATGTGCTAGATCGACCAGATGATAATTCAGTTTTAGCTAAGGCGAGAGATGCTATCAAGGACCTTTGTAAAAGACATCCTGTGTACGGATGATCAACGATTCACTTTGTGATGGAATCAAGATATGAAATGTCCATTTTGCAATTATGAAGACACACAAGTGGTTGATTCTAGAGTTTCTGAAAGTGGTGATAGCATCCGTCGTCGCAGGCGATGCGGGGCTTGCGATAAGCGCTTTAACACATATGAAGTGGTTGAGTTACGCATGCCGCAATTGGTTAAGACGAATGGTAGCCGGGAGGAGTTTAATGAAAAGAAGATTAGAACCGGATTTTCGCGTGCGCTGCATAGGCGACCGGTGCCGACCAATTTAGTTGAGGAGGCGATAAATCGTATAGTCCAAAAAACTTTATCATTCGGGGAGCGCGAGATTGAGTCGCGCCGCATTGGTGAATTGGTGATGGAAGAATTGCGTAAGTTGGATAAGGTGGCTTATATCCGGTTTGCATCGGTTTATCGAAATTTTCAAGATGAAGATGATTTTCGAGATGTACTCGAGGAAGTGCAAAAACCGTGAGTGATGTTGAAGCTTGGACGCATGATGATGAGTACTTCATGGCTAAGGCGCTTGAATTAGCAGCTCGAGGTTTGTACTCGACTGCACCGAACCCTAGAGTGGGTTGCGTGATTGTGAAGAATGGATATATTGTTGGCGAAGGGTGGCATGTCGCATCTGGGCAGGCGCACGCAGAGGTCATAGCCATAAAGCAGGCGGGTGCCGAGACCTCAGGCGCAACGCTTTATGTCACGCTAGAACCATGCGCTCATCAGGGGCAAACCCCACCTTGCGTTGATGCCATCATTAACGTAGGTATAAATCGAGTTTTTTTGAGTTCGCGGGACCCGAACCCATTAGTCAATGGAAAAGGGGTCGAACGACTAAAGGCGAATGGTATTAAAGTTTTTGAGGGGTTACTCGTCGAACAGTCGAGAGAGTTAAATATAGGTTTTTTTAAAAGAATGAAGTCTGGCAAGCCTTGGTTACGATTAAAAGTTGCGGCAGGGCTTGATGGTAAAACCGCTTTAGATAATGGCAAGAGTCAGTGGATTACGTCAGAGGTGGCAAGGGAGGATGCTCATAGATGGAGGGCACGCTCCTGTGCTGTGCTAACGGGAGTGGGTACAGTCGTGGAGGATGATCCCAAATTAACAGTGCGACATATTGAAACGAGCCGACAGCCTTTAAAGGTGGTAGTGGATAGCCAACTGCGCAGCCCCTTGAGCGCAAATATTTTTAAATTGCCTGGAGCAACGATTGCGACTGCAGTTACAAATAAGAAGCAGCTAGGCCCCTTTATTGATCAAGGTGTGAACGTATTGGTACTGCCTGACACGGACGGCCGCGTTGATTTAGCGGCGCTCTTAATTGAACTAGCTGATCAGCAGATGAATGAGGTTTTAGTGGAAGCGGGTATTAATCTACATAGCGCATTTCTGCGCAGGAATTTAATTGATGAGATGATTATCTATTACGCACCGAAATTTTTGGGTGCCCAAGGTAAAGGAATGTTGTTTATTGATGGTCTAGAAAAAATGGACGAAGTTGCCGAGAGAAATATCATTGATATTAAAAAGTTTGATAAGGATTTTAGAGTTACGGTTAGATTTTGATTATGTTTACAGGAATTATTGAGTGCACAGGTGTAGTTGAACGTTGCGAAGTCATTGGGTCTGCCGCAAGCTTGGTGGTGCGTAGTGATCTTTTTAAGATGGATGGCGTCGCGATTGGTGACAGTATCGCTGTTAATGGCGTGTGTCTGACGGTCGTTGATCTTAGTGAAAACTCATTTGATTTCGATGTGTCGCCGGAGACATTAAAACTAGTTACCGGTTTTGTGGTGGGTGGTGTCGTTAATTTAGAGCGTGCCATGACACTTAACTCACTGGTCGGTGGGCATTTAGTAAGTGGCCACGTTGATGGGACTGGTAAGATCGAGGTTGTTGACGTCAAAGATGGAAATTGGGAGTTAACTGTTACAGTTCCGCCAGCACTAAATAGGTATCTTGTCAAAAAAGGATCCATAACAATAAATGGTGTGAGTTTGACCGTGAACGAAGATAAAAAAGATAGAGTGTCGATTAATCTAGTGCCGCACACGATCAGCATGACTAATTTAAAACTTATTAGGCCGGGTAGTCACGTCAATCTAGAGGTTGATATGTTGGCGCGCTACGCGGAGAAACTCTTAACTAATTCTGACTCAATATGACATCTGACATCAGCTCGATACCCGAAATCATTGATGATTTGAAAAATGGCAAGATGGTGATTCTCGTCGATGAGGAAGATCGTGAAAACGAGGGAGATCTTGTCATGGCCGCTGAGCACGTGACAGCGGAAGCCGTGAATTTTATGGCTACGTTTGGTAGAGGACTTATCTGTTTGACATTAACCGAAGAAAAATGTCGAAAGTTAAATCTAATGCCTATGGTGGGTACTAATGCTTCTCGCATGGGTACAAATTTTACTGCTTCGATTGAGGCAGCAGAGGGCGTGACGACTGGAATTTCTGCTGCGGACAGGGCGCAAACAATCAAAGTGGCTGCCGCTCCTGACGCGTCTCCGACAGATGTCGTGCAGCCAGGACACATTTTTCCTTTGAAGGCGGAAGAGGGTGGAGTTCTGGTTCGTGCCGGACACACCGAGGCTGGTTGCGATTTGGCATTGATGGCAGGATTGCAACCCTCTGCCGTGATTTGTGAGATCTTAAAAGAAAATGGTGAAATGGCTCGACTACCTGATCTTGTTACATTCAGCAGCCATCACAATATTAAAATCGGTACGATTGCCGATTTGATTGCTTACAGAGGCCAACATGAATCGCTAGTGGAGCGTGTTTTAGAGCGATCCATTGATACCGTTGCGGGACCTTTTAAGCTGGTTGCTTATCGTGATCTCATTTCAAAAGAAGTGCATCTAGCTCTCGTTAAAGGAATATTCGAATCTTCTGAAGAGGTCTTGGTTCGGGTTCATGAACCTTTGTCCATAGCTGATCTTCTCGATAAGAAAAGTCGCATACATTCGTGGCACTTTGATGACGCTTTGGCTACGATCAACCATGCCGGTAAGGGTGTCTTAATACTCATTCACCGAACTGAGGATGGGGACTCGCTTTTGCGCCATTTGCAACCAGCCCAAGAGTTACCGCCAAAAATGGACCTTCGAAACTATGGGATTGGCGCTCAAATCTTAAAAGACCTTGGCGTTGCCCGTATGCGGTTAATGGCGACACCAAGACGAATGCCCAGCATGACTGGCTTCGATCTAGAGACCGTTGGCTATCAGGAAAAGCCATCTGATTAAGGTATTTGGTAAATATTTAACCCCGGTGATTTCGGGAAATCATAAGGAGCAAAATCGTTGCAAAAATGTGAGACTCAAACGCTCGCGGTGGCTAATGGTGATGGGTTAAAGGTTGGTATTGTCATCGGACAGTTTAATAAGGATGTTGCGGATGCGATGCGCGCGGCCTGTGGTGAACAGTTAGTGAACTTAGGCGTTAACCCTGATGATGTTACATATGCTGAGGTCCCCGGTGCACTGGAAATCCCAATCATTTTGGATGCAATGGCAAAAACCGGTAGCTTTGATGCATTAATCGCGCTCGGGTCGGTAATTCGAGGAGAAACATATCATTTTGAGGTGGTTTCAAATGAGTCAGCGAGGGGGGTTATGAGGATTCAGTTGGATGCTGGAATTCCTATTGCCAACGGGATTCTTACTTGTGAAAATATGAATCAGATAACCGAGCGTATGGAGCAAAAATCAAAAGAATGTGCTGATGTGGCTATCGATATGGTGCGACTACTGGATGTAATTTATGAAAGGTAGTCGGCGATACGCTCGGGTACTGGCTGTAAAAGGCTTGTATCACTGGCAAGTAAATCAGGTTGGCCTCGAGAAAATCATCGCGGTGTTAATCACTGAGGAAGAATATCCGAAGGCGGATGTTAATTACACCCGCAATCTTTTAGAATCCGCGACTAGAGATTCGTTACGACATTACGAAGCTATCGAATCCTGTCTTGATCGCCCGATATCACAAATCTCACCTATAGAAAAAGCAATTTTACTTATTGCTATGGTTGAGCTTGTTGAAACCTCTGAGGTTCCTTTCAAGGTGGTCATTAACGAGTGTGTTGAGTTGGCGAAGCAGTTTGGTGGGACTGACGGCCATAAATATATTAACGGCGTGCTGGATCGATATCTCAAGGGCGGCCGTGCAGCTCAATCTTAAATTTTTCTGAAAACATTTAGCTGGGGGGCTTGCTATGTCTGAGGATGTTATCAAGAAACTGTCAATATATGAGTTGCAAGACAAGAACCTTAATGAGTTAATTTAGGATAGCGATCAATAGTTTGGCTTCCGAATTTGAAATTATCCGTAAGTATTTTTATCACGATGCCGCTGGTGTTCGGCTTGGCGTGGGCGATGATGGCGCCCTAATAGACATTGGTGATGATCGAGATCTGGTGCTTACGACAGATACGCTGGTGAGCGGCACTCATTTTGTATCTACGGATGATCCATTTTCTATTGGTTATAAATCCGTTGCAGTAAATTTGTCGGATCTTGCTGCGATGGGAGCTGTTCCCAAATATGTGCTGTTGTCTCTAACCTTGCCTGTTTCCGATGAAATATGGATTGAGCAGTTTTCTAAAGGCATTAAGGCATTACTCAGAGCTCACTCCGTGGCTCTTGTTGGCGGTGACACCACTCGAGGGGACACACTGTCGATTACGCTAACGGCAATTGGATTTGTGCGTTCAGGGACTGCTCTACGAAGGGATCATGCTTGTCTTGACGATGATGTTTGGGTTTCCGGTTTAATTGGACTTGGGTCCATTGGTCTTTTGATTAAACAGGGAGTGCTTAAATTTCCTGTCGAAGAAGAGCAAGACTTTTTGCGACACTTGCATCAGCCGCAACCTCGGATAGAGCTTGGTCAAAAGTTACTCGGGATTGCGAATTCTGCGATCGATGTTTCTGATGGGTTAGTTGCTGATGCTGGGCATATCGCGAACCAATCGGGTGTAAAAATCATTATTGATCGTGAAGAAATTCCCGTGCATGAGTCAATAAAAAATCGACAGTTTGATCAAGATGTTGAGAGTAGCATTCTCGGTGGCGGTGATGATTATGAACTCTTATTTACTGCTAAGGCAGAGCACATGCCTCGTATAAACAGCATCGCCGCGGAACTAGGTTTGCCGCTCACTAAGATCGGTCGTGTGGCCCAAGGGGCTGGTGTTGAAGTTTGCGATGGAAATGGCTTCCTAAAAAAAGACTTTCAAAAAGGTTTTGATCATTTTGCGACCAGAAAATAACGTTTCAATAGCTAATAGGGTTTTTAAGCATCCATATTTATTCGTGGCATGTGGCTTTGGTGTTGGTTTAATTCGTCCCGGGCCAGGAACTTGGGGTACTTTACTTGCTTTACCAATGCACTACTTGTTGAGCCTTAGCTTGTCGGTAGAGCTGTTGTTGTTGTTTTGGATCGTTATGTTCTTGGTAGGCATTAAGGTTTGTGCAGTTTCAGAAACCATTTTAGGTCATTCGGATCATTCAGCAATCGTGATCGATGAAATTGTAGCCTACGGCATGATATTAGCGCTTATCCCGCAAAATATGATCTGTCATGTGCTCGGTTTTATTGTCTTTCGTATTTTTGATATTGTTAAGCCTTTCGGAATACGTCGCATAGATCAACGCGTAAAAGGCGGGCTCGGGGTTATGTTGGATGACTTGGTCGCTGCAGCATACACCCTCTGTGTGTTGTCAGTTATCATAGTGACCTTAACTGCGCTGGGGATTCAGTGGTGAGCATTTATCTTAAATCTGATGTTTATCAACTCAGTCAACGTTTGGGGTTGATACTCAAAGAAAACCGCTTGATTGTTGGGACTGCGGAGTCATGCACGGGCGGGTGGATCGCACAAGCAGTTACGATGGTGCCAGGTAGTTCATCTTGGTTCGATGCGGGCTTCGTCACGTATTCTAATAATTCAAAAGTGCAGCAGTTGGGGGTGGATCCTAAGTTGATCGATCAGTATGGTGCCTGTCTCTTATACACATCTGACG
>CAJXOL010000083.1 GCA_913057675.1 uncultured Pseudomonadota bacterium | reverse complement strand
ATATTAGGGTTGTCAATCAGAGCAAGGCATCCATCAATCACTTCACATAAATTATGAGGCGGAATATTTGTTGCCATTCCCACTGCAATGCCGGATGAACCATTAACGAGCAAGTTGGGTATCTTTGAGGGCATTACAAGAGGTTCATGCTCTTTACCGTCGTAATTGGGACCAAAATCAACTGTTTCTTTGTCCAAATCCGCAAGGATCTCTGCCGCAAGCTTTTGAAGACGGCACTCGGTGTAACGCATAGCTGCCGCATTATCACCGTCGACCGAACCGAAGTTACCCTGCCCATCTATCAACATGTAACGAAGACTGAAGTCCTGCGCCATACGCACCAAAGTGTCGTAGATAGCGCTATCTCCGTGAGGATGATATTTACCCATGACCTCACCCACGACTCGGGCACACTTCACATACGGACGATTCCACTGGTTATTGGATTCATACATGGCGTAAAGAATTCTTCGATGAACGGGCTTTAGCCCATCCCGAACATCTGGCAATGCCCGCCCTACGATTACGCTCATCGCGTAGTCTAAATACGAACGACGCATCTCCTCTTCCAAGCTGATCGGCAACGTCTCTTTAGCGAATTGCTCCATGCGAACTTTCTTAACGAATTAGGTTCAAAAATACCGTATGAAATCACTTAATATTGGCAAAATAACTAAGGATTTCGCATCATTTACGGCCTTCTTTCAGTCATATAGAAGAATACCACACCCAGCGTTTGTTTGAGTACTCGTTTAAGCTAGCGCTGCAACATGCAAAACGTAGGAAATTACATAAAAAAACAGTTTCAATCTGGCTATTTATTGTTTGACGTGTAGCATAGAGAATCATCATAAATTTTAACGGCCTACTAAGATTATGGAAACAAATGTTGACCCTTCGGAAATTAAAAAATTTGAAGCTCTCGCGCACAGATGGTGGGATCCAAATAGCGAATTCAAACCGCTGCATCAAATTAACCCGCTTAGATTAAATTTTATAGAATCCATTATTAGCTTAAACAATAAAGACATTCTAGATGTCGGGTGCGGAGGGGGCATACTGTCTGAAGGCCTATCAAAAGCAGGAGCTCGCGTAGTGGGCATCGACATGGCTGATAAAGCATTAAACGTTGCGAAACTGCATCTACACGAAAGTCAGTTAGATATCACGTATGAAAAATCATCCGCGGAAGACTTCAGCGCAAAACATGCTGGTCAGTTTGATGTTGTTACCTGTATGGAAATGCTGGAACATGTACCAGACCCAATTAGAGTCGTCAGCGCATGCGCTGACTTAGTAAAACCGGGAGGATGGACGATATTTTCTACAATATCAAAAACTCCAAAGGCATTTTTGTTTGCCATCGTTGGTGCCGAACACATATTAAAGCTCCTACCCAAAGGCACCCACGAATATCGAAAATTCATAAGACCCTCTGCGCTCAGCCAAATGATACGAGAGTCAGGGCTCGAAGTAGAAAAAACGAAAGGCATGGGGTATAACCCATTAACGAAGGTCTATTCACTCACCGAAAACTTAGATGTCAATTACATGATAGTCGCTCGTAAGTTAGCCTAATTTGCCGCAGCCACCGATAGGAGATCGAAACATGTATAGCCGAATAAAAAATCAACCATACCTTGCGCTTATTTTTCTGGTCATCACACTCGCAAGCTGCGCGTATGGACCACAATTTATCTCCCTAAATCCAGACATAGTTATTACAAACCGAGAAGAGGCCCCAAGCACGTCGATAAGCTTGAACGTAACCGACTCGAGATCAGATAAAACTCTGGGCGTTAATGGGGACGATAATGCGCAATTTGACATATCGCTCAAAGGAGACGTTAAAGCCATACTCAACGCCAAAATAGTCGCAGCATTTGAAAAACGACGAATTCGGACCGTTAATGAAGATTCCAGTTCCACGAAACTCCTTATTGATCTCCAACGACTTACACTCAATTCAATTAAAAGCCCAAGGTTTGGATATGTGACCACACTTGACGTAGAGATTGTGGCGTCCATCCTAAATGGTAATAAAAAATACTCAAAGCGCTATACCGTTGGTACAGAGAAAAAGCTGGGCCGCGTGTCGTCGTCCTACGAGAGCGCTCAAATGGTGAATGAGGCAATGTCCCAAGCACTCTCCTCGATCGTGAATGATGATGCCCTATTACGGGCACTTGATCAGTAACAAACGAACTAAGTGGTCACTTTTAAACATTTTTTTGAATAAAACTGGTTAGTCCCCTTAAGATCGTTTAAACTCATATCAGTTGGGGGCGACCCGGTTTCGACGTGGGTTGCGAAACAGCTCGGTGCATGTCAAGGTCCAGTCACCTTGTAAATCAGCTGGAAAACGTACAGTCGCAAACGACGAACGTTACGCTCTAGCCGCCTAATACCGGCTAGACTCCGCACCAACTTTCTCTCGGGTTGGGTTGGGTAACCAACAGCGGAGTCATAAACGAGGGATCGTGGAATCCGGGGTTACTTCGGATCTCATTAAACTCAAGGTAACTCGTTGTATTCAGGGCTGTCGATCATCCTGAGGCCGACTAAATTCAATGATCTGACTAAGCATGTAGTACCGACTGCAGAGGGCTTGCGGACGGGAGTTCGATTCTCCCCGCCTCCACCATTTATCTTGACAACCAGCCTATCCATAATATGATATGTTGTAACATATCATATTTAATGTTATCATAGTGCCGTTAGTGTAATGACCAACCCTTGATAGCAGCGTTGATTCACACTCATCAAACAATCCAGCACAGCATTAGCGCGAAGTAAACATCGATTCTCTACAAACGGAGCTTACAACATGCACAGCATTGAATTAGTTATGAACCGGGCAGAAGAGCGTTGTCGTAGCCGAGGTATACGTATGACCACAAAGCGAAAGCAGGTCTTACATGGGCTTGTTAAAGCAAAAAAAGCTCTCTCCGCCTATGATTTAATTGATGAAATCAAACGAAATTTTGATAACGCGCTACAACCAATGTCCGTCTATCGTATCTTAGAATTTCTCTCTGAAAATCAACTAATTCATAAACTTAGCACAACTAGCAAATATATAGCATGCTCCCATATCACATGTGATCATACCCACGAGATCCCTCAATTTTTAATCTGCGGAAACTGTCATCGAGTTAGCGAAATCAGTATTGATAAGGCGCTGATCACTAATCTCCAGGAAAATATACGCCTCAAAGGATACAGATTAATTAGCCCACAGCTTGAGATGAACTGTCTTTGCGATGACTGCACGGCCAATCTCCTCTAATCGCAGAAACAATAAGGAAACTGCATGTCACCTACACGAGAATTCACTGATAAATTTGCAGTAAGCTTATCGCTACTATGCCTTGCACACTGTCTCATTTTACCGATTACATTGGTACTGTTACCAAGTCTGGCTGTCTTAGAAAGTGAGGCTTTCCACATATCAATGATATGCATCGTAATACCCACTAGCCTCTATGCATTGAGCGTTGGATGTAAGCAGCACAAACGCCACCTCTTGTTAGGGTTCGGTATCGCGGGGATCACTCTGCTAATTCTGGCAGTTGTATTAGCAGAAACCACAAAGGGGGCATATGGAGAAAAATTCCTTACTGTGGTGGGTGCGTGCCTAGTTGCGACGGGACATATATACAACTTTTGGCTCTGCAAAAAGCATACCTGTTCCACAGATCCTTCGGATCAATCCTTAACTAAATAAGAACATCTCAAGATGCCGTTTCAGGAACTAAAGGGCGTTATTCAAATAGGTTCATTTAGCGTAAATCCACACACAAAAAGTCTGGTTTTAAATCGCAGACTGCAATTACTATTTTAAGGCAACATACGCTTAATAACCCCATCACGCAGAACCAACCAATGGTAAAGCGCAGCAAGAATATGAACGCCCACTAACACCATTAGCACGATCGATAAATTATGGTGCATCGATTGCAAACAGTCACGAATCACTGGATCGTTGGGACCCATTGGAGGTATTTTAAACAGGCCAAAATACGTGACACCATATTTAGTAAACTGTGACGCAGCAAAACCTATGATCGGCATTCCAATGAGACATATATAAAGCAGACCGTGCGACACCTTAGATAAAAAAGCCTGCCACCGAGGCATTGATAAAGGCAGTGCGGGGGGTGGATTTTTGTATCTCCACCACAACCGCACTAACATCAGCATGCCCAATGTTACCCCGATAGATTTATGCAAATTAAAAAAGAAAGCTCGATCTGGATGACCCTTTGGAATGTCATGCATATACAAGCCTAGAGCTATCAAAGCCAACACAATAAGAGCAACTACCCAATGAAGCAATATTGAGAACTTATGATACCGCTCTTGTCCAAAAATCATATTGACCTTCCCCACAATCTTTATTGTCACGAAAATTAGCTCGCATTATAGCGGTGTAACTATACTCTGACACATCAAAGTACTAACATCCAGTACAAGAAAAAGCCGCCCGAAGGCGGCTTTTTCTTGTACTGCTTCTCAAATCAGATTAACGATTTGCGATGTACATTGTTACTTCAAAACCAAAACGCATTTCTGTGTACTCAGGCTTGCTCCACATAGTCATCTCCTTATCTCTAGTTAATCGGGTTTATCTGACAAACTTGATTATCCATGTATCAGCCGTTAATGCAATTCAGACTTTTCTTAAATAAGCCTAGTGAAAATCATGAGCCACAGGTAGAGCATATCAAGTTACTCTGATGAAAAATATCCTATAGATCTAGCAGACCAGATTTCATTGCAATGATGGCCAACTCTGCACTATTGGAGGCGCTAAGTTTTTGCTTAATATTATAGAGATGTGTGCCGACAGTTCGCGGGCTCAAAGACATGATTTCAGCAATATCTTGTACGGATTGACCTGCGGCAAGCGCAATAAACACTTTGAATTCCTTTTCACTCAAACTATCAACAGGATCCTTATTACCTGTCACCTGCTCCACAGCAAGCTCTTGAGCAATTTGCGGTTCAAGATAGGTCTTACCACGAAAAACTGTTTTAACTGCATCAATCAAAACGTCCGCTGCGCTGCGCTTTGTAAGGTAACCAATCGCGCCAGCCTTAAGTACACGCCTCGCGTGCATCACGTCTTCATGGCCAGAAAGCACCAATATTTTTTGGTGGGATTCCTTCGCCAAAACTCGGTCAATAGCTTCTAACCCACCGATCCCAGGCATTGAAATATCCATAACCAATACATCAGGCTTATGTATTTGAAAGGTTCGAACAGCCTCCTCGCCACTATCCGCCTCCGCAACAACCGATAAATCGTGAGCGCCCTCCAGCAAAAGCTTAAAACCCATTCGCACGACCGCATGGTCGTCGACGAGCATTACACGTATCACATTATTCGCCATACACGCCTCAAAAATTGATTACATATATTAATCTTTGTCACTGTCCAGCTTTACCGTCATGTCAGCCGTAATGAGCGTTCCAGTGCCTGGATCTGACTCAATCTGTATATCTCCACTAAACGCTTGGACACGCTCCCTCATTCCAAGAAGACCAAAACGTCTTGATTCAGATAAATCAACGTCAAGGCCTTTCCCATCATCTTGGACCTTAATCTCGATCCGGGCAAGATTTGACTCAACCAAAAGATTAGACACCGTAATCGACACACAGCTTGCTCCGGCGTGCTTTGCGGCGTTCGTGAGGCACTCTTGTATCACTCGATAAACAGTAATATTGACGTACTCATCATAGCCGTTGAGACCTCCATCAAAATCCAGCTTTAGATCTAGGTCAGAATTGGCTCTGCGATGCCGTTCGCATAACTCAAAGATTGCATCCTCGAGACCCAAGTGATCAAGCGCACTCGGACGTAATTCACGAATGATCGAATGGACCATATCGTAAATACGTGAGGTGACCTCGACAATGGTGAGTGCATTCTGACGCGTAATTGACTCCTCATCTGAATCGCGATTCGCAATCGCCGTACCTATAGTTTTGATTGCGGTTAAATTCTGGCCCATTTCATCGTGAAGCTCTCTAGCTATAGATTTACGCTCCTCCTCCAATTTCTCTTGGATGATTTGCGTCAGCCGTTTATTTTGCTGCAACTCCATCTCAGCAGAAATTCGACTTTTATAATCTGTCATATCCCGCAACACGCTGATTTGCCCCATCAATTGTTTCGTCTCTGGGTCCACGAGGGGTGCGACCGACACCTCTACATCAACGACCTCACCATTTTTTTTAAGTCTTTGGCTCTCATATTGCTCTATCTTTTGGGACGTTGAGACTCGTTCTTGAACCGCTACGTGTTGCGCAAGACCTATATGAGGCACGATTCTATCGACAGATTGACCTAGAATTTCTTCAGAACTAAAACCAAATAACCGTTCTGCGGAAGGATTCCAAAACGACACCTTTCCCTCTAAATCAACAATCAAAATTGCATCACTCGACTGTTGCGCCACCAACGCAAGTCTCGCGTTCTGAGCTAACGCATCATGCAAGGTCGCTGCCATACGATTAAACGTATGGCCAATTGCATCAAATTCGGGCGATTTATATTCGGGAAGCCGTATCGACAAATCCCCTTTTTCCAAAAGTGACATGCCGGCCAAGATGCCTTTTAACGGGCGCATCGCTCGACCTAACAAACCAAAAATAGCCACATTCAAACTGACAAAAAATATCAGTAATATCAGACCAAAACGCTTCAGCTCGTCCCAAGCGTCCAAGACTGACCTTGAGGAATCTGGCGTAATAACAATGGAGCCAAAGGGCAAATTAAGTTGGAAGTTTCGATCTCCAGGAGACATCAAATGCGAAAACCATGCGGGTGCCCAAAGACCTTGCTTATAATCAGATGGCGGGGATTCGTAAACGAGGACGCCTGATTGATCATAGAGTCTAATCTCATTTGCACGCACCCGACCGGCTCTTCTCAAAAACCCAGCAAGCCCCTCAACAGGGTCGGCCCCTTCCATTAATGGAAAGCGACTGAGTGCAACAGACTCTAATAACTGGACCGTCACTCTTGTCCCAGCTTCTATCTCCTCATTGATTGATTGCCGCCTATCGTCAATCAGAATAAAAGCCGTCACTAAGAGGAAAATAACAGCGATAAAAGAAATCGCCGCATTGACTCGAAATCTAATGCCCATATTGCATCTGCAGTTGTTTTTTAAGCAACTCCATTTCGCTCGATAGCGCCTCAGCGATTTTTGATTGCCAGGCCCCATGACCACCAGCACCAATGACGTTCAACTTTGAATCAGGCAGGGCCTCATGCAACCGATGAGCAGTGATTGGCGGACAAATCATATCCATTCCGCCTTGTACAATAATGGTCGGATTGTTAATGGATCGAGCCTTTTCAAGCAACTCGTCCTTTTCGAAAAAACAACCATGCTTGAGATAATGAAGCTGCACACGAGACCTAGCTAATTCAGCATCTGTTCGCGCACGTATCGGCGCTTGTGTTTGTGTCCCTACCTCACTGCCAATCAACATAGTCTGCGTTTCATATTCATCCCAACGACGAGATGCTTCGCCCGCGATTTCTTGATCTGCCGAATTAACCCTGACGTAGTATTGGTCGACTAAATCCCCACTAACATCCCACGTAAGTTTTTTATACGCCTCTGGAATAAACCGCTTTAACCCATCGGTGTACCAGAATACTTCCTCGCGTGACCCGAAAAATATCCCACGCAAAACTAGAGCCTCTACCATTTCGCCATACTTCGCAGCATAAGCCAGAGCTAGAGCGCTTCCCCATGAACCGCCAAAAACTACCGCCTTTTTTGTGACGTCCAAAGTGCGCCTAATTAAATTAATATCCTCAACCAAATGCGCTGTAGTGTTGTTTTCTGTTAGGCCAAGAGGTTTTGATTGCCCACAACCGCGCTGATCAAACAAGACGATATCAAAGAACTTAGGATCAAAATATCGCCGATGATTGCCATTAGTGCTACTACCAGGTCCTCCGTGCAGGAAAATCACAGGCACCCCATCTGGCTGTCCGCTGCGCTCCACGTAAATCTGATGCTTCTCTTTGGTATCAATTAACTTAGTGAAGTATGGTTTTATTTCTGGGTAAATAGGCACGTTTTTTTATAGATTTACACGGTTTAGTTTACTTGATTTTAATTGGGATGTTGACCACTGTGGTAGTCAATCGTTCAACCGGCGGAGGTGGGAATTTTCCTTTATCGACCAACCGTTTAATTAGTTTTAAATAGTATTTATCTAAACGCTTAAATTCACTTTCTTCCGTAACTTTCCATTCATATATTTGCCCTTGATCATTGAAAAAGAGACTGATCTTAAATTGTGCGCCTTTGTGTTTCACATCGACTTTTGAACGATTCTTCCTTTGATCCGCTCGAAGTAGCGTCTCCAGCGAGACGTGTATTTGCTTACGATACTCCTCAACGGCGTTAAGTTCCAATTGCCTGATCTCCACCTGCTCAACTGGAGCTACCACCTGCTCAACTGGAGCTACCACCTGCTCAACTGGAGCTACCACCTGCTCAAC
>CAJXOL010000082.1 GCA_913057675.1 uncultured Pseudomonadota bacterium | reverse complement strand
GAGATTTCTGCCTGTCTCGTGGGCTCGGAGATGTGTATAAGAGACAGGCATTATGTTCACGCGCCGCGTCTACAATTTTTTGTGCAGGCACCATGACGCCAAGATCAATTACTTTGAAGTTATTACACTGCAGAACGACACCCACAATGTTTTTACCGATGTCATGCACATCCCCCTTGACTGTGGCCATGATGATCACGCCCTGCTCTCGACTTTTATCACCAGCAGCTTCTTTTGCGGCCTCGATAAAAGGAATTAAATGGGCCACGGCTTTTTTCATCACACGAGCGGACTTAACCACCTGCGGCAGAAACATCTTCCCAGCCCCGAACAGATCACCAACCGTATTCATTCCGTCCATCAAAGGACCCTCTATCACATGCAACGGCCGAACCGCCTTTAGCCTCGCTTCTTCAGTATCCTCTACAACATATGTGTCAATTCCTTTAACCAAAGCGTAAGAAAGGCGTTCCTCGCATGGCGCACTGCGCCACTCAGCCACTACTTCTTCTTCGACGTCCCTACTCAGTTTAAACCGCGGCGCAGCATCCACTAATCGATCAGTCGCATCATCACGACGATTGAGAATCACATCTTCTACTAACTCACGCAGTTCTGTTTCGATATCCTCATAAATCGCCAGCTGACCTGCATTAACAATTCCCATTGAAAGACCCGCTCGAATTGAGTGGTATAAAAACACAGAATGCATCACCTCACGCACAGGATCGTTCCCACGGAATGAAAACGATACATTTGAAATGCCACCCGAGATTAAACTATGCGGACAATGCGCAGTGATGTCACGACAAGCTGCGATAAAATCCTGTGCATAACCATTGTGCTCCTCAATACCGGTCGCAACAGCAAATACGTTTGGATCAAACACGATATCCTCAGGAGGAAAATCCAGGGTTTTAGTCAAAAGTTGATACGAACGTTGGCAAATTTCTCTCTTTCGCGTTTGAGTATCCGCCTGACCTTGCTCGTCAAACGCCATCACAACCACAGCAAAACCATAACGACGAATTTTTTTTGCCTGCTCTAAAAACTGCGCCTCCCCCTCTTTTAATGAAATCGAATTAATGATCCCCTTACCCTGTACACACTGCATTCCAGCCTCGAGCACCTCCCATTTTGAGGAGTCAATCATCACTGGCACACGAGAAATGTCCGGCTCCGAGGCAATTAGATTTAGGAAGGTCACCATCGCCGATTTAGAATCGAGCATGCCCTCATCCATATTAATATCGATAATCTGTGCGCCGTTCTCCACTTGCTGACGCGCCACCGACAACGCATCATCGAACTGACTATTCAGAATCAACCGCTTAAACATAGCGGATCCAGTCACGTTTGTTCGTTCACCAATGTTGACAAAACCAGTATTAGCGTCAGCCACGAAAGGTTCAAGCCCACTCAATCGCATCACTGGACTAAACGTCGGGATTTTACGTGGTGCGCATCCACGCACTTTTTCAGCGATGAGTCGAATATGCTCTGGCGAAGTACCGCAACAACCGCCAATGATATTGACTAAACCACTTTGTGCGAATTCCGCCACAATATCCGCCATTTCTTCAGCTTCTAGATCGTATTCACCAAACTGGTTCGGCAACCCCGCATTGGGATAAGCAGACACGAAGGTATCTGACACGCGGGCTAAATCTGCTAAAAACTGACGTAATTCTTTTGGGCCAAGCGCACAGTTCAAACCAATTGACAAAGGCTTAGCATGCCGAACAGCAAACCAAAAAGCTTCTGTTGTTTGTCCGGATAACGTGCGCCCTGATGCGTCGGTGATGGTGCCAGAAATCATGATCCTTATCGGGATCCCAGTCTCCTCAGCTACCACGTCAATTGCATAAAGGGCTGCTTTCGCGTTCAAGGTATCGAAAATAGTTTCAACTAAAATCAAATCAGCGCCACCTTCCAAGAGGGCTCGAGTTGCTTCGGCATAAGTGTCAACCAATTGCGCGTAGGTAATGTTGCGTGCACCAGGATCATTGACATCAGGGCTTAGCGAACAGGTCCGGTTGGTTGGTCCCAGCACTCCGGCTACCAGCACAGGGCGGTCAAACTCATCTGCGACTGTTCTTGCCAGTCGAGCAGACTCAAAATTTAGTTCATAAACAAGGCTTTCCATCCCATAGTCTGCCATGGACGGCATATTTGAATTAAACGTGTTCGTTTCAATAATACTCGCCCCTGCCTCGACATAAGAGCGCTGTATCGACGTAATCAAATCAGGTTGAGTCAATGTTAAGAGATCGTTATTGCCCTTTAAGTCTTGGCCGAAGTCGATAAATCGTGTTCCACGATAATCACGTTCACTCAGCCCAGCTCGCTGAATCATGGTACCCATCCCACCGTCGAGAATCACGACCTCTTTGGGCAAGGTGTCAAGAAGCCATTCAATCCGTTTTTCTCGAGTCATGTAATTCCCCTAACGCCAAGTGCGTGACACACCGTATAACTGAGATCCGCTCGATTTAATGTATAAAAATGAAAATTTCTAACGCCTTCGCGGCCAAGCGCCTCGGCTTGGGAAACAGCCACATGCGCTGCAATCTGTTGCCGCGTGGTTGGATCATCATCAAGTCCAAAAAAGATATCCGCTAAGCTTTGTGGCAGTGATGTACCGCAAAGGTTAGCAAAACGAACTAGAGTCTTGTAATTGGTCACGGGCAAAATTCCTGGGATAATTTCTACGTCGATTCCCGCAGCCGCCACACGATCACGGAATTTAAGAAACACGACATTATCAAAAAAGAACTGTGTTATCGCACGCCGAGCTCCAGCATCCACCTTGCGTCTCAAATTTTCTAAATCTGCTTCGGCTGAAACCGCCTGAGGATGCGTTTCTGGATAGGCCGCAACAATTAACTCAAATGGGTGACACCTGAGTAGTCCCGACACCAAGTCAGAGGCATAAGCGTATCCATCATCATGGGGGACATAGTTTGCTTCTGCCCCACCTTCAGGATCACCACGAAGTGCGACAAGATGTCGTATACCTAATTTCCAGTAATTGTCAGCAAGTGCATTTACATCGTTTCTAGACGCGCCCACGCAGGTCAAATGCGGCACCGGCTCAAGCGACGTATCCTTAAGAATTCGTTCAATCACCCTATGCGTTCGCTCTCGCGTGGAACCGTCAGCTCCATAAGTTACCGAGACGAATGCTGGATTCAGTGGAGCTAGGCGCTCCACCGTATTCCATAGACTTGCTTCGGCCTCAACTGTCTTAGGAGGGAAAAATTCAAACGAAACACTTGGTGCCATCATGGTTAAACCCTATTTGTTCCAAAAGTGCCCCAGTTGTTATCTCTGGTATCACTCTGTCACTCAATGTTGATGTTAATTGAAAATACTGACGACCGTTTACTGCATCGCTCAGTGCCTGCAAACCCCGTACACAATCCGGCTTGATATCCTCGATGGATTCCATCCCAACCGGAATCCGAATGAGATTCTCTCCTACACCCATTAATTGGCGACCCTCAGAATCAATCCGCCCAAGGCCCTTAGTCGCCGAATGACAGATGGTACTCGCACATAGTCAGGTTCTTAATTAATGCTTCCCAAAGAGCATTGATACTTTTATGCTCCCCATGCTCCGTATTTAATTGAATGGGCTTCCAATAGAGATATGGCTTTATTTTCACCATAGACACGCACAAACTAGATTGAGCAAAATCTCCCTGGTCGCATTTACGACTTCTCACTCCTCTGCGATGGCAGAGATATTCGTTTTGGACGTATACGTATATGTTTTTCGTTTTCCTACAATCACTAATTTAGACATGCTTTGCCTGACATATCTGCACGCCCTCAGAAAAAACAGCTTCACCTTCATTTCTTTAGCCCAACATATATTGAAGCGCAAACTCCTATTTGGACACAATTATAATAAAAAATTAACCTCAATTATTTATTAGCTTAAAACTAAATGTAATCTTGAGGTGTTTTCTATATATTTAAAAAGAATAAAAAAGAATATGTATATACCTCATTTTTAATGGAAACGATCACCCGGTTAACAAATTAAACACCCTTAAGATGTTCACGCTTGTCAGGCATACCATCCCATGCAGCAGCATCCTGAGGCGGCTCTTTCTTCTCCGTAATGTTAGGCCAGATCTTTGAGAGATTCGTATTGAGCACCAAGAAGTCTCGTTGCTCATCGGGCAACTCAGTATCAGACACAATCGCTTGCGCAGGACATTCAGGCTCGCACAGGGCGCAATCAATACACCCCTCCGGATCAATGACCATAAAATTTGGACCTTCATAGAAACAATCCACTGGACATACCTCCACGCAATCCGTGTATTTACATCGAATGCAATTGTTCGTCACAATGAAAGTCATTACGTTCTCCTTGTCAGGAGCATGATTCTAGTCGCATCAAAAAGCATATGGTTACAAAATTTTAAACTTTTCAGTTATAAGTTAAGATCAAAGAGATATTAGCTTACTCAAGCAAACAATAATAAAATCATCGAGTTAACATATCATTACAGGGAAATCAAATGAAACTAGAGACATTAGCCGTTCATGCGGGTTACAAGCCTGACCCAATAACAAAAGCAGTTGTACCACCGATTTATCAAACAGTCGCCTACGCATTTGATAATGCCCAACACGGCGCCGATTTGTTCGATTTAAAGGTCGAGGGCAATATCTACACCAGGATCACCAACCCCACTCAGTCGGTTCTCGAAGAACGAGTCGCCGCACTTGAGGGTGGCATTGCAGCACTAGCAGTGGCCTCGGGTCAGTCTGCGATCACTTATGCGATCCAAACCATTGCAGAAGCAGGAGACAATATCGTCTCATCGAGCGCTCTCTACGGAGGTACTTTCAACCTGTTCGCCCACACTTTTCCTCAATTTGGTATTACGACTCGTTTTGCCGACTATCGTGATCCATCAAGTTTTGAGTCCCTAATAGACGAGAAAACAAAAGCTATTTTTGTAGAGTCACTGGGAAATCCACAAGGGAATGTAACTGATATTGAAGCCATAGCAGCCGTCGCGCACAAGCACGGGGTTCCATTAATTGTAGACAACACCGTTCCAAGCCCATACCTATGTCGCCCTATAGAGCATGGGGCAGACATCGTCATACAGTCCCTCACTAAGTACCTGGGCGGTCATGGCAATAGTTTAGGTGGCGCAATCATAGATTCAGGCAAGTTTCCATGGAGTGAACACAAGACTAGGTTTAAACGCTTGAATGAACCCGACGTGAGTTACCACGGTGTAGTCTACACCGAGGCTTTAGGCGCAGCAGCGTTTATCGGTCGAGCGCGCGTAGTGCCACTACGCAACACCGGCGCGGCCATATCCCCATTCAACGCCTTCCTGATCCTACAAGGCATCGAGACACTAGCGCTACGCATGGATAGAATCTGCGATAACACTCTAGCTGTCGCCCAACATCTTCAAAAAAATGACAAAGTAGAGTGGGTAAACTATGCAGGACTGAGTGACCATCCAGACCATGCGCTAGCCCAAAAATATATGAATGGAAAAGCATCGGGTCTGCTCACATTTGGACTCAAAGGTGGTCGAGAAGCTGGTGTTAAATTCCTTGATGCGCTGAATTTATTCACCCGCCTTGTGAATATCGGAGACGTACGCTCCCTAGCTACGCATCCGGCATCAACCACCCACGGGCAGTTATCACCGGAAGAGTTAATCAAATCAGGAGTCACCGAAGAGACTGTGCGTTTATGCGTCGGTATTGAGCACATCGACGACTTAAAAGAAGATTTGAATCAGGCCTTGAGCGCGGCGTAACTGCATTTACGCGCAACAGCCGTAATCAGGGTTTAAGCTTTAAAGAGGATGCGAGATGCTGGGATGGATAACCCAAGCATCTCGCATCATGAATACCCCCAAATGGGAAGCTCACGATAGAACTATAGAATTCTTTTAAGTGCTTTGAAAAAAAGTTCAGATTGCAGTCGTTCACCCAAGGTTTCATCGCAAACGTTCTGAGCTAAGTTTGAATCAACACCAATCAAAGGCTGTCCGGTCGAACGCGCCAAGACCTCAAGCTCGCACGCTCTTTCAAGGTAATACAAATCATCATAAGCATAGTCCATGCGATCTGCACAAACCACCACACCGTGGTTACCTAAAAATACAACATCAGCACCATTCATAGCGCGTGCGATTCTCTCTCCTTCCGACACATCAAGAGCTAAACCATTGTATTGGTCATCAGCCACAACGCGACCATGAAACCTCATCGCCGTTTGAGACAAAGTTGTGTCTAGCAAACGATCTTGCGTTAAAGACAATGCCGTTGCATGCGGCATGTGCGTGTGTAAAACGCAGGTTTTTTTACAAACTCGGTGAATAGCAGAGTGAATAAACATAGCGGTAGGCTCTACGGGATGCTTACCCGATAAAACGTCCCCCTCTCCATTTATCAAAACAATGTCATCAGGAAATACCTCTTGCCAAAGAAGACCTCTAGGGTTCAGCAAAAATCGTCCGGATTGATCAGGTAGCTCAAGGCTAAAGTGGTTACATACACCCTCAGCTAAACCATGTTGCGAGGCGGCGCGCAATGCAAGAGCAAGATCGACTCTTAATTGAGTGACTTCAGGCGAATGGTATGTTTCGTCTTGATTAATCATTCCCACTAAAACACTCCCTTCTAGCTTCATTAAAATTATTTTTATATTGCCAGTTCTATTAACACTACCATGCAAAGGGGCCGATACAAAGTGCACAGTTGAACCAAAAATCACGGAATATAGTCAACCAGCTCATTGCACCCCTTAATACGGTATTAATCATATTGTGTTTAGATAAAAAGTACAGAATGAATCAATTATGAAATCATGACTAAACTAATCACCATTTCCGATAATTTTGATGCCTTTAACCCTACTCAAGAAACAGAGTTCGATAAGATTCTTTCAAGAAGAGGCTTTCTCAAGGGCACTGCAAGCTTTGGAGCTTCCGCTTTCGTTATAGCTACTGGTCTGCCTACCGGATCGGCTCTGGCCTCAACTCGCTCAGGGCTAACCTTTAAACCAGTCTCGGCAAACAGTCGCGATACCATTACCGTTCCCGAAGGCTTTAATGTTCAAGTTGTTTTTCGGTGGGGTGACCCGCTTCATTCAGATGCACCTGAATTCGATCACGCAACCCTTGGGTCAGCTGAGACTCAGGTACTAGCGGTTGGAGACAACAACGACGGGATGGACATTTTTACGGTTGATGGCAGAACCGTGCTCGTTTTAAATAATGAATTCACTAATATCGAGATAATGTTTGGTAATCGTCAGACCAAGTCACCAGAGTCAGATGATGACGTGAACAAAGGAAAAGCGGCCCACGGCTTAACTGTTGTTGAGTTAAAAGAGGACAGTGAAGGCTGGCGTATCGTCAAAGATAGCGCCTTCAATCGACGCATCACTCCAGATACGGAATGTTCAGCAGTTGGCTCCGCTGCAGGTAGCGAACTACTTAAAACCACACAAGATCCATCCGGGAAGAAAATTCTGGGGACATTCAATAATTGCGGTAACGGAAAAACCCCCTGGGGTACGTATTTAGCTTGCGAAGAAAACGTTAATGGGTATTTTTCATCAAATTTGGGAGCGAATTTCAAACAAAACGTTCAGGAAAAACGTTATGGCATTGCCAAAAACGGAAAAGACTGGGGGTACAAGTGGGCTCAAACAGATACTCGATTCGATGTGTCCATAGAACCTCATGAGCCGAATAGACATGGGTGGGTGCTAGAAGTGGATCCAACTGGACAACACATTCCCAAGAAACTTACAGCCTTGGGTCGCTTCAAACATGAGAATGCAGAGTTAGTTATCGCAGCAAATGGCCATGTCGTGGTGTACCTCGGCGACGACGAGCGAGGTGAATTTCTCTACAGATTTGTAAGTCGAGATAAGTACTACTCCGACAAAGAAAACACTGAGTTACTTCACGAAGGTGAACTATTTGCAGCCAAATTTCATGATGATGGGACAGGCGAATGGATATCCCTGAAAGAAGCAGGCATGAAAGATGATGAGTCTCTGATTTTCGCTAGGCTGGCGGCTACCAAGGTAGGCGCGACCACCATGGATCGCCCGGAATGGGTTGCTGTTAATCCTTTCAAAACTGAAGCCTACGTATCACTAACAAACAATAAGTATCGGGGCGAAAAAGCATCCCAGCCTTTAAATATGGCTAACCCTCGAAAAAAAAATCCCTATGGTCATATTCTAAGGTGGACCCCCCAAAATAAGGATCATGCTGCACGCATGTTCACATGGGACATTTTTGTCTTAGCGGGCAACCCAACCATACATGCAAACCTTATGGGTGGCTCAGCGAACGTCAACGCAAACAACATGTTTAATAGCCCGGATGGACTCCGTTTTGATTCACAAGGAAATCTTTGGATACAGACCGATGGCAATTATTCTAATGAAGAAGAATTTGCAGGAATGGGCAATAACCAAATGCTCATGGGAAATCCGGAAACTGGAGAAATACACAGGTTTTTGGTCTGTCTCTTATACACATCTGACGCTGCCGACGATATGCAGTGTGTAGAT
>CAJXOL010000081.1 GCA_913057675.1 uncultured Pseudomonadota bacterium | reverse complement strand
AGATTTCTGCCTGTCTCGTGGGCTCGGAGATGTGTATAAGAGACAGGTATGAAACCAACCATTTTTCCAAGCTTCTTCAGTCGCCTCTTTATTTTTTAAGTATCCAGAAAAAAATCCTTGACGTGGTGCCTTACCATTACTTCGAATTACAAGCTCACCCGGATTACCAGGAGACAATTCATTATCGTTCTCATCAAATACCCGCGCCTCAACCCATTGACTCTCTTTTCCAAACGATCGCGTTTGTATTTTTCGTGGTTCAAAATTGTCGGTAATAATTCTCCCCGTTTCAGACATAGCCCACATTTCCACAACGGGGAATCCAAAACGCTCTTCAAAAGCCTCATGATGGCTTGGTTCAATACCAGCGCAGAGCGCAAACCGAACATGATGTTGCTGCTCTTCAGGCACTTCCGGCAATTTCAACAAAATGTTGGGGATAATCCCCTGAAATTGAACGACCGTTGCTTTTGTTGCGACTAGATCTTTCCACCAAGTACTTGCATGGAATCTATCAGGAAAAATGACGCATCCACCACTCATTAACATTGCTGACGTTGAAATTGACAAACAATTCGCATGATGCAAAGGCAAAGGGTTGTATAAACGCTCCCCCTTTTCCCGGAACTCGAGCCGGCCACCGGCGAACAAAAAGCTTGCACCAAAAGTATGAAAATACTCATTCGTGAGAATACAACCCTTGGGTTGTCCTGTTGTTCCGGACGTATAAAGAAGCGCTGCCTCCGTGTCAGCATCCGGCTCATCATGCCTGGGCGGGGTCTGTAAACATGGCAACTCGTCAGGAAATAAATCAAACGATACGACATCCAAATCGTTACTTATGTCGTTTGCTATAGACATCATTTCTGCCAGGCGGGTGTCAACACATATAGCTAGAATTACCTCGGAATGCTCGACTACATACTTAATTTCTTCAACACGATAGTCAGGATTAATCGGCACGATAGCCGCACCAAGCGCGTTAAGTGCGTAGTAATGATAGTAGAACTCCGGCCTTTGCTCGAACAAAATCGCAACGCGGTGACCATGCCCTACACCAGCTTTAGCATATACAATTTTTTTAGCCTCGACCTCGGCAAAAACTTGGTTCCATTTGAGTTCCCAACCGTCAGGATAGTAGCTTCTTCCCTCCATTGGCGGGACGCAATAAGCGGCGCGATCTGGGTAGGCGGCAACGGTGTCGCACAGGGTGTGATATAAGGTTTTGTACTCGGATATATCCTTCACTTGTCTACTATTCCTCTAAGAAAACGGAACTTAAGGCTAAGCTTTCAGCTTCTGCTCTAACGCAATTAAGGCGTGAATGATGTGATCGCCAGCTAATCGCTCCGCCTGGCCAACATTTCCCTCGATCACCGCTCCAAGTATATCGGCGTGCTGGTCCCAAATTGCGACCGGGGGCTCCCCCTTGAGAAGCACTTGGCCCATAACACGTCGCAAAAAATTCCAATGAGAGCGGCTAGTTTCTGCTATCAATGGGTTGCCTGCAAGTCCGTAAATAAAAAAATGAAAATTAACATCAGCCGCAATCAGTTCAGCAATTGAGCCACTGGCGAGCGCTCGACGACCAGCCTCTAGGTACTCTTCCCCTTCCTCTGAGGCTAATTTCGCCCCCCTCTCCGCTGCTTTCGCGGTAGCGAGCTTGTCAATTGCGGCGCGTACCTCATATAAATTCCTCACAAAATCAAACTCTAGAGGGGCCACAACCAAACCACGACCAGATGCGTCACGCACCAAACCATCACTACGCAGCAACAATAGCGCTTGCTGAACCGGCTGGCGAGAAACCCCTAATGACTCGGCTATTTCCTCCTGCTTGAGTCGATTGGTCTCATCAAACTTTCCCTCAGTTATATCAGAAAGAATCGCCTCATAGACCTGATCGACTAGCGTAGGCTGTGGTTTTAGTCTATTCATAAAGCGTTGTTTTCATGTTGATTTTCTTTTAAATTCAAATTCTGATAACTTGTTTTGTAACTCTTAAAGTACTAACCAGTACCTTATAAATATAGCGAAATTATCATTTTAATACCAGTCGGTATTGAAATATATGATAACTCCTAATAAAGTAGCGCGTGGTCGACCTCAAACTTTAGATCTAGAGAAATTACTCGGCTGAGGCACAATTTTTTTAGTAGGAATAACACAAATCGAATCGAATAGTAGCACTTTGCATTCTGAATTCAAAGCTGTTGGCGTGCATTTCTTTAATGGTAATAAGACAGCAACCTTAAGCAGCCCTAAAAGCTGCTAAATAGTCATAACCCTTTATTGCCCGCGAGCCGTACCAAGATGTCATCTCACCATCAATCAAAGAAACCTTAGCCGCACCGAGAAGGCATACTGAAGACTGAAGTTCTCGAACATCTCTTGGCCGAAAAGCAAAGGGTTCGGTCGACAGTAAAATACGATCAACCTTACCTGCAAGGCCCTCAATATCTATTTCCGGATATCGAACCGAAGTGTCTAATCCAATCTGGTCATATCCCACAGATGCCAAAACGCGTGCTATGTAGGTATCCTGACCAATAGTCATCCAAGGCTTTTTCCAAATGAGATACAACACACGCTCTCGATTAAGCTGACTGGTCTGATCTATAGCAGATTGATAAGAGCGTAAAAAGAGTTCCGTCAATCGCTTAGCTTGTAATGTGGCTCGAAATATATACCCCATTAACTGATATAACGACACATTGTCTTTGGGATCAAGCGGGTGAGTTACGACAACATTAGGAACAAATTCTCGCGCAAAATCAACCAACTCCTTGGGATTCTCATCAACATTAACAATCAGATGCGTAGGACGAAGTAATCGCAGCTTTTCTAAGTCAAAATCTTTTGTCCCGCCAATTTTTGGAACACGTTTAACCTCAGCTTTCGGATGAAAACAAAACCCCGTTCGACCAACAATCTTATCTCCCAACCCCAATTCAAAAAGCAATTCCGTAATGCTCGGCACAGCGCACATGATTCGAGTTGTTCCGGAGGTTACTTCGTGGTCAATACCTGCCGCGTCTAACAAGATGAACACTCCTTCAAAATCAATCCGTGCTTACAACACATTATATGTTCGCCCCCTGAAGTGGCTCACTCGGCAGCGGTATTGACCTATCTTTTAAAGTACGCAACACAAAAGTCGACTTAGTATGACGAATCCCTGGAATTCTATACAGACTCTCCCGCAACAATCGCTCATAGTCTCGAGTGTCTTTCACCGCAATACGGATGTAATAATCGTAATCTCCCGAGACCAATGAGGCCTCTAACACCTCTGGAATCTTTTCCAATTGCTTGCCAAACTCAAACAAAGTCTCGTCAGAGTGGTTATCTAACGTGACCTGCACAATAACCGATTCTCGATACCCTAAGACACTGGGATCAACTTGCACAGTATATCCCCGTATGATTTCTGCTCTCTCCATTTTCTTAATACGATTCCAGCAAGGCGTACTCGACAAACCGACACGCGCACTAATTTCTTGCAAGCTAGAGCGCGCATTCTCTTGAAGAACAGATAGTATCTTTAAATCATATTTTGTAATTTTCATGCTAATTATTATTAAAAATAAGGAAATTTTTTCTTATTATAGCGGATTTTTTTAGAAAATAAGAAGCACTTTTCGCAAGCTTATCTATAAGCTTTGGACATGAAAAATTTAACGACTACCCCGGTAGCGGCCACCACTGGCTCCCACATGACCCCTCCAAGGTTGGGAGCCAGTGCTCTGGTTGAAACCTTAGTCAATTTGGGGGTGGATACTGTTTTTGGCTACCCCGGTGGCGCAGTATTGCCGATTTACGATGCGCTCTATGGCGAAAAACGGCTTCGCCATATTTTGGTTCGGCATGAACAAGCGGCTGTACATGCGGCAGAAGGTTATGCGCGCACTACCGGAAAACCAGGTGTCGTTTTGGTTACATCCGGACCAGGCATGAGCAACACCACAACCGGACTACTTGATGCAATCAGCGATTCCATTCCTATTATTTGTATCAGCGGACAAGTCGCCAAACCACTCATAGGAACTCAGGCATTTCAAGAATGTGATGCGATGGGCATCGCCAAAACCGTGACCAAATGGCAGACTCAAATCCTCAGCATCGATGAGGTTGTTCGTCGCACTGAAGAGGCACATCAACACGCCACGTCTGGAAGGCCTGGCCCAGTGCTCATCGATTTTCCAAAGGACATTCAAGCTCAACTGATCAATACAGAAGATGCCCCCCCATCGCAGAACAAATCCAAGTGCGCCCCACCCTCCGGGTACGACATCAATCAGGCTGTCGAACTAATACTTCGAGCAAAAAAACCAATCATCTATGGCGGTGGGGGTTTAATCAATTCAGGATCTACAGCGTGTGAAATATTCGCAAAACTAATACAGATGACCCAAGCACCCTGCACCCTCACACTAATGGGACTTGGAGCGTTTCCAGGCTCTCATCCGCAATTTATCGGAATGCCCGGCATGCACGGTACTCTCGAAGCAAATTTAGCCCTACATGACTCAGATCTCATCGTATGTGTTGGCGCTCGCTTTGACGACCGGGTTACGGGAGACGTGGCAACGTTTGCACCGCACTCAAAAAAAATTCATATTGATATTGACCCTAGCTCGATTAACAGACTGGTGCGCGTCGATGTCGGACTCGAAGGAGATTGCGGAGTCGTTTTGTCGGCACTCATCAAAGCACTAGAAACAACAATCGATACTCAGTCAGACATACAACCGTGGTGGAAGCAGATCCAACGCTGGCAAAGCGTCAATTCGCTGAACTTTGAGCCCAAAGAAGATACGATCGTCCCTCAATCGCTGATGCAGGCCATCCAAACAGCGACGAGGAACACAAACCCGATCATTGCAACCGATGTTGGCCAACATCAAATGTGGGCAGCTCAACACTTGATATTTGAAAAACCGGGTCACTGGTTGACCTCTGGCGGCGCAGGCACAATGGGGTATGGCTTACCTGCCGCCATAGGCGCTCAAGTCGCACACCCAGAGAAAACTGTGATTTGCGTTTCTGGAGATGCCTCTATCTTAATGAACATTCAAGAACTCTCAACAGCCGTCCAACATAACACCCCCATCAAGGTGATTTTGTCGAATAACGAGTGCATGGGTATGGTTCGCCAGTGGCAAGAATTCAACTATGGTGGGCGCTATAGCAACAGCTACACCGAAGCGCTTCCAGATTTTGTTTCAGTAGCGCGAGGATTTGGGTGGGCAGCAGAGCGAATTACAAAGCCATGCGACCTAGATGATGCAATCGAACGTTGCTTAAAACATGATGGACCATATTTTTTAGAGGTCGCGGTAGAAAAGCAAGAAAACTGTTTCCCCATGATGCCGGCTGGGGTACCTCACAACCAAATTCTTCTTAAGGAAGGCGTGTTCTACCGAGAAGATTCAGCCTAACGATACGCAAGACCCGAAACGCGGTTTGTCCAACCACCACTCGGCCCTAACATCAAATCCCACAAGGATAAGTCGATGAAATTAGTAACTCTCGAAGATAAATACGTTGCAACCGGTGGTCGGGTTTATCTCACCGGAATCCAAGCATTAGTCCGCTTGATGCTCGTGCAACAACAGCGCGATGAGGCCCTCGGCATAAAGACGGGTGGATTCGTTTCCGGTTACCGAGGATCTCCACTCGGCGGGCTTGATGAGGCTCTATGGAAAGCCGCCCCCTATCTGGATGCGCACAATGTCAAATTTGTCCCTGGCGTCAATGAAGAACTGGCGGCAACAGCCGTTTGGGGGACGCAACAAGTCCACCTAACAGGCAATACAGAATACGATGGCATATTTGGTCTTTGGTATGGCAAAGGGCCCGGCGTTGACCGTTGCGGAGATGTATTTAAACATTTAAATTATCACGGCACCTCGAAACATGGAGGCGTGCTTCTCGTTGCCGGGGATGATCACGGAGCATACTCATCAACCCTGCCACACCAAAGCGATCACCTCTTTTCTGCATCAATGATTCCGGTGCTCTATCCGAGTAACGTCGAGGAATATTTAACATTAGGGTTGCATGGCTTTGCCATGTCCCGCTTCTCAGGTTGCGCAGTTGGATTTAAAGCATTGGCAGACACAGTCGAATCTTCAGCCTCGATTAACGCAGATGTTCTTCAACCCGAAATTATCATTCCTGATGACTTCATCATGCCAGCAGGTGGGCTCAATTGCCGGCTATCAAGCAAAACCTTAGGCGTCCAAGCTCGAGATCAAGAAGCATTGATGCAAGATTATAAAATCTACGCAGCACTTGCCTACTCCAAGGCCAATCGCCTTAACCATATCACCATTGATTGCCCAAGCGCCAAACTCGGTATCGTTGCCTCTGGAAAATCCTACATGGACGTTCTTGAAGCTCTAGACGAATTAGGGATATCCGAATCAGAGGTCACCAACGTTGGTATACGACTGTTTAAAGTAACCATGCCTTGGCCCCTTGAGCCCGACGGTATCAGGGAGTTTTCTCGTGGGCTTCAGGAAATTCTCGTTGTCGAGGAAAAACGACAGGTGGTCGAATATCAACTTAAAGAGCAACTCTACAACTGGGATCCAAGCGTTCGCCCAAGGATTATTGGAAAATTTGATGATAAAGGAGAATGGGTCCGTCAGCGAGGAGAATGGCTGCTGCCTGCGAAGGCGGATTTTTCCGTTGCACAAATTGCCAGGGTCATTGCGTCGCGAATAAATCGATTTCATAACAGCGCCGAGCTAGCGGCTCAACTCAACTTTCTAGATTCTAAAGAGGCGGTTTTAGCACGGGCGGTAGATACCCCACATCGTCCTGCTTGGTACTGTTCCGGCTGCCCTCATAATTCCTCAACAAAAGTTCCCGAAGGGAGTCTTGCTCTTGCCGGAATTGGTTGCCACGTCATGGCAACCGCAATTTATCCAAAGCAGAACAAAACCATGTCACAAATGGGGGGCGAGGGAGTTGCCTGGATTGGCCAAGCGCCGTTTTCAAAGAGAGATCATGTTTTCGCCAACTTAGGTGATGGGACGTATTTCCACTCAGGCTCACTCGCGATCCGCGCATCCATCGCCGCGGGCATTAACATCACCTATAAAATTCTTTATAACGATGTCGTCGCAATGACCGGCGGGCAACCAATTGATGGCGTTTTGACCGTCCCGATGATTATTGCACAGCTCTACAGCGAAGGCATCAAAGAAATCGTGGTGGTCACCGAGGATCTCGGCCGATACCGCGGCAACCACATAATCAAGGCTCCGACCAAAATCGTTCACCGAGATGAATTAGCAATCACTCAAGAAAAAATTCAACGCTTAAAAGGCGTTTCTATCTTAATCTATGATCAAACGTGCGCCGCAGAAAAAAGGCGACGACGCAAGACCGGCGAACTCCCAAAACCCAAAAAACGTTTATACATCAACACCGACGTCTGCGAAGGTTGTGGTGACTGTGGCTTAGCGTCAAATTGCACATCAATACTTCCTATCGAAACAGTGCTTGGCCGAAAAAGAATGATTGACCAGTCATCGTGCAATCAAGACTACTCCTGCGCAAAAGGATTTTGCCCCAGCTTTGTGACGATAGAGGGCGGCATACCAAAGAAATCAAGGCTGAAGATAAATGATGCCGCTGAATTACCAAATTTGCCTGCGCCAACCATTCCAACACTTGGCGAAGACCCATACAATATTTATATTACAGGTATCGGGGGCACTGGCGTCATAACAGTAGGTGCTCTTCTTGGCATGGCAGCACACCTTGAAGAAAAAGGAATTTCTGTACTTGATATGACAGGTATATCCCAAAAAAATGGGGCCGTTACTTCTCATGTCCGTATCACCCAACAAAATCATCAAATACGGGCTCAACGAATTGCAACTGGAGAAGCTGATCTATTGCTAGGGTGCGATATGCTAACTGCTGGCGGTCAGGACGCTATTTCAAAAACACGCTCGGGGAGAACGACGGCGATCATCAATACCCATGATCAACCCACCGGAGCGTTCACGCAAGATAGAGATTGGGAGTTCCCCCAAGCACAACTCGCGACACTCATCAAAGAATCTGTAGCGAATCAGGCTACATTCATCGACGCCACAAAGCTAGCGACGCGCTTACTCGGAGACTCAATTGCAACCAACCTCTTTATGCTCGGCTTAGCGTTCCAAAAAGGACGGGTCCCACTAACAGAAGCATCTCTTATAAAAGCCATCGAACTGAACGGCGTTGCAACACAAGCGAATAAAGAAGCGTTTCTTTGGGGGCGCTATGCAGCCATCGATGAAGCCACTGTTACTGAACGGGCAAACCCGAATAAACCTGAGTTGAAGCGCGACACGACATCTCTCTTCGACATACTCGATGACCGGATCAAGCGACTGACTCGATACCAAAATTATGCTTATGCCCAGCGTTATGAAAACGCGGTCCAGCGCATGCACAAACAGAACGAGTCACGTGAAAACAAACAATCACTGAGCATATCCTTTGCGAGACATTTATTTGACCTCATGGCTTATAAAGACGAATATGAAATCGCGAGAATGTACGCTGACCCCGCCTTCTTGAAGAACCTGCGTGACACGTTCGACGGGAACTTTAAGATACGCTTTAACTTAGCCCCCCCATTATTTTCAAAACGAGACCAAAAGGGGCATTTAATCAAAACAGAATATAGGTGCTGGATAAGGTATCTTTTCAAACCGCTCGCCAAGTTGAAATTCCTGTCTCTTATACACATCTCCGAGCCCACGAGACAGGCAGAAATCTC
>CAJXOL010000080.1 GCA_913057675.1 uncultured Pseudomonadota bacterium | reverse complement strand
CTACACACTGCATATCGTCGGCAGCGTCAGATGTGTATAAGAGACAGGTATGGTGCGGTGTCTGACGTGGTTGTCGAGAAGATGTTAATCGGCGTGTTGAATCGTACCGGAGCCAATTGTTCCATTGCGACGAGTGGCGTAGCAGGTCCCGACGGAGGGACTGAAGATAAACCTGTGGGTACAGTCTGGATCGGCGTCGGTCATGAGTTTAAAGGTTTGATGACGAGAAGATACTTGTTTGAAGGTGATCGCAACTCTGTGCGTCTGCAAACGGTGATAGAGGGTCTTAATTTGATGGGGCATTTTTTATCTCAGAATTAGACCTTTCTGAGGTATGGCACATTGGAATAGATGAGTTTTAATAAGCGGCTTCGGACTTCTCGATGCTGTGCGATAATCTAATAAACCATGATTAACCTTAGACATCCGGAGCTCAAATACAAATGAATGAAAATAGGCAAAAAGCGCTAGAGGCGGCACTTTCTCAGATTGAGAAGCAGTTTGGCAAAGGCTCCATTATGCGGCTTGGGGAGCAGGAAGTTGATCCTGAATTGAAGGTGGTTTCCACGGGATCTCTCGGTCTTGATATTGCTCTTGGCATTGGTGGGTTGCCTAGAGGTCGGGTAGTTGAGGTTTACGGTCCAGAGTCATCTGGCAAGACTACATTGACGCTTTCTGTGATTGCACAGATGCAAAAAATTGGTGGATCTGCAGCTTTTATTGATGCAGAGCATGCTCTTGACCCTGAGTACGCGACAAAGTTAGGTGTCAACATTGATGAGTTGTTGATTTCCCAACCCGATAACGGTGAACAGGCATTGGAAATAGCAGATATGTTGGTTCGGTCAGCTTCTGTTGACGTGGTAGTTATTGATTCGGTTGCAGCGTTAACGCCACGCGCGGAGATTGAGGGTGAAATGGGTGATCATCAAATGGGCCTGCAGGCTAGATTGATGTCTCAGGCACTTCGAAAACTAACTGCGAACATTAAGAAATCGCATACCTTAGTTATTTTTATTAACCAGATACGCATGAAGATTGGTGTCATGTTTGGCAATCCTGAGACCACGACAGGAGGAAATGCCCTTAAGTTTTACTCTTCGGTTCGAATTGATATTCGACGTATTGGTGCGATTAAAAAATCTGACGAAGTGATCGGTAATGAGACTCGCGCCAAAGTAGTAAAGAATAAAGTTGCCCCACCCTTTAGACAGGCGGAATTTGATATTCTTTATGGCCAAGGAATTTCCCGGGAAGGTGAAGTTATTGATCTAGGAGTTAAGCACAATATCATGGAGAAAGCCGGCTCTTGGTATAGCTACAATGGGGATCGTATCGGACAAGGTAAAGATAATGTCCGAGAATTTTTAAAGAACAATCCGCAAATCTCTATCGAAATTGAAAATAAAGTGCGTGAGATTGTTGGTGTTCGTCTTGTCAATACTCCAAAAGCGCCGAAAGCGCCAAAAGCTCAAAAAGGCTCTGAGGTGTCTGACGAGTAAATCTCGGGAGAATTTCTTTGGAAGAGTCACTCACGCAAACGGCGCTTCGTCTATTGGGCAGGCGAGAATATACACGTTTTGAACTGGGTAATAAGCTTCTCCTGAAGGGTGGAAACCAGCAAGATGTCACCCAGTTACTTGATGACTTTGAGCATAAAGGCTGGCTAGATGACCGTCGTTATGTTGAAGCTTTTATTCGTACTAAGCGTGAACGGTTTGGTATGAGAAAAATTTTTCGAGACCTAGAAGTGAGAGGTGTAGGTAAAAATACCATTCTGGAATATCGAGAAGAGGTTCTTAACGGTGACTTTGCTGTTGCTCGATTGGTTTGGTCCAAAAAATTTAGTTTGAAGCCAAAGTCTCCTGCTGAATGGGCAAAGCAAGCCCGCTTTTTATTGAATCGAGGTTTTGATCAAAGTACGATAAAAAAAGTCTTGTCGGACTCAAGCTGCACGCTCGATCAAGATGTTTTTAAGGATTGATAAAAGTGTTATTTAAAGTGATGAGACACGCAAATGAAAAGTGATGAAATTAGAGAAAGATTTCTGAAATACTTCGAGCGAAGTGGTCATACGATTGTTTCGAGTAGCCCACTTGTTCCCGGAAATGATCCAACGTTGTTGTTTACTAATGCAGGCATGGTCCAATTTAAGGACGTATTCCTTGGACATGAAAAACGCTCCTTCTCGCTGGCTACGACCTCGCAACGATGTGTGCGAGCAGGAGGTAAACATAATGACTTGGAAAACGTGGGTTATACCGCGCGCCATCACACGTTTTTTGAAATGCTCGGCAACTTTAGTTTTGGGGAGTATTTCAAATCAGATGCGATACGACTCGCTTGGGGCTTATTGACCGAAGAGTTTGGTTTGGATCCTAGTCGTATGTGGGTCACGGTGTACGAAACAGATCAGGAGGCCTACGACATATGGGCCAAGGATATTAAAATCCCAACAGAGCGCATTGTACGTATTGGTGATAAACCTGGCGGCCAAAAATATCAAAGTGATAATTTTTGGCAAATGGGAGAGACCGGTCCTTGCGGGCCGTGCTCAGAGATATTTTGGGATCACGGGACGCACGTGGATGGTGGCCCTCCAGGTTCCAAGGATGAGGATGGTGATCGTTTCATTGAAATTTGGAACTTAGTTTTCATGCAGTTTAATCGGGATGAGGCTGGAGCTATGAATCCATTACCTAAACCGTCTGTTGACACCGGTATGGGGTTGGAGCGTATGGCCGCTGTTCTTCAAAAGGTTCATTCCAATTATGATATTGATCTGTTTCAAGTTTTAATTAATGCAGTTGTTCGCGAGACAAGCTGTAAAGATTCTGGCGACGCGTCTCTAAAGGTAATAGCCGATCATATTCGCTCTTGCGCTTTTCTTATCGTGGATGGAGTTCTTCCAAGCAATGAGGGGCGTGGCTATGTTTTGAGGCGGATCATTCGACGAGCGATTCGACATGGATATAAACTAGGTTGTTCAAATCCTTTTTTTTATAACTTGGTTGCCGACTTGGTTCAGGTCATGGGTGCGGCTTATCCCGAGCTGTCGCTTGCCCAAAAACGAGTCTCCGAGGTTCTTTTTGAAGAAGAACGTCGCTTTGCTGAGACTCTTGAAAAGGGGATGACGATTTTGGAGGCTGCGTTACTGAGGGAAGACAAGGTCTTAGATGGTGAAACTGTATTCCGTTTATACGATACGTTTGGATTTCCAGTAGATTTAACTGCAGATATTGCACGTGAGCGCAGTATTCAGATTGATCTTTCAGGATTTGAAGCCGCAATGGAGCAGCAGCGACAAAGGGCGAGAGCCGCCTCCAAATTCCAGAGTGCCCAAGGACTTGAATACAAAGGTTTAAATACCAAATTTAGCGGGTATGATTCATTGGTAACAAATTCAGAGGTGGTCGCGCTCTACAAAGACGATGTTTTCGTGGATCGCTTAGTCAAAGGAGATAAAGGGATTGTCGTTCTTGATAAGACTAGTTTTTATGCCGAATCTGGGGGGCAGGTAGGGGATCGAGGGACCATTGCGACAGAAGTTCCTCCGTATTCGACGTTTCGCGTTGGCGATACTCTAAAGATCCAAGCGGAGGTCTTCGGACATCATGGTGAAGTGGCCAATGGCGAGTTGAAAGTAGGGGATTCGGTCGCTACTGAGGTTAATGGTGCTGTTCGTGCTGCTACGATGTTTAATCACTCGGCCACTCACCTTCTTCATGCGGCGTTACGTCAGGTTCTGGGTAATCATGTGCAACAAAAAGGTTCTTTGGTAGATGAAACACGAACACGATTTGATTTTTCTCATCCTAAACCCCTTACATCACTACAGCTAGAGAAAGTAGAGAATGCGGTAAACAATAGCATTCGCGGTAACGCTGACGTTCAGGCTAGAGTTATGGGTTATGACCAGGCGATCGAGACGGGAGCCGTCGCTTTATTTGGAGAAAAGTATGGTGATGAGGTCCGTGTAATAGAGATGGCCAATTTATCAACAGAATTATGCGGTGGCACGCATGTCAATCGGACGGGTGATATTGGACTATTCAAGATAACTGCCGAGGCAGGTATTGCTTCTGGCGTGCGGCGCATAGAGGCGAAGACAGCACAAGGTGCGCTTGATCATATTCATCGAAGAGACAGCCAGTTTGATCAGATTTCAACGTTATTGAAGGTTGTGCCGGACGAAGCCAACGATCGTTTGTCGCAGATTTTAGATAATGTTCGAAAACTTGAGAAAGAGCTTGTTCGCGTCAAGTCAAAAGTGGCCTCAGGCCAAGGTGAGGACATGGTTGCTAGGGCGCAGACGGTTAACGGCGTTACTGTATTAGCGACAGTGCTACAGGACTCAGATGCTGTTTTGTTACGCCAAACTATCGACCAGCTAAAGACAAAGTTAAAGTCTGGCGTAATCTTGCTAGCGGCCATTAGTGGTGAAAAAATCACATTAATTGCTGGAGTGACTGACGATTTAACAGAGAAGTTTAAGGCGGGAGAGCTGGTTAATTACGTCGCTAAGCAAGTTGGCGGTAAGGGTGGAGGCCGACCTGACCTTGCTCAAGCTGGCGGGACAAACCCCAAAGCTTTGAATGCGGCAATAGCGTCTGTACTAAGTTGGGTAGCTGAGCGCTCAGAATAAGTCTCTCGACGACTAATCTTCATCTGACAGAGGGAATGCAAGATGGGGGGCTACTATAGCAAGTGCTTTCTTAAATTCCTCCATAATTCTTTTGAGCGCAGGTTTAGTGTCTGCTTCAAACCGTAATACGATTGTAGGTGTTGTGTTGGATGCTCTGGCTAGTCCGAATCCATCCTTGTATTCAACGCGTATTCCGTCTATGGTTAATTTATCTTCAGCGGTAGAGAAACAATCCGAGGTCTTCAATCGCTCAGTTATTGAGAAATTTTCTCCTTCCGTACACTGAATTTGGATTTCTGGTGTTGAAAAAGCATTTGGCAAAGTATTAAATCTTTGGCTTATTGACGATTGCTTGCTGAGATACTCTAGTAATCGTGCGCCTGCATATATCCCATCATCAAAGCCGTACCATCTTTCTTTGAAGAAGAAGTGTCCACTCATTTCCCCTCCCAAGAGAATGTTGCAGGCTTTCATTTCAGCCTTGATAAGAGAGTGACCAGTTTTCCACATTTTAGGACGTCCGCCACGTTCTTTGATCCAGTGACTCAGGTCTCTCGAGCACTTAACATCGTAGATGATCTCCGCATTTTTATGTCGAGTGAGCAAATCATCAGCAAACATCATCATTAGTCGATCGGGATAAATGATTTCTCCTTGTTTCGTCACAATGCCTAGTCGATCTGCATCGCCATCGAATGCTAAACCCAGTTCCGATTCTCCTTCAGCGACGTCTTTGATTAAATCCCGCAAGTTTTCAGGTTTAGAAGGGTCTGGGTGATGGTTGGGAAAGGTTCCATCAACGTTGCAGAAAAGCTCTCGTACATCACAGCCAATCGATTTGAATATTTCAGCAGCATACATTCCAGCAACGCCGTTGCCGCAGTCGATTGTTATCTTCATCTTCCGAGCTAATTTAATGTCACTTTGGACGCGGGTGATATATCGTTCGCTTATGTTGGTGCTGGATAGGTGACCATTACCAATCACGAAGTTATTTTCTTGTATTCGTTTAAGTAGGTCGAGAATTTGATCCCCATAAATAGCATGTCCGTCTAAGACGATCTTAAGCCCGTTATACTCTGGAGGGTTGTGACTCCCAGTAACAATGACGCCATTCCCAGTTTCAAGTTCGTGCGTGGCAAAATATAAGGCTGGTGAGCTCGCCTGGCCGATATCAATCACATCTGCGCCCGAAGAGATTAGGCCATCGATGAGGGCCGAAACAATGGAAGGGCCACTAAGCCGACCATCTCGACCGATACATATTGCTTTCCCATTCTGAATCTGGCTCCCAATCGCTTTACCAATTAATGTCACGCCCTCGAGTGTTAAGGAAGTTCCTACGACGCCTCGTATGTCGTAGGCCTTAAAAATTGATGACTCTATATTCATAAAAAATCCATAAAATATTTAGTAATTTGTTCTGGCAACCATTCTATATGGCCTGGAAATGTGCCACTAATGTACCCTACGTGACCACCGTATTTTGTTAAGTTCAACGTAATATGATCATTTTCTCTTGTTAGTGTTTTTAGTTCAAGCCCGGACAAGAATGGGTCATTTTCCGCGTGGATAATTAGAGTGGAATTCTTGATGGATGATAAAAAAGGTTTGCTGCTTGCTCGTGACCAGTAATCAGCGACACCATTAAATCCATGTATGGGCGCGGTAAAGCGATTATCAAATTCTTTGAGTGTCCTACAAGCTTTGATTGATTCTTGTGAGATATCTAGTCGATGACTTACAATTTTACGTAATGCTTTTCGTTTGAGTGTTCGTAAGAAATGCCCACCATAAATCTTGTTAATGCCTTGGCTCAGTCGATTTCCCGCAACAACTAAGTCGTAAGGTGCTGATATGGAAACGGCGGCATTAATCGTCGAGATGTTTTGATAACCAGGTTTCCCCAACCAGTTTAGTAATACATTACCTCCTAAAGAATAGCCCACAACGAACATGGGTCCCAAACACATTTTTTTTAGCTCTGGGATGAGCCATTCAAGCTCGTTACTATCCCCCGAATGATAAGCTCGCGGCAATCGGTTTGGGAGACCGCTGCAGCCTCTGAAGTGCACGATACACCCGGCCCAACCTATGTGTTTAATTTTAGCCATTAGCGCTCTTGAGTAATGACTGTCTGAGCTTCCTTCAAGTCCGTGGAGTAACACGACTAGTGGGCTCTTAGAGGTTGTATTAACCCAATCTATATGCAGAAAATCTCCATCTGGCGTTTCAATTTTTTGCCTTTGGTAAAAAATTGGTGCTGGGGATCTAAACAAAAAAGGAAATATGGTTTGTGCATGACTGCCTGGTAGCCAATCGGGCGATTGGTAGCTATGTGATTCGTGGATATCTATAGTCATTGCGATTTAGTTTTCAGCGACTAATGCCATCACTTCCGTCAGTACGCTACCCGTCTGGATCTCCGTGAGACACCTGGTGTGCCCAAGTGGACAATTTCTTTGAAAGCAAGGAGAGCACTCTAAGGACAGCGTGAGGATCTTGGCCTTTTTTGATAGTGGTGGTGTGTAGCTTGGAGAGCTAGATCCAAATAATGCAATAAGGGGTGTATTCAGCGCTGCGGCGATGTGCATTAATCCAGAATCATTAGTGATGACGCATTTGGCGCCAGCAATCAAATGCACCGCTTCTTCTAGATTAGTCATTCCAGTTACATCTTTAGTTGATTCTAGACTCAAGCTATGAATGGCTGCTCCGATATCGACGTCATGATTACCGCCTAAGATGACCGAAGGTAGATGACGAGTGTGAAGCTCTTGAGCTAATTTTGCGAAGTGTTGTTCAGGCCAGCGTTTAGCTGGACCATATTCAGCTCCTGGACACAAACAAACGTAAGGTATTTTAGCGTTGATATTAAATTTCGCAAGCGTCAGTTCGCAATCGATTTTGGCTACTCTGAGGTTGGGATTTTCGCGTAACGCTAAGACATCCGATTGAGTATGCCTCGCCAATTCTAAATATTGATCCACAAGAAGGGGGTGTTGCGCCTTATTGAGTGTTTGCCGATGATTGAGTAGACCGAACCTTGATTCGCCTGTGTATCCGACTCGATGAGGTATGCGCGCGAGAAAGGGAATTAGGGCACTTTTGATGCTATTCGGTAAGACGTAGACCACATCGTATCGATTGGATTTTAGGACTTGAGCGGTATTCCAACGGTCGCGCAGTCTTAATTGTGCGTGTCCAAACGGGTTATTAACAATTCTGCTGACTTCAGGCATCTGTATGTAGATAGCCTCAATCGCTTTAGACACGAAAACATCGATTGAGGCTGTTTGATATTCTTGAGATAGGCGACGGATGAGGGAGTGAGACATAACCGCATCGCCAAGCCAAGACGGCGCAACAACTAAAATACGACTGACGTTTTTGAAGTGAGTCACTTATTTGTCGTGAAGGAGCAATATATGTGCTCTCTTAAATTTATGCCTGTGGACTTGATTTCACGGGTAGACTGGTTTTTTGAGGAATCAGATGATTTGGTAACGCGTACCACAGTAAGGACACTGAGTTTTTTTCTCGCCGTGAAAATCTAAAAATACCCGTGGGTGAAGATTCCAAGCTTGATTCGGCTGAGAGGGACAGGCTAAAGGAAGATCGGATGCCGCTATGCCGATAATTTCAGCTTGGTTAGATGAGGCCACACTACTATTATTATTATCGAACATATGTTAACCACTTATCGTATGTGGGTGATTTGCCATTCACGATATCAAAGAATTGTTTTTGAATGAGTTCTGTAACGGGTCCTCGCGTTCCTTGTCCGATGGCTCGTCTATCCAATTCTCGTATTGGGGTAACCTCAGCTGCCGTTCCTGTAAAAAATGCTTCGTCAGCTGTGTACACATCATCTCGTGTTAACCTTCTTGATTCAACGTTGATGCCAGCTGCATTCGCTAGAGTTATCACTGTATCTCGGGTTATGCCCATGAGCGCTGAAGTTAGCTCCGGCTCATAAATTGTATTATTTTTTACGATAAACAGATTTTCTCCCGCACCCTCCGCCACAAAGCCATCAACGTCTAAAAGTAAAGCTTCGTCGTAGCCGTCATCAATAGCTTCTTGGTTCGCCAGTATTGAGTTGGCATAGGTTCCGGAATACTTAGCACGGCACATCGTGACGTTAACATGGTGCCTTGAGTAGCTAGATGTTTTTACACGAATGCCCTTCTCAATACCTTCACTGCCGAGATAGGCACCCCACGGCCACGCGGCGATTGAGATGCTGTCTCTTATACACATCTGACGCTGCCGACGATATGCAGTGTGTAGA
>CAJXOL010000079.1 GCA_913057675.1 uncultured Pseudomonadota bacterium | reverse complement strand
ATTTCTGCCTGTCTCGTGGGCTCGGAGATGTGTATAAGAGACAGGAGAAAAAGCGCGACCTGGGGTTTACGTTCAAGGTAAAAAAATTGCATCCTTGGGGCTTAAAGTTCGAAACGGATACTCATATCATGGTGTGGCTTTAAATGTTGATATGGACCTTAGCCCGTTTGAACAGATTGATCCTTGCGGATACGCAGATTTAAGCGTCACGCAACTCAAAGACTTAGACGTTAATCTCGCCATTGACGAAATCAGTAAGCGGTGGATTGATCAATTTTTCGTATCCTTTGGAGACAAAATTTAATAAAACCATGAATAGTAGAAAAATCAGAGAAACAGGGTTAGAGAAAACCGCAAAAAACCCAATCAAAATACAACCAATTGATCCCATTAGGAAACCCGATTGGATACGTATCAAACTTCAGACGAGCACCAAATTTCAAGACATTAAAAACAAACTTCGCAAAAGCTCGCTGCACACCGTTTGTGAGGAGGCAACCTGTCCAAATATCGGGGAATGTTTTTCTAAAGGAACAGCTACGTTTATGATTCTGGGAGACCTCTGTACACGGAGATGTCCATTTTGCGATGTCGCGCATGGCCGACCCAATGGCGTTGATGAGGCCGAACCAGGGAGGCTCGCCAGCACTATTAAAGATATGGAACTCAATTACGTGGTCATCACGAGCGTGGATCGCGATGACCTCAGGGATGGTGGTGCCGCACACTTCTCTGACTGCATCAAAGCCATTCGCTCGACATCGCCAAACATCAAAGTTGAAATACTTACCCCTGACTTTAGAGGTCGTCTTGATACTGCGATTCGTTTGTTGAGTGCCCAGCTACCTGATGTTATGAACCATAATTTAGAGACTGTCCCTCGACTTTATAAGCAAGCTAGGCCGGGAGCCGACTACCAACACTCTCTTGACTTGCTTCAGCAATTTAAAAAAACAAATCCTAGCGTAGTCACCAAATCTGGCGTTATGGTTGGGCTCGGCGAAACCGACGATGAAATCATCGAAGTCATGCATGACTTAAAAAGACATGAAGTGGACATGCTGACGATTGGGCAGTATTTACAACCAACAAAAGGACACCTACCCGTTGAGCGTTATGTCCACCCCGATCAATTTCGACGATTCGAACAATTAGGACTGTCAATTGGATTTAAGCATGTCGCATCTGGGCCATTGGTTCGATCGTCATACCATGCTGACGAACAAGCTAACGCCACTATCGCTCAAGATAACTGAGAATGGCTTGCAGCACTCGGGTAGACTCTAGTCCAACCAGGCAATCACTGACACTCCCAATATGCTGAGAACAACCCTCTTGTAGGCACGGCACACACGATCCCAGACCTTGTATCAATGTCACATTTGCAACTGTCTGCGACCCAGTCTGACGCCAGGCACTCGCGCCCCCAGAATAGTCCTTAGGCCATGGGCCCCAAACCAAGGGGCTGGAGGGGCCAAAAATTGCGACTGTTGGCGTGCCGGTAGCAGCAGCCATATGCGTGACCGCGGTATCAGTTCCAATATAACAGTCCGCCGAGTGAATTATTTTTACCAGCTCATTAATAGATGTTTGATTTAAAAGATTGAGCACTCTTGGTTCATCAGCGTACATCAGGTTTAGACCGTCAAGAGCTGACCCATCAAAAATCCCGACAAGTATAATCCCCAGATCACGCTCAAGACACGCTTGGATCAGGGAGTGCCATTTTGAGAGCGGCCATTCCTTATATCTAAACTTAGGCGTCAAATGCATAACCACATAACTATTGTTATGTGACCAACGGGTATACCTGGTAATTTGGATCTCTGCTTCGATTACTCGCTTAGAGATCTGAGGCGCTCTTTTAGCACTATCCGTTAAATCAGCCACTATGTCGTGATACATCACTAACGTATGGCGTCTCGAACCATCAAACTCAACCCATTTGTGAAGAGCCCACTTCTTCCAAAAATATTTCTTAGCCAGCGTTAACGTGCCATACCGCTTTTTCCCCATCAACCACGCATACAAAACTGGTCTATCACCCGGTAATAACGAAATAGAGATGTCGTATTGACGGTAGTATTTGAATATCAATCGGCATTGTGCGCCAAAACTGCTTCGCACCGGCACTGAAATCACATTATCAATTTCCGGGTTAGACAAAACACCAACTTCAGTGCCACGAAACACCAACATATCTAGCTGAGCGTTAGGGTAACGAACTCTCAATGCGCGAATAACGGATGTCGCTAAAAAAACATCTCCTACTCTTCTGGGACAGATGACTAAAATTTTCAAGCGACTATATCCTAATTAATCTTCAGGGATCACTACAAAACTTGTTGATGAAGGCCGACGCTGGGCATGACTCGGCTTGAGTTCAGGACAGTCTTGAACTTTTCTTCATTTTGGACCAAGTTGCTTCGGTCATTTTCTTCATGCCAAAGGTGTAGTGTTGGCGTCGCTCGTCGTGCACTTTTATGCTTCACACCATTTTTGATAAGTCGCACAACTAAATCTGAATCCTCAAGACCCCACCCTTCGTACTCTTCCTCAAAACCATTTACCGCAATAAGATCAGACTTCCAAATTGAGAAATTACAGGTTTTCACACCTCTCCACCGATGAGGAGCCAACTTCCTGAATAGTGATAAAGTAGGATTTGTTAAAAACGGCAACAAACGATTGATATCTCGAGCTAAATAATGTCGCAATATTGTTAGTGAGTCCCAACAACCCGCATGAATGGAATTTTTCAAGACTTTCGCAGTGAGACGCGGACTTAAAAGCACTCGATTCCCAGACAAAAACCAATTTTTTTCAGCCAGATTCTTATGATTCGATACAAAATTTCTTCTTGGAACACAATCACCATCAGTGAATATTAAATAATCCCCTTTAGCGGCCTTGATAGCTTTGTTACGGATTGCCGACGCCCGAAATCCTAAGTCCTCATGCCAAACGTGCGAAACCTCAAATGGAGCCTCGAACACAAGCTTAGCCACTGTGTCCCTAGTTCGTTGATCGGACCCATCATCAGCAACAATCAGATCAAAATTCAGATCGTATTGTAAAAAAAATCCTCGCACGACTGCCTCAAGGGCATCCGGCCGGTTATAAGTAGTGACGATAACAGTCGTTTTCAAAGTTTCTGTTTATTTAAGTAATAGAGTTTGACATATTTGTAATAAGCCCCTTCAGCGTTAGACACCGCGAGCATAAAACCCTCAACCCCATCGAGAAAGCCCGCTTTAATCACGTAGGTTTTTAAAAAAGCTCCGAGCCCATGCAACACCGCTGTCAGCAAACTTGAGCCTCTTCCTGATTGAGCAAGCTGCTGCGCCCCTAATGATGAATAACGATTCATCTTTTCAAGAACCTCATGTGGAGAATGGAATGAATCATGAATTAAATGATTTATTAACCGCTTAGGCTTACTCTCAAACACTAGCCGTTCATGCACGAGACTATCGCTAAACCGAGCCTTTCCCTTTCGAAATAATCTTGGCACATAATCAGGAAACCAGTCGGAGTGACGCATTTCTCTACCACAATAACTTGATATTCTGGATAATTCAAAAATATCTTCTTCTGGTTTTGACCCAACTGTACGGATGATCTCAGCGGCTAATTCAGGCGTCACGAATTCATCTGAATCTACCGATAAGATCCATTGCGATACCGCCAGATCGATTACTAAATTTTTTTGTGGGCCAAACCCATGCCAATCAGATATATGAAATTTAGCGCCCTTTGAACTGGCTATTTGAGGTGTTTGGTCATCGCTACCATTATCTAAAATGATAACCTCTGAAGCCCATTTAAGACCATCAAGACAAGTGGCCAGCGTGCGCTCAGCGTTCTTCGTGATAATAACCACAGAGATACTCATCGAATCGCTCACCCTCTCAAACAATATCTAATTACTGGCTCCATCGTTCATCGCCACACAAACTTACCATTCTGTCTTAATCCATGCGCCGTCATATCGAAAGCTTGCATTTCGTCTCTTCTCCATGAGGACTCCAGATTTTTTCGTTTGAAACGTCTTATTTTTCGCTCGAACCAATTCAACCCCAATGTTTTATAATTCTTACGATCACCAAGAGCATGAGACGCAACAAGTCCTTTTTCTTTTTTTATTTGATCTTGCGTTACAGAGCCAAAATGATGGAACCATACGGCGCCCGTAATGGCGGTCTGAATCCCCGCCTTTTCAAGTTCGTGAAAAAATATTGTATCTTCGTAGCCAAGTAATCGAGGCTTGGGCGTAAAGTATCCCACATCGGCCCAAACGCTCTTATGCACGGCTAAACAGACTAAATGCTTTGCTCCTATCCGGGTGACATCAGCCATACGTGCTTCAGCTTTTTGTGCGAACTCTTGAAAATCATAATCCAAAGGCCCTTCAATCATTGCCGGACTGATCACTTTAACATCTGCACTTTGAGCGGCCTCTATAAGACGCTCAGCCCAACGCTTAGTCACCAACACATCATTATTCATGATGATAGTCCAATCTGCCTGCTGCACTAAAGCGCCTTGATTCCATGCTATGCCACAGCCAAGGTTGGATTTGTTTAATATGACACCACCAAACGGTTGAGTGTCCAAATAATCTTGCGTGCCATCATGGCTTCCATTGTCTACAGCGATCACTCGCCCCATTGGGGTTCCCGCTTGGATCAGGCTATCAACACATTTTTTTGTATAATCAACGGAGTTATAACAGGCAAAAGTAACTGAGTAATCATCCATATTTTCATGCTGCCCTTTTGGGGGCGCGTCCATTAGAATAGTGTTCATATAAATTTCATAAGATTTTATTAAGTTTAAACCCTCAAGCGTGCCAAAAAGAAAAATTTACGACTGCTTTTGTTTCTTCAATGAGGAAATGTTGCTTCAACTACGCATGGACACCCTTTGGGACCATGTTGACTATTTTGTCATCTCTGAAGCAAATTACACTCATAAAGGAGATCAAAGAAAACCCATCTTCGACATTAGCAAGTTTGAGAAGTATAAATCTAAAATTCGTTATCAACTGCTAGAAGCGCGACCAGCCGGTGAAAATGAATTTTGGAATAATGAAAACTTTATCAGGAATAATATCACTAGCGGCTTATACGACTCGAAACCAGAGGACCTGATACTCATATCAGATCTCGATGAAATACCCAATCCGGATAAAATCTCAGACTATGACCCCAAATTCCTGCGTGGCGATTTTCTACAAAACTACTACAGTTACTATTTAAATAACCTTTGGGTGAAAGATACAAACCCAAAAAACGCCGGCAAGCACACCGAGGTTGGCTGGAAGGGAACAAAAATAACAACTATCGAGCACTTCAGTAATTTTTTTCGTTCTAATGCAACAAGCGTCAGACACTATAAGTCGAGCGGCCCTTTACGATCTTTAAAAAGAGCCTGGTTCAACGCGCACCATGTTCAAAATATTCAGAAGGGTGGGTGGCACTTCACGTGGGTATTGTCCTTAGATGATATTATTAAAAAAATGGACAGCACTGCTCACACGTTTGACGACCCAAACTTCAGAGACAAATCATTCCTTGAAAAAACGATGCAAAAAAATAGGGATTTTCAAGATCCTAATAAACGCTATATAACTTTGGAAATAGATGACTCATTTCCGAAGCCCATGAGAGAAGATAAAGAAAGATACAGGGAATTTTTAATGCCTCAGAAACCAATCTAAAATAGCCACTAAACTTCGCACGCTATCACCTTTACCCTAATCTGAGCATACGCCATAAAACTCCCCCAACAGAATTCCGTTTGGGAAAGTTCGAATGTTGATAACTCCACTTTCTTGAGGTTGCCCTCAGCCTTTTCTCCACCCGCATCCAAGAGTCGACACGTTTCTCAAATAGGTTACCCCCATACTTGGGGTATCGATCCGAGGCCGGGTGCGAGTAATCATAAATACGGCTTTTGAACTCTGCAGCTCTAACGACGTACATTTGATCAGAGAATCCATAGCCATAGGCAAACTCGTCGTCGACAAATAACGAATCCTTATCAACCTCCTTAAATTTATCGTCCCATGCTAAATTAACAACGGACACATCAGGCCTTTCCTGCAACAAAGAAACAGCAGCATCAAACCAACAATTTGGAACGTCTTCAGGCACGGTTGTATCTCCAGAAAAGTGGGCCAAAAATTCAGTGTCGCATAGGTAAATGGATACCAATTCAGCGATCGAATAGTAATAACCCTTACCTAAATCAGATTTTCTGAGATTAAAAAATTGTAAGGCCGCTTCGGAGTAGTCACCAACAATAACGTAATCATCAATCACGCCGTCTTTAATCAGTTGATCTGCACAAAGGGCTACTGATGTAGGCCTATCAACATTGTTAATTAACAGCCGTCGTTTAGTCGCATCTCGACCAACCCCAAGCATTAACTGTTGGATAAATCCTTTTTCCAATATGAATTGCCAATCTTTTTCCCATACTTTGGTCTCAACTGTAAGTGACATTGTTTAACCCTGATCTAAACCAAATATTTACGGATAAGTCTTTATTCTAAGCAATTGAGTGTCCTCGGAGTAAAATGATTAAAAAATTAATATAACGAGACAACTCAACCGATTAGCCGTGAACGTGCCAAAGCGAGTCCTTATCATCAAAACTTCCTCATTGGGCGATGTGATACATAACTTCCCAATGGTCTCCGATATCTCTCTCGAATTTCCTAAAGCTAAAATAGACTGGGTTGTTGAGGAAGCTTACGTTCCACTGGTTAAGCTACACCCATCAGTTGACCGCATTATTCCTATCGCTTTACGTCGTTGGAGACAGGCCGTTTTTTCCAGAGCAACATGGCAAGAATACAGTCACTGTATTCGCGAAATCAAGAAGCACTCGTACGATTTAGTTTTAGATTCACAAGGATTAATTAAAAGTGCTGTGCTCGCAAAACTCGCCAGGGGTCCGAGTTGCGGGTTTGCGCCAGGATATGCTAGGGAGAGACTGGCAGGAATGAGCTATGACGTTGGCGTAAAAATTGAGCGCGATCAACACATGCTAGATCGATGTCGCGATTTAGCCTCCTCAGCTTTCGGTTATTCAGCCCCAGAAAAACTGAACTATGGCTTGATAAAAAAATACACAGTATCTAGCCATACAAATAAGGCCCTCATCTTATGCTCATCGGCTCAAAAGAAAAAACTATGGCCGGCTAACTATTGGCTCGAAATATGTCACTACTTGAGCTCCGCGGGGTTTGAATGTCAGTTCACGTGGGGGAACCAGACAGATCGCGACATTTGTGAGCGCATCGCATCATCGGCTGGTGGTGAGGTAATGCCTAAAATGCACCTTGGTGACGTTGCCGCCCTAGTGAATCAATCCAGCTTAATCGTTGGGCTTGATACGGGGCTATTGCATCTCGCTGCAGCACTTGGGGTTCCTTTGGTCGCTATCTATGGTGCATCTGACCCATTGAAAACTGGACCGAGAGGAGATGGGATCATAAAAAGATGTGGCTCAAAAAACTGCTTTCCTAGTCCCGACGACGTCAAAGCAGCAATAGGAGATATATTAACGACTATCTGCAATGGTGATGTGTATTGATGTATTTTCTATACCAAATGTTAAGTTGGGTGATTCTACCGATCGCTGTATTACGAGTTTTTTTTCGCAGCCGTATGGAGCCCAGCTACCGCAAAAACTTATCTGAACGTTTTGGCCTATTAAGACTTAAGAATGATAAATCCGTGATTTGGCTGCACGCGGTATCAGTCGGCGAAGTACTCGCGTGCCAGCAACTCGTCGAACACTTTGTTAGCAAATTTGATGGGGTTAACGTACTCATCACATGCACTACCGCGAGCGGGCGGGAAGCGGCTGAGAAACTCAACTCTCCGAGAGTTAAGGTTTCTTATTTACCCTTTGATATCAAACCGTTTATCTCGACCTTTATTCGAAACGTGAAACCGATGTGTCTTTTGGTCATGGAAACTGAGATATGGCCAACGCTTTACAAAGAATGCTCAAAAAATGCCATACCTATTTTTATGTTGAATGCGCGATTGTCCGAAAAGTCGATGCAGGGTTATCTAAAATTCAAGACTCTTAGTCACCAAACAATTAGTCATGTGGCCGGCATTTTAGCGCAAACAGATGATGACGCATCTCGACTGAGGCGCATCGGCGGGAAAGAGATACTCGTTACAGGCAACCTCAAGTTTGATAGAAGAGCCACTTCTGAGCAACTCAAATTGGGTCAGTATTTTCGCGAGTTATTCGGAGAAAAGAGATACGTCGTAGTTGCAGCGAGCACCCGAGACGCAGAGGAGGCGCTGATCATTGATAGTTTTATCACACACTGCTCCGCCGATTGCCTGTTGGTTTTAGTGCCCAGACATGCACGACGATTCCCCATAGTAATGGAACTTATTGAAAGTCGAGGTCTAAAGGCAGTCAAACGTAGCCATGAAGAGCTTGTCCCGGAGGATTGCCGCTTCGTTCTGGGTGATTCAATGGGCGAAATGTACAGTTATTATGCTTGTTCTGATGTGGTCATTATGGGCGGTAGCTTCGTCTCATTAGGTGGTCAGAATCCCCTAGAAGCGTTATCAATTGGAAGATATGTCATTACTGGTCCTCATACATTCAACTTCAGCGAAATCGTAGCGAAAGGAGTAGCGGCAGGTGTCATTTGCGCGGTGAAGAGTAGCAATGCGGCCATGTCGTCGGTCAACGACTTACTCGCAGACCCGGATCGTACACATATAAAAAAAGACGAAGCGATACAGTTCGTCAATGCAAATGTTGGCGCACTTCAGAAGACAATCAGCTATTTAGAATCTAAACAAAAAAATTGGCGCACTGAGTACCCCCCCTCAACTTGATATTACTATCTGCACATTTAAGTCATGCTCTTCAATCGGTACTTCAGGGACAATTTGAAGGGAAAATGCCGCAGCTACCGTTGCTGAGGATTCAGGCAATTTAGATAACACAGAATCGTAATAACCCCCACCATAACCCAATCTGCAACCTTGATCGGTAAACGCAACACCCGGGACAAGTAAGAAATCGATCCGGCTTGAATCTACAAAGTCGCTTCGAGCCGGATCAGGCTCAAGGATACCCCAGCGCCCTGGCAAAAGCTCCTCGGCCTTTCCATTCCAGCTAAGAAATGATATGACATGACGTGTCGATTCAATTTTAGGAAGAGCAACAACCTTCCCCAAACGCAGCGCCTCAGACAGAATGGTGCTTGTTTCAAACTCGCTCCCAAATGACATGTAGGCCGCTACAACCTTGGACTGCTTAAAAGATTTCAACTCTAAAATTTGGTCCGAGATATTCCTAGACGCTATCGTGCGCTGAGCATCCGAGAGAAGGTCACGCTCACATAGAATTTTTTTTCTTAATAGAATTTTTTGCTTTGTAGCGTCCACGGTTAAGTCAAAATTTTTATATATATGTTAAAAAAAATCATGCCACATGTACAATGTAGTTCTCAATCAAGAATTAGACTATTAAGCAACATTTGATCTCTTAGTGTACTAGTCACACTACAAGTTCGACTCGCGCTCACAAGTCTGCACTATACTGTCTGACTAGTACACGTTATTTTTCGCAATCGCCTTAACGGCTTAAGGAATTTTGAATGAACGCAAACCCTGATTTTCTCAACTCAGAGGCCCAAATTGATCAAGCCTCGACGTCCTCCCTCCCTAATTCTCGGAAAGTGTATGCGGCCGGCTCTGCCGATGATATTCGCGTACCAATGCGAGAAGTGAGACAGTCATCCACGGCCGGGGTAGACGGCGATGAAGAAAACCCTCCTATATTTATTTACGATACATCGGGCCCTTACACCTGTCTCTTATACACATCTCCGAGCCCACGAGACAGGCAGAAATCTCG
>CAJXOL010000078.1 GCA_913057675.1 uncultured Pseudomonadota bacterium | reverse complement strand
GAGATTTCTGCCTGTCTCGTGGGCTCGGAGATGTGTATAAGAGACAGCATTGGGAGATGAGAGTCGTTCAAATGCCAACTTAGGATTTGGCATGCGCCCAGCTTGTTGAGCACTCGCCATATCTGATAGTGATGCAGAAACCAGAGCCTTAAGCTCGTCACTATTTAAGAGTGCTATTTTTTGCACATCAACCAAACTAACCGGTTTTTTTAAGATCTCGTGCACTATCAAATCGCGCCTCAAATCCAAGCCTGGGTCGATCGATATGGCTGCCTCAACCTCCGAATAACTGGAGACTTCTTTGCCTAGTTTTGCGAGTTGTTCGTCAGAGTTTAATGTAGAGCAACCAGTAAGTATTAGTGTCGCTGACAATCCAAAAACCATATATTTTATGAGCATGTCAGACCCTTACTCTTCCGGACGAACTTGTTTCGATTTCTTATGCCGATAAATATCTCGAGCGTATGCTTTCCACCCACCAATGGCTTCAACCGACTCATTTGCCGAGCGCCATGCAATAGGTATTTTAGGCTTATAAGCATCGTAGTCATCGAAAAATTGTAAGGTCGAAATGTCATCTATCTGATGCGATGGCATTTTAGCTGGATCATTCACCGCGCGAGATCCCTCAGCAAATGCCAATGAGGCATGAGACAACAACAACGTAAGAAACGACGCCCTCAACATTCGTCCTATAAACCTTAATCCCGTTATATCCTTGGACAATAAACAATGGCGACTAAGTTCTGTTTTTTTATTTCGCACAATCAATGTAAAGATCTTTCGCTTCTTGCTCACTCGTACTTTTTGAGTAACATAACAATTTCATCTATTTTTTTCGTTTGCTCATTCACGCCATGGCTCGATGCTTCTTTCAGACATGACTTCATGTGCGTTTCAAGTACTGCAAGCTCAATCGCTTTTAAAGCATTTCGCGCTGCGCGCATTTGAGTCATTATGTCAACGCAGTACTTAGCCTCATCGATCATCCGTTTAATAGCATCTACCTGACCAGATACTCGGTTTAATTTTCCCAAATGCTCTTGATGTGACGGGTGCACGTTTTTTCCTTGTTATCATTCTATTCCAATTGTGATTATATACCCTATGGGGGTATAAATGTTATAAAGAAAAATCAATTAAGAAATCAGAATAAATACTCAGCCTGAGTTTCATTGAAGTGCACCTAAAGTCCTGTTCGAGGCATTGTCAAAAACAAAGGTTTCTACATCACAGGAGTTCATCGCACGGGAAAAAGCACTGTAGTTCAAGGAGAACTTGATCTCCGAACCCGCTTTATAAGATTGGCTTTGGCTATGAACCACCATATGATCGCTTGTAGAGCCAATAATTTGAATACCCGACGGAGAGCCGAGCCCTTTTATATCGGTGTCCTGATTACCGATTGCCAAAACCAATCGTGCGCAAGAACCATCGCGTCGTTTTGGCGAAGCCAAGCCCAAGTCTGTGGGTGACGACTCCATAACCTCAGCAAATAGAGATACTGCGTCTTGATGCAAGCCCTCGATTGGGCATAGCGTTAGGGGATCAGATCCAAGAAAAATTGATTCACCAAGCCTCAGGTTTACATTTCGCCCCCTAGACCGCGGTGAAAAGGCCCAGGTTAAGGCGGATGAACCACCATTAGAATTAGACTCTAAAGGCCCGCTCCAAGCTTTCTCACTAGCCAATATTAAATCAGCAAAATGAAGCATAGCGTTAATGGAAGGCGGCTCCCCACTCAGACAACCGGAATTAGTAGCAATCCCCATTAGAGAAATACTCGGAAGGTTTTTTATCACCGAGATGACCTCAGGCAATTGCTCTGGCATCAAACCGTCGCGTCCGTCCCCCATCTCTAGCATTATTACTACACCATGATGATGGTCAAGGTCAGAAGCAACATTCGACAGCTTATTCAAAATATTTAGGTCGCTGTTATAACTAATCTCACGATGCTTGATGACTTCTTTGATTTGATTGGCTAATGGCGAGCGAAGCATCGTTATGGGGCAAGAGAGACCAGCCATTCGCATTCGATAAATATTAGATATGCGCGAATCGGCCAACTGAGTGATGCCGCCCTGTAGCATAGCCCGGGCAACTGCCGGATTTCCCCTAACACTCTTTGTTACCCCAATGATGGTCACACCTCGTCTACCTAACGCCTTAACTAACCATGCACTGTTCTCACGAATTTTATTAAGATCAATTTCAACGCGAAGACCCCGTCTTATCATCAACGATGCAAAGACCGTTTGATCTCGGAAAATGAATCGATGACCATGGCCGCTAATGTTTCTTGAGAACTTCTTAGAGGGGCACAGACAGGCAATCCAAAGATTCCCTTATAACTCGCCATAGTTTCGTCTAACTCTTCATCCGACATGCCTTCGTGATTTATGGTTATGCCAATCACTTTTGTATCAATAAAGTTTTCAATAATACGGATTTCATCAACCAAATCAGGAAGACGCATATTTGGAAAATCACACCGGTACCGCCGCTTAGGTGCGTGTTGCAAAATCACACCATCGGGTTGGCTACCACGAAGAATTAATGCAGAGGTACAAAATGCAGGATGACCTAACGCCCCCTGACCTTCCACAAGAATAACATCTGGACCTACCTCAGTAGAGGCTCGCGTGATGCATGCCTCCAACTCTCCCGCACAGAATTGCGAAGGCAAGGCGTCCATAACAACTCCATAACGTGCACCCTGCATCAGACCAGTCTGCCCTGTAGCAACGAGAATGGTTTTTACGTTTTGAGAATTCAAAGCCTTATCTAGAATCGTAGCAGTGGTTCTTTTTCCGATGGCACAATCAGTACCCATCACTGCAATACGCTTTGATTTCACTAAACTGATAGAGCCATCAAAAATTCTTAATACATGATTTGGTTTAGGCTTACGGATATCGTAAATGTTCACCTGATTTTTTTTGGCGGCGTCTCTAAAGAAAGGATCATCACCAAGAAATTCATGTAAACCACACACGACATGCATGCCGTGCGCGATCGCTCTACTAACGACGTCCCGATCTACTTGTGACAAACGCCCAGTCGAGGGTGCCAGACCATAAATAAACACTTCTGGTTTTACATCAAGATGATGCAGCGCTGCATCTATATCTCTGAGAATGGGGATGCCGTTAGCATGTCCAAATAGTGCCACACCACTATCCACCCCATCTTTTGAAGAATCGATCACAGATACAATCTCATAAGAGTCGCTCTGATGGATCAACCCATTTGCCGTTTTTCCATCTACGCTAGCAAAGTTTCCTTCACAATAAACCACAGCCGCGGGCTTTATCTGCCTCGTCGCGACCCCGACCGTGGTCATCAGGTCATTACTCATTCGTTGAAGTCTTGGTCATTGTAAGTTCCTTTTCTTATATACTGATGGTTTGAAACGTAGAAAAACCGTTGGGTTTTTCTATAAGTGAGTAAATCTTTGGGACAACGCAATCCAGTGATTGAAAACTCTCATTTCCAATTCAGCCCATCAATCGTTTTAAGTAGAACTGCAAAGCGGGAATACCAAAACATTTTTGCAAGAGGATAAGTGACCCACAAAAATGAAAAGCTTTGCTCATCATCCATGGGTTAGGAAGAAATCCCTAACCCGGTCTATGCCACATCAATTAAAAGTTGTTGATGTCTTTGCTTGATTTTTTATGCAAAAAAATCCAGCGCAACTGAATACTTCTACATAGAAGCAATAATTATTTCTTCCAAATTCTTAAAACTACATACGGCAATAACCCGACGAGGATGCCTGGAGCTACCTCGTAAACAATGTCACTCAAGCCAAAATAACGCCAGAGAAGCATAGCGCCAAGGCCACTACACATCATGGTGAGAGCCATTTTTTCAGACGGTTTTCCACCTAGAGCATACACAGCGAGTAATGGTGCAAATGCTGCGCCTAGTGCTGACCAAGCAATGATCACCAGACTAAAAACACTCTCATTACCGAATAATGCTATCCCTAAAGCAACTGCAACCACCAGGACCGTAGTAAGTTTCGTCATGACATACGATATTTTTTTACCGTTAGTAAAGTCATGCGTGATGGCTGCGGTTACACTAAGTATCTGTGAATCAGCCGTAGACATGGTCGCAGCGAACAAGCCAGCCAAGATCAGTCCTACCAATAATTCTGGCAGTAATTGCTGCGCCAGAGTTGGCAATGCCAGCTCCGCATCAAAGTTACCGACCTCCGGAAGAAGCAAACGTGCAGCCAATCCTGCACATACCGTGAGTGTATAAAAAGCAATGTACCAACCATAATAATAAACACGTACGCGGTTCATATTTTCAGGCGCGTCCATTGTCATGAAGCGCACCATGATATGCGGTTGACCAACCACACCGAAGCCGGCAAAAATCCAGCCTAATACAAATAAGAATGGTCCTGCGAAGACACCTAATGACATATCCCCGGGGAATAAATCCATATAGCTTGGCGAAATACTTCCGAGCGCTGTAAAAAACTCATTCAGCCCACCAATTTCTGACGCAGCAACAAAAAACAGCAACCCCATCGCAACAATCATTACAAAAGATTGCGCTGCATCGGTCCAAATAGAGGCACGAATACCTCCGGCAAAACAGTACAGCAGCACCATCCCAGCACCAATACTTGCGCCCACCGCATAATCCCAATCAAAAAGCACGTACAACGCTTTGCTTCCCGCGTTAAGCTGGGCTGCGGCGTAGGCTCCAAGGAAAGCCACGGTGATCAATCCACCAACGACCCTCAACCTACGATAGTCGGTACCATGCCATCGGCTTAGTACGCCGGCAAAGCTAAGTACATTTTCTTTTTCCGTAACTACACGCAATCGTTTATGAATAAAAGTTGATGCCAAAAAATCACCAAAAATCCAACCAATCATCAACCAAATTGAAGACAACCCCACTGCATATGTATAGCCGATCATACCAATGAACATAAAGCCACTATTGTTGGTAGCCACTGCTGAGAGCGCTACCAACCAAGGTTTTACGCTCTGCCCCGCGAGTAGATAGTCCGCATTGGTATGCCGATTCTTTAATGTCGACAGAATCCCAATAATGACAAACAGTGCGAGAAATCCACCAAAACTTGCAACAATCATATTACGGTCCCTCCGGTAAATGATCCTTCTATATAGAGTTAATCAATTAAAGGGTACACACCTGCTTCATCGTGAACCTCTGCACCCGTTAATGGCGGATTAAAAACACAAATCATTTTCAACTCAGTTTTTGCTCGGAGAAAATGATTGTCGTGTTTATTTAGAGCGTAGAGCACACCTGGCTTAATTGGATAAATTTTTCCCTCAGGTATCGTCTCTACTTCGCCCTCGCCTTGAATACAAAAAACAGACTCAAGGTGATTTTGATACCAGATATGAGTCTCAGTACCTGCGAAAATTGTTGTCTCATGAACCGAATAACCCATTCCATCTTTTTTCAAGATAATCCGCTTACTGCGCCACGTTTCGGTAACTATATCGTCTTCCGTTCCCTCTATATCTTTGATATCTCTAACAATCATGATACTCCTCCCGCTCTTTTTAAGGGACGAATATTTTTTCTAGTTCGACTTTGGACATTCAAAATGCCAGCAATAGCGTCCTCAATGATGGACAGCCCCTTGCGCAAGAGGTCATCCGGTATGACTAACGGAGCTAGTATTTTAAGGACCTCATCTTTAGATCCAGATGTCTCTACGACGACACCTCCTTCAAATGCAGCTGCTGCGATGTTATGAACCAATTCCGGATTCGTTGAACGCAATCCCCTCATCATGCCACGACCTCGAACTGAAAAATCTCCTTCCGGGTATAAATTGGCCATATTCTGCAAACGTGATTCAATAATTGTTCCCTTCCGCTTAACACTTTCCTGAAAACACTTATCTGTCCAGAATTTTTTGATTGTCTCAGTGGCTGTCACAAACGCTAGATTATTTCCTCTGAACGTACCATTGTGGGCTCCGACGCGCCATACATCCAGCTCCGGCTTCATCAAAACCAATGCCATTGGTAAACCGTAACCACTTAAAGATTTAGACAAAGTAATGATATCTGGAGAAATATTTGCACCCTCGAAGCTGAAAAACGACCCTGTTCTACCGCACCCTGCCTGGATGTCATCAACGATGAGCAACATATCATGGCTTTTACACAAACTCTCCAGCCGCTTGAGCCACTCAAAACTGGCCGCATTTACGCCTCCCTCGCCTTGAACTGTTTCTACAATAACGGCAGCCGGATGATCTACGCCACTACTTTTGTCAGTTAAGAGTGTATCCATGTAATCAATTGTGTCGACACTATCGCCGAAGTAACCACAGTAAGGCATGAATGTCACATTACCTAGAGATACGCCAGCAGCTTCCCGAAATTTTGAATTACCGGTGGTAGCCAAAGAACCCCCACTCACGCCATGAAATCCATTAGTGAACGAAATGACATTACTTCGTCCTTTAACTTGTCTTGCAAGTTTTAAAGCAGCCTCCACTGCGTTGGTTCCCGTGGGACCGGTAAACTGCAGTTTGTAATTCATAGACCTTGGTTGTAGCACCAATGAATCGAAAGTCTCCATGAATATTTTTTTAGCCTCTGTTGCCATGTCAAGTCCATGAATTACGCCGTCTGACTTTATGTAACTGAGTGCTGCGTCTTGCAAATCTGGGTGATTGTGTCCGTAATTTAGAGTGCCGGCCCCACTGAGAAAATCGATGTAGCCATTGTCATTTTCATCCCACAACTGGGCCCCCTTCGCCTTTGTGAAAAGCACAGGGAACGATCGAATATATCCGCGCACCTCTGATTCCAATTTATTAAAGATACTTAAGCTCATGGCATTCCTTTTTTCTTAAAAATTATTAATTACTGATTGACTTGATCGATATGAGGTCTTCGTCCTCATGTTTTTCTGCTTCAAAAAAATTCGATTTAATAAAGTCGGACTTTTCAAACTGAGATTTATTACTTAGAGCAAATGATTTGAACAAAGCTAAAGAAGCCTCATTACTTGGAGACACAGTGGTCTGTAATTCAGTTACCCCGCCGCTTGCTGCTCGATCCCAAAGAAACTGCAACATCCTTTTGCCAAGACCTAAACCTTGCGACTCTGGATGAACTGCTACTTGCCATACGAAAAAAACTTTTGGTCTCTGAGGCACGACATATCCGGTAATCGCCCCTCGTAAGACTCCGGCCTTTTCCGCCAAAACACAGGTCTGAGAAAAGTTTTCGCAAAGCATTAAGTAACAGTAAGACGAGTTTGAATCTAACGGCGGACAATCTAAAATCAATTTCGCTAGCGCTGACCCATCCTCAAGCGAAGGGTGCCTCAATTTAAATGCAGCAATCCCGACTCCGCCGTTCTGGGCAATCGGATCAGCCTCGGAATAAGACAAACCTACTTAGAGTCCTTATCTTCTGCTGGCGATTTGTTAGTTATCGAACCAATCTCTAAAATAGGAGCACCATCAATATCATGCGCCTCCATCAGCGCGACTACGTGCTCCAAAGACTCAGCGATTCTCTCTTGCTCTTCTGTGGGTAGAATCTGCAGACGCGTCTTAAGACTTTCCTGCAATGGTGATGGTGATTGGGCCACGAGATCAAGTCCGGCATTCGTTGCAGTGACTGTCACGATCCTCCTATCCCTCTCAGACCGTTCCCTATTTACAAGACCTTTTTGCTCAAGACGATCCAAGATGCCAACGATCGTACTTGGACTAAGAAATACTTCCCTGCTTATGGTGGTTGCCGTCATTGGGCCGTTTTTCACAATTGCCATTAAACATATCAACTGTGGCGTCGTGACTTGCGACTTACTTTTCAATTCCCTTGAATATAAGGATACAGATCGAATAATTTTTCTTATCGCACTCAGGACCCGCAGCTCAACATTGTCCGGAATAATCGGGTCTAGCCGCATTGGACGATTAACAGCAGCCCTTTCAGTGGACTGAACTACGTTTTCGCTCATTTTTTTACGATCACTTGACCTTGCCATATTCCGTAACCTTTTTTGGCTCCTGTTTGATCAGATGTGATCAAATTTTATGAGTACTAATGATTGTTACTCAAATCATTCTAACACGAATCATTTTACCATGATAATGCGCAGGCTTCAGCCGACCCATTTAAATCAGAACCAGTTCACAAGAAATTATATTTTAATGTTAATAATCAGAGGCTTATTAATAACATGGCCAACGCGTTACCGCGTCCAATACTTCTAAAATCTTACTTTATTATTTATTCAGATTAGAGAAACAGGGAGGGCCGTCCGCGCTCGCTCAGACAAAACAGGGAATACAAGAATAAGCCTACGGATTAGAATCACTCTCTCGTAAAACACAAAATATCGTTTCACCATTTGCCACCAATCTCTCCTGCCCTCCACTCACGACAAAAAGATCGCATCTTGTGAAAATTTGCAGTCTTCCCGATTTGATAACCTGAGCCCGAGCCAGAAAAATATCGCCAACAGCTGGTCGCAAAAAATTCACAGAGAAGCTTGTGGCAACATGTTTTTCATCGGTAACCGTCAATCCAGAGAAACCGCAGGCGGTTTCAATCAAAGTCCCAACTAACCCTGCATGGAGATAACCTGGGTAATGCCCAAATTCTTCGCGCCAATTTATCTGTGTCTCTACTGATCCTATTTCTACACCAACCACCTCAATACCTAGCCAACGATGGAAAGGTAATCCTTCATTAAACTCTTTAACCAACTTTTCCTTGAGATGCATAAACAGGTTCCATTACTAAAAAACCCACAAAATATAATAATTCATGCTGTCTAGCAACGCCACAACCTAAGCCTTGATGCTACACGACTAGCATTAGCTGCCCACGACCACCGAAAAAATTAGAATTGAGCGTGAGACTAGATGTGCGTGTTAGACGCAAGGACGATCTAACTAATACCCAAGAACTGGGGCAAGCCAACGCGAATTCTCCTGTTCATCCTCCTTGCGCAATTGGCTATAGGTAGCCAATTGATCTTTACCGATCGTTCCAAGCATAAAATAACGCGAGTCAGGATGAGCAAAATAAAAGCCACTCACCGAAGCCGTTGGCCACATCGCCAAACTTTCCGTTAACGAAATTCCTGTAGCCTCTTCAACCTCCAGGAATTCCCATAGAGTTCGTTTCTCGCGATGATCAGGGCACGCTGGATAACCAGGCGCAGGACGGATACCGCGGTAACGTTCACGAATAAGGTCTTCATTATTGATCTGTTCGTCAGGCGCATATGCCCAAAATTCTGTTCGCACTCGGCGATGTAAATGCTCGGCAAAGCTCTCGGCGAATCGATCAGCGAGGATCTTTAGCATGATGGCCCGGTAATCATCATGGTCCTCTTCAAAATGTTTTATGTGCGCATCTATCCCATGACCAGTCGTTACCGCAAAAGCACCGATATAGTCTAGAGTTCCGGATTCTTTAGGAGCAATAAAATCAGATAAACACAATTGCGGTTTACCGTCAGGCATAGGTCGTTGTTGTCGCAACCAATGCGTTCGCGCAATTTCTCTAGTGGTGTCTTTGGAGTCAAGAATTACTATACTATTCCCCTCAGAGTAAGCTGGGAAAAAACCGAATACGGCATTGGCTTTTATCCATTTCTCATCAATGATTTGCTTTAACATCGCTTGGGCATCATCGAATAGCTTGCGTGCCTCAGGACCCTTTCTAGGGTCATTTAAAATGTCAGGAAATTTACCACTGAACTCCCACGCATTAAAAAAAGGCATCCAATCAATCGTTTCAACTAAGGCATCGAGCGGATAATCCGTCAGAATTTGGCGTCCCAGTACATTTGGAGTCACCACAGTTGATGCATCAAATATTAACCGATCAGCTAAGCCATTCGCATCACTGATTGGTAACAATTTCTTCGGCACACGACCGGCATGAGCACGTCGTTTAACGTCATGTTCAGATTCAATTTCCTCATAAAATGTGACACGATTATCACCTAACAACTTTGAGGCCACCCCCACCGCTCGACTTGCATCCTTAACGTAAAGAACAGTTTTTGAATATGCTGGATCTATTTTCACAGATGTATGCCTGTCTCTTATACACATCTGACGCTGCCGACGATATGCAGTGTGTAG
>CAJXOL010000077.1 GCA_913057675.1 uncultured Pseudomonadota bacterium | reverse complement strand
TCTACACACTGCATATCGTCGGCAGCGTCAGATGTGTATAAGAGACAGATTATCTTATGCCAATGGAACTGTGAGGACCTTCATCTAGGATAACCTCTGCAACCCTGGCATCAATATCATCCAAACTTAATCCCTCATTTCTGGCCCAATCAACTAACTGAAGCACATCCTCGTCGTTAACAACTGGGCGCCACTCTAGCTTAGCATTCGGGCCATGGCAGCGAGAAAAACAATTGCTCGGACCCTGAGTAGCCCATCGGGTACCAGTTGCTCGCAGTAACATGAGTGTTACATTTGCCTCTGCCCGGGTTGCCCCCTCTAATTGCATAGCCTCATAAACCATATTTTGGGCTGCCCTCCATCGGTGATGTTTGCTCTTAACAGAGTAGTCATATGATATCACTGTTTTCACGAAATGCGAGCTCAACCCTGAACCAAAAAGATCAACAAATAGCCGCGGAAAACCCCTACCATCTACGACACTACCAGCGGGAGTAATCCACACTTTCCCATCTTTCTGCTGGTAAATAAGTTCCGACCTGGTTTGATATTGCTCTATAAAGGAATCCTCGATAGGCTCCAAACGCCCGGCGCCCTCAAAGCCATTTTGAGCTGAGACTGAGCCAAATGAGAGAGTCAATGTAAACAGGACCAACAACCTGACATGCTTGGTACGTAAACTATCCATAAACATCCCTTTTAGAGCAATGCAGTGAGTATACGCTGGCTATACAGCTAATTCAGATCCCTCACAACACGCACTCGAAAAGAGTACGCAATGAGTTTAATTGGCCTAAGATTTTAGGGACTTGTAACGTATTCTTTTTGGCTTTGCACCCTCTTCCCCTAAGCGCCTTCTTTTGTCCTCTTCATATTCTTGATAGTTACCTGCAAAAAACTCAACATGAGAATCCCCCTCAAATGCAAGAATATGCGTCGCAATGCGATCCAAAAACCATCGGTCGTGGGAGATAACTAAAACCGAACCAGCAAATTCTAGAAGTGCCCCTTCAAGCGCCCTTAAAGTCTCAACATCAAGATCATTTGAAGGCTCATCTAATAACAATACATTTCCACCTTCTATCAACGTTTTCGCTAAATGTAACCTTCCTCTCTCACCCCCAGAGAGATTACCAACAATTTTTTGCTGGTCCGACCCTTTAAAATTAAAGCGACCAATATAAGCCCTGGATGGCATTTCAAATTTCCCAACTGTTAACACGTCAAGTCCTTGCGATATCGCCTCCCAAACGGTTTTATCGTTCGGTAACGTATCACGCATTTGATCGACGGCCACAACATTAGCAGTCTCTCCAATGACAACCTCCCCAGTATCGGATGCTTCAGCCCCAGTAATCATTTTAAACAGTGTTGTCTTACCCGCACCATTAGGACCAACTATCCCAACAATCGCACCTGGCGGCACCGTGAACGACAGATCATCAATAAGCAATCGGTCTCCAAACGCCTTAGAGACAGACTTAAATTCGATGACCTTATCCCCTAATCGGTCTGCAACTGGAATAAAAATCTCTTGCGTTTCATTGCGCTTTTGATATTCGTGCGAAGATAGTTCTTCGAAACGCGACAAACGTGCCTTGCTCTTTGCTTGACGAGCTTTCGGATTAGAACGAACCCATTCTAATTCCGTCTTGATGGTTTTAATCCGCGCCGACTCCTGCTTGTCCTCCATCTCAAGACGCTTTTCTTTTTGCTCAAGCCAAGAGGAATAATTACCTTCCCACGGAATGCCATGTCCTCGGTCCAACTCTAGTATCCATTCAGCCGCATTGTCCAAAAAATAACGATCGTGGGTAACAGCAACCACAGTGCCAGAGTACCTCTGAAGAAACTGCTCTATCCAATGAACACTCTCGGCGTCTAAGTGGTTTGTCGGCTCATCGAGTAACAACATATCCGGCTTCGACAAAAGCAATCGGCAAATAGCCACTCGACGTTTCTCACCTCCTGATAGGTTGGAGATTTGCGCATCCCACTCCGGCAACCTCAGAGCAGCTGCCGCAATTTCGAGTTGCACATCTGAATCAGGTCCAGCGGTTGAGACGATCGCCTCATAGCGCGCTTGCTCTTCCGCAAGTTTGTCAAAATCGGCATCAGGTTCTGCGTAGGCCGCATAAATTTCTTCGAGCTTTTTCTTAGCTTCAAGGACCTCACCAAGCCCTTCCTCAACGGCCTCTCGAACAGATTGTTCCGGATTTAAATCTGGCTCTTGCGGCAAGTACCCAATACGGATCCCAGGCATTGGTGTTGCTTCGCCCTCTATCTCCTTATCCAGACCCGCCATAATTCGAAGCAAACTGGATTTACCAGACCCATTCACTCCTAAAACACCAATCTTTGCGCCAGGAAAAAATGAAAGGGATATATTCTTAAGTATTTCGCGTTTGGGGGGAACAATTTTTCCCACCCCCATCATGGTATAAACGTATTGAGCCATATGATTTTTTACTTGATTATCTAGTTCACTTGCAAAGAAACCTAACGGTATGAGGATTCCATCTCACGACGCACCTTGATAGCGATCGCATTCTCATCGAAGTGGACGTCTCCCCAGGTTACTGGTTGGCCTGCACTCTTAGAATTCTTTAATTTGAGTCCATGCGCTAACCCTAATGGAAGAGCACGCAACTCAAGAGACTTATCCGCTGGCGCTAATTGACCCACCACAGTATACCCACCTTCACCATCCAAAATCTCCCCCGCTTTTAGATCTCGCTTTGCAACAGCCATGACATCTGCACGAAACCCTGTTGGAGTCCCCGTGGGCTCACCACGCAAACCCACAGAAGCGACTGAAATGCCCACCTCTAGACCAATCAAATGCCAGCGTTTATAAAGTGATGCGTATTGACCTGTATCGTCCGTTTTAACGCCGTACTCTTCAAAACAATGTCTGATATAAGAAGTATCACCCTCAAATACCACCCATACTCCATAGCGAATGTCGTAAGGAATCGGAGCTCCCACAGCATCTAATGAGGATACAACTTCCACTTGCCCAGTATGGTGCAAACAACCGCCGACAGACTTTGGTCTCATTAAATTTGGAATATCGTCAATGCTACCTGAAGGGTATTCCAGACCATTGGGCGGCGCAATCAATCCAGTCGCATTACATACGGCAGCACTCTCAATCGCCGGCTTTGATCCATCTAAAAATGAATTAAACATTTTCGGATTGAGCCCGCCTCGCTCGGCCTGTTCAGGCGTAAGACCATAATAGCCCCAGACCGTTTCAGGCGTCGATTGCATGAAATGTGGCATCCATTTGTGCCCCCTGCCTGCTGCCACAACATTAAAGCCAGACGTTCTTGCCCAATCGACGAGATCGCAAATCAGAGCCGGTTGGTCCCCGTATGCCAAACTATAAATAACTTCGTTTTGCTGCGCGCACTGAGCAAGGTAGGGACCACAAAGGGCATCTGCTTCAACAGTTACATTGACAACATGCTTTCTATGCTTGAGCGCACTCAGAATATGCTCCACAGCGGCCGGAGGGTTTCCAGTGGCCTCAATGACGATATCAATTCTAGGATCAGAGATTACTTTTCCCCAATCGTCGGTCACCCATGTCCCCTCGGAGCGGATGGCGTCATCGATTGATGCTGCCTCAGACCGAGCCTGGGCCCAGCCAATTCTCTGCAAATTAGCAAACACATTGGCGGGGTTTAGGTCTGCTATCGCAGCGACGTGGATCCCCGGCGTTTTATGTACTTGCGCCAAATACATCGAAGCAAATTTCCCTGCTCCGATAATCGCTACGCGCAATGGATTGTTGTTGGCATCTTTTACTAATAGTTTCGAATATAAATTCACTTTTCAGTTCCTTGTGACTTGTAACTTGTGTGTATCGTTTAAACTACTTCTAATTCTGCACTTGGAACCCCATCAAGCCAAGGAAGAGAAACTTCATAATCTGAGATCAAACAGTCGTCAGGTAAGCACTCAATTGGAGCAAACTGCCTATGCGCTATGTAACCTGGTCGCTTAAACCGTTTAATATGATTCGAAACTGCGCAAAGACTCAAGTAAACCGCCTTTCGATCCCAAGGAGATAAATTTGATCCGGAGGCGTGCACCAAACAAGAGTGAAATAAAATCATCGATCCCGGTGGACCTTTAGGAGAAACAATCCCACCATCGCGTACTAAGGCAGAAATGGTATTTGCATCAAGAGTCCACAAAGGATAGCTAGTTGTTTCAGTGTCGTGTCCCGCATCCAAAACACCCAACTTGTGGCTACCCGGAATAAACATTAGCGGACCATTGTGTTCATTTACGTCATCTAAAAATATTGCAACATTCATCGCTCGAGGTTCAGCCATCTGATCATCTGCATGCCATGTTCCAAAATCTTGATGCCACTGCCAAACCTGCCCATCAAACGCAGCCTTGGCATTCACCTTGAATTGGTGCATGTAGACCCCCTCGTCAAATAACTCCACCACAGGGTTAATCATGCGAGGGTGACGCGCTAAGCGCGCAAAAGCTGGATTGTAGTTATGGGCAGCAAAGTTAGTCCGTACTGCTGTGGAACCCTTCTCCCTAACATTGCAGACAGTATCCTGAGCGAACATGTCATCTAACTGAGCGGTGAGCGACTCAATTTCAGCGGCTTTGAATAACGATGGGAAAAAAAGAAACCCTTTCTCGTCAAACTCTTTCAATTGCTCTTGGGTAAGTTGTGTCATTTGTATAACTCCCTTTTAATAAAATCTAAATCATCTATTTAGGATGGATTGAGTCATGGCGATAGCTAAATTCTCACCAGCACATTCACCATGCCCTCTCGCTAATTTCTCGGCCAAAAGACTATCTCCGCTATTTATAGCAACCCGAATACCCTCATGCTCATCCCAAATCGTATTCAACTCGCTAAACTGAGCCACCACTGCACCCATAGCTCTTCTAATGTGTTGCCAATGAAATTTACACGAATCTTGAATCATAGAGTTTCCAGATAAGCTATAAATAGCCTGGTGAAATCTTAAGTCTGCATTAATCAACCCGGAAATTTTTCCTTCTGCGGCTGCACGCCTGCCGTCACTAATAAATTCAGCTTTAATCGTCACCCCTCGCTTTGCGGCTTCTCGTGCAGCAAGCCCGTCTAATACGGACCTAACCTGGTAAGTTTGCCGAATCACATTGGGAGTTATAGGCGCGATCATAAGCCCCCTTCGACCCCTATCAACAACAACGCCGTCTTTTTTAAGGATTCGAAGAGCTTGAAGCACCGGCTGTCGGGACACGTTTAACGACTCGGCTAAACCTTGCTGAGTCACTCTCGTCTCAGGCGTCAGTTGGCCGCTACAAATCGCCTCGAGTAGACGCTCGTATACCTGATCTGTTAAATCTGGCAACGCCTCAATGTGCTTTAATAATTCCAAAAGATTCCCTCGAAAATTAATTTCTGTATACAGTATACACTATTTGCATGCAATATACTCTAGAATTATGAGAATCAAATATTAGAATAGAAATATTTGGATATCACTACGTTTTTGTTATACCGTTACGAGGTTATGAAATCACTTAGCAAGTTACAAAAAGCACTTCTCATATTGGGTGGAATACTGGTGGCGACATCATTTTTAATGTCCTTCCAAAACACGCCAATTTCGACACCTCCACCCGATATAATTTGGAATGAATTTTCCATCGCTCCCCATCCAGAGATCGACATCACAGAAATCCATGTCGACTCAATTGTGCTTGTGTCAAAGTTAGAGCCACAAGCGCGATTAACAATCTCAAAAAACGGAAATTTTGGCACGACGCCTGAAGATATCGTTAAGGCGCTTTGTCGGAATGATCATTGCACCTATGCCGCATATGAGGACGAAATAATTGAAGGTGCAATTGCCAGATTTCAATCCCACTCTGACCTTCAGTTAGTCTTAATTCGATCACAAAAGCAACAAGTATGGATGGAATATAAGGGACCAACCGCCGCCTTCGCGTCATTCGAACAACTGATTAGTGAATTGCACCGACAAGCCGAATTAAACAATCACGTCATATAAGTCGAAATCGAGGTTAAAGGCCAATCGATCATTGGTGAGTTAGCGAGTAAGTATCGAACCGTTTTCGCATATATAAGTCGAAACACTTGATTTTAAAATAATGGAAAGCCAAAGAATGGAACAACCTTCACTGCAGCCAGTGCTGCTAAAAGACTATACAAAATCCATTTACCAAATCCCAAAAATTGATCTAAATGTAGTGATCGAAACTGAATTCACAGAAATTCACACAAAACTGTTTGTTACAAAAAACCACCAGCCTAGCGGTACTCACGACCTGAGTTTAAATGGAGAGAGTCTGGAACTTATTGAGATCAAAATAGATGGCCAAATATTGGAACAAAGCGAATATCAATTATCCGAGAACGCTCTGATCCTCCACCCCACCAAAGACGTATTCACTGTCGAAACAACCGTCAGAATATACCCGGAAAAAAATACTCAGCTGATGGGGCTATACGCTTCAAAATACGGATATTTCACTCAATGTGAGGCTGAGGGTTTTCGCCGAATTACATTCTCCCTCGACAGACCTGATGTCCTGTCTCAGTTCACGACTCGCATTCAAGCACCCAAAGACAAGTACCCCGTACTTCTGTCGAATGGCAACTTAACGGAAAGCGGCGACCTCAACGATGGGCTTCATTTCGCTGTTTGGACAGACCCTCACCCCAAACCGCCATACCTGTTCGCAATGGTTCTCGGTCGTCTTGACAGAAAAGAAGAACTATTTGTTACCAGCTCAGGAAAAACAGTTGCTCTACAAATCTATGCCCCATCGCACCAGATTGAACAAACTACTTTTGCAATGGCAGCATTAAAAAGATCAATGCGCTGGGATGAAGAGCGTTTCAATCTAGAGGTGGATCTTGATCAATACATGATAGTGGCGGTTGATGACTTCAATATGGGAGCGATGGAAAATAAAGGGCTCAATATATTTAATACAAAATATATTCTCGCCAACCAGAGCCTGTCTACTGATCGAGACTTCATGCTTTTAGATCGAGTTGTTGCGCACGAATATTTCCACAACTGGACGGGAAACCGCGTCACGTGTCGCGATTGGTTTCAGTTAAGCCTCAAAGAGGGTTTAACCGTCTTTAGGGACCAAGAATACGGCGCAGACACTTATTCTCGAGGCGTACAAAGAATTCAGGAAGTGCGTAGCCTAAGGACAATCCAGTTCCCCGAAGATGCCGGCCCTATGGCACATCCGATTCGACCTGACGCCTACGTAGAAATCAATAATTTCTACACGGCAACTGTTTACAATAAAGGTGCCGAGATTGTTCGTATGATCCACACATTATTGGGAGAGGAAAACTTTCAACTCGGGATGAAACTCTATTTCGAGCGCCACGATGGCTGCGCGGTCACAACTGAAGAGTTTGTTTCTGCAATGGAGCATGCTTCTGCGGTAGATCTGTCTGAATTTAGACATTGGTATGTCCAGGCAGGAACGCCTCGGGTGAAAATCACCAGCACATATGATGCTACAACCCAGGAATACACTCTTGACTGTAAACAGTTTTTCGCGAGTGAGCGATTTAAATTTAATCGACCTGCTCACATTCCGATAAAAATCAAGCTGTTTCAGCCTAATGGCACTGCATCACAAGAACAAACCGTGTCGCTGAAAAACTCTCAAGATTCATTCACGTTTACCCAAGTAAATGAACAACCAATTCCTTCCTTATTTCGAGAATTTTCCGCACCAATAATTTTGGATTTTGAATATACGGATGAAGACTTGCTTTATTTATTGGCTCACGATGATGACCCTTTTAACCGTTGGGAAGCAGGCCAACAACTCCAAAGTCGACTCATTTTATCTGCGATGCCAAAGATAGAAATGAAGCTAAAACCGATCTGGAATGCTAAATTAACAGAAGTTTTGTCTTCATCCTTACGTGAAGCGCATGAAGATCCTGCTTTTATCGCTGAGGTTTTCTCCACCCCTGCTGAAAGTCATTTGGCCGAATCACTTGAATTAGTTAACCCGGACTTATTACACCTCGCACGTAATGCATTCCGACACACAATCGCTCCCGCACTTGAAGCTCAACTCCTAGATGTCTATTTAGAACAAACAGACAAAACACCTTATTCCCCTGACGCAAAGTCTGCGGGCCAACGAGCGATAAAAAATGTCTGTCTTGGGTTGCTCGTTGAACTTAGGAAAGAAGAATATATTGATTTGTCCCTGCGGCAACTTGAAACAGCAACCAATATGACCGACGAATATGCCGCGCTGCAGATTATTGTGAACACGATAGAGCATGAGTCCGAAGAGGCATTAAATACGTTCTACGATAAATGGCGTTCAGAACCACTTGCCTTAGATAAATGGTTTGCTGCGCAAGCAGCCTCACCAAAAAAAGATACGCTAGAACGGGTCAAAAAACTCATGGGACATCAGGCATTCGATATTAAAAATCCAAATAAAGTCTTTGCATTATTGCGAACATTTTCGGCGAATCATGTGCACTTTCACCGTTCGGACGGACTGGGATATCACTTAATTGCTGATGCTATTTTAGAGCTTGATGAAATCAACCCTCAAGTAGCCGCTAGAATTTCTCGTAGTTTCGATCGATGGAAGAAGTTTGATGTGGGACGACAGTCGCATGCCAAAATTGCTATGGAAAAAATTATCAATCAGGAAAAATTGTCGAAAGATACAGGGGAAATCATCTCTAAAACTCTTCAAGGATAAAGGTAAGGAATCATGGTCAATTTGGAAGTAATGATTTATCACAACCCGAGATGCAGCAAAAGCCGAAACGCACTAGCCATTTTGCAAGAGCAAGGCATCCAACCCCTGGTTGTGGAGTACTTAAAAAGCCCATTTAACGCTAAACAAATCTCTTCAATATGTTTAAAACTCGGCATTAAGCCAGAGCAATTGCTACGAAAAGGAGAATCGGTTTTCAAAGAATATTACTCTGGAGACAACATGACTGATGCGGCCTCGATTAAAGCGATGGTCAAACATCCAATTTTAATCGAACGCCCCATCATCGTATGCGGGAACAAAGCGGTAATCGGCCGGCCGCCAGAACAAGTGCTCCTTATTTTGAATAATTAGAATGCGTTCACACGATCAGCACACTAGACTCGAACTCAGAATATCAGCGCAGCAAAAAGAAGCGTTTTTCACATATTAATAAATTAAAGTAATGCCCTCTAATCTAAGACATGAGAAACCAATCCATCGGCTAATTTTGGCTCAAACCAGGTAGACTTGGGTGGCATAACCTGCCCTTGGTCAGCAATAGCCATCAACTCCTCAATCCTAGTAGGAAAAAGAGAAAAAGCACAGGCCATTTCTTTAGAATCGACTCGCTTAACGAGCTCTCGAGTTCCTCGAATACCCCCCACAAAATCAACTCGTTTATCTTTTCTCAAATCGTATATACCAAGACTTGGGCCCAAGATTCGATTAGACAAAATGCTGACGTCGAGTGTCTCAATTGGATCATCAGATCTCAGTTTGGCGCTCAACGTCAACTTATACCAATGGCCATCCAGATATAAACCCATAACCCCATTTTTCGTCGGAACGACTGGATCATCTGTATGCTGAACTATAAAGTCGACCTTTAGATAATCTAAAAAGTCAGCTGGGGTCATACCATTGAGGTCGGTCACCACACGATTGTATGCAAGAATTTGCATCTGATCCTGAGGAAAAGCGACTGCAAGAAAATAATCATAACTTTTAGGCCCCGTCACAATTCGCGTCTCGCGACTCATTTTGAGTTTTTGGACCCTTGATGCGGCAGCTGACCTGTGATGACCATCAGCAATATAAAGAGCAGGCAGTCGATCAAATAACGTAATAATTTCTGCGGTTTTCTCAACAGAAGAAATAACCCACAGCTCATGTCTTACACCATCCGCATCTAGAACGTTCGACTCTGGCTCGCCAGCAGACTCCGAAGCAACAATAGCGTCAATAGCTTTTGACGCAGGATATGCGAGCAAAACGGGACCGGTCTGGGCCGAGAGCTCGTCAATCTGACGAACTCGATCATCTTCTTTTTCGGGTCGAGTAAACTCATGCTTACGAATGTTATTCGCATCATATGCATCAACGGATGCGGTAACAACAAGCCCCACCTGACTGACTCCGTGCCCAGTCAGTCGGTAGACATAAAAACAAGCTTCATTGTCTCTCGCTAAGATATCTTTATCCATTAACGATTTCAAATTAACTTTCCCTTGCTTATAAACCTCGGGCGAATATGGATCGGCGCCCTCAGGCAAGTCAATCTCTGGTCTCGATATATGCAAAAAACTATTAGGCTTGTCCTTCGCTAAATTAAGTGCCTCTTTGTAAGACATGACATCATAGGGTGGCGCCACCACCTCAGCTGACTTATTTCGTGAAGGACGCAAACCTTTAAACGGACGAATTAAATTCATACAAAGAAACCTCAAAATGACAATAACAAATAAAAAGGGCGAACCGAGATAAATCGGATCGCCCCTAGGTTAACGTTGCTTAAGATAAATGGTTATTTACAAGCTTGGTCATTTCAAACATTGACACTTGTTTTTTGCCACCGAATACTGGCTTTAATTTATCGTCCGCATTTATATTTCTCCTATTTTTTTCATCCTGTCTCTTATACACATCTGACGCTGCCGACGATATGCAGTGTGTAG
>CAJXOL010000076.1 GCA_913057675.1 uncultured Pseudomonadota bacterium | reverse complement strand
CGAGATTTCTGCCTGTCTCGTGGGCTCGGAGATGTGTATAAGAGACAGGAAAAAATCACCTGCCCTACTCTTTTACTTCTTGGATCTCAGGACAGAATGACTCCTGCCTCACGAACTAAGATCCTAAGAGATGCAATACCTGGCAGTCTAATGAAAGTCCTGCCAGGCACTGGACATGCCATCATGGCTGAGCAGCCAAACCAGGTAACGGAATGCCTGAAGAACTTTTTAGTCAACAAAGAAAAAACAAATTACTCAGGAAAAACATAGACCTTAAAATTTCTATCTTAGACCTGCTTTAACATCGTGTCCGCGTCACTAACTTCCATGCCGCCTGGACCCTCTTCCAAATTGATTGACTTAACAATGCCGTCTTCAATTAGCATCGAGTAGCGCTTAGAACGCACACCCAAACCCGCAGCAGTAAGATCAAAATCCATGCCTACAGCCTTAGTAAACTCAGCACCACCATCTGCCATCATTCGAACAGCATCTGTCGCGTTATTTTCTCGTCCCCAAGCACCCATAACGAAGGCATCATTGACGGATACGCACCAAATTTCGTCCACTTTTTGTTTGAGTTCTGCCGCCTTTTCGACATAGCCAGGCAAGTGCTTTGCGGAACAAGTCGGTGTATATGCGCCCGGCAGTGCGAACAAAGCAATGCGCTTACCCTTCACCAGATCAGATAACTTAAACTCATTCGGACCGATGCTGCAACCTTCTGACTCCTCATTTATATACTCGCGCAGCGTACATTCCGGAACGTGCTCACCTACTTTAATCGTCATGTTTTGCCCTTTATGAATATTACTTTTAAAAATTATTTTTACTTTTTATACTCTAGTGAGAACTATACTACCAAAGCACGCTATGCGAATAAATAAAATGGTGCAGAGTAAGTAGCACCTGGCGGGTCCGTATAGGTTTCTGCACAAATCAACCTCTACCTTTTATTTTTGGACAAACAACTTATATTCAATGTCAATAAAGAACTACACCACTCCCGACGGAATGAAACGACTGAAAGACGAAGCGCTACGTTTAATAGATGTCGAGCGCCCAGAGCTCGTTAAAGTCGTATCATGGGCAGCCTCAAACGGAGATCGATCAGAAAATGGCGACTATATCTATGGCAAAAGAAAACTGCGGGAAATTGACAAGCGAATAAGGCTGCTTACCAAGAAGTTAGACTCAGCCGTGGCAATCGATCCAGCACAACGAGAGGAAACTGATCAAGTGTTTTTTGGTGCGACGGTTTCCTTTCAAAAGTCAACGGCCAAAATAGAAACTGTAGCTATCGTCGGCATTGACGAAGCAGATGCGAAAAAAGGTCTGATTAGCTGGATCTCCCCACTTGCAGCATCTTTATTAAAATCCCGCATTGGAGATCACGTTTATTTAGATACACCTAATGGTAAGGAGGAGCTGAAAATAACTGACATTCAATATAAAAAGATCACCATAGATTGAACGGCTGATTTATGATCGAGTTGCTGTGGGATAAACAGGAGCAGATCGACCTAAACCATCGAACAAATCTAACAATCTTTCTTGATAAGCATAAACATGATCAGTTTCGTCAAAAATAGTTAGGCCAGATCCACAGCGTAGCCACTGGAAAACACCAACCATAATATAATCTGAAAAATTTGGACTTTTTCCACCCACAAACTTTTGGTCGCTGAGAGTCTGGCGCAAAGGCTCTAGAGCCTTTAAGAAATCCATACGTGCGGCCTCGGGGTTGCTCCCCCATTCTTCCAACGTGATACCAAAGCGTTTTTCTCGACTTTCTCGGAAATAGGTCTGGTCAACATCCTTCTGCAAACCTAAAAAATCCAAAATACCCATGCGAGAAATTAATGAATGCAAGACCGTCTCCGTCCAGCACTTCACAAATAAAGATTGCGATCGGGACTCATCACTGTCAAACAGGACGTGTTGTGGATATTTATTATCAAGAAAAAGTGCGATCTCCCATGAATCAAAAACAACTTCGTCCCCATCAACCAAGACTGGAACCTTACCGTCGTTTGGGAGCGGTAATTGCTTCATCTCAGCAAAAGAAAGCGGGGACTCGTCCCATTTCAAGCCTTTATGCGCTAGAGCATATTTTATACGCCAGCAAAATGGGGAAAATCTAACCTCGGAATACTTCGTCGCTAAATCAAATAGTTGAATCATGAACTAACCCTTTCCTTGAATTGAATGGGAACCTTGCCCAAATAAGAATTTTTTTGCCTCATCATCAACTACTGGACCACGACTGATTTCTTTCCCTCGCGCATATGCTCTTGCTACAGACTCTTTTGCTCGTATACGTCGGTACCATTTTTGTATCTCAGGAAAATCACCAAGATTCTGCTTCTGACGCTCATGCAGGACTACCCAAGGATAACAAGCCATATCTGCGATGGAATAGTCATCCACAATATACTCTCGGCCATCGAGCTGTTTGTCTAAAACCGCGTATAACCGCGCCGTTTCATTAACATAACGGTCAATAGCATAAGGAACAGGCTCTGGAGCGTAAGATACGAAATGGTGATTTTGTCCCGCCATCGGACCGAGACCACCCATTTGCCAGAATAACCACTCCATTACTTTCGTTTTTTTTCGTAAATCGTCAGGGATAAATTGAGCTGTTTTTTCCGCCAAATACTGCAAAATAGCCCCCGATTCAAAAACAGTAATAGGGTCTCCACCGTCAATCGGCGCCTCATCAACAATCGCTGGCATACGATTGTTGGGAGCGATCTTCAAGAACGATTTCTCAAACTGCTCCCCCCGGCTGATATTAATGGGGACAATTTCATACGCTAAATCAGCCTCCTCTAAAAACATCGTAATTTTATGTCCGTTCGGAGTTGGCCAATAAAATAACTTAATCACATCTACCCTCTTTAGTCCGCGTTATACCAGCAAGTGTCACAAATAAGATCGGAAACCGAAGTTAGGCTATCGGCTGTAATCGTCGGTACCGGTGCAATTGGGTTGGAGGCGATACCAAACCGCTTAATTAATGCCCCCTTACAACCAATCGCCATTGCGCCCGCAACATCCCATGCATGCGCAGCAATTAAATAGGTGTTTTCTGGATCAACCTTCATTTTTTCAGTCGCATAACGATAGACTTTTGGATCCGGTTTAAGCGTCTTAACCTCCTCTACTGAAATAACTGTTTCGAAAAAATCAATTAATCCCGCGTGCGCTAATTGATCCTGAGCAACAGTAACCGGCGAGTTGGTCAACGCCGCCATCCGGAAATTTAATGATTTAAGCTTCTTGAGTGCAGGAACAACATCATCATGTGGTGGCAACTTCCTCATTCCACCAACAATATCGCTCAACGTATTTTCTGATAGCGCCAGATTGTGGCGCCCCACAACCATTTCCAAAGCAGAGCGACCCACTTCTGAAAAATTACGAGACCAACCAAGAATCACGGATAACATGGCCGTCTGTATTACCTGATCAAACCATTCGTTCACCATGATTTGGTCTCCGAAGTGCGTTTTAAAATGCGGCTCAAGAGCTCTGAGATCAAGTAATGATTCATTGACATCAAACAATAAGACAGGCTGCATATTATCCCTTTTTTTCTATTAACAAGACTCGCAAGTCTGAGTATATGATTTACGAAACATGTTAATTACAATTATCAATAAAATACGTTTAATCGTATAAACTAGTGGGCAGTAATCAACGTTATGGAGTAGAGAGTAGCATGTCTCAGTATGATTTAATTGTAATTGGGGGCGGTAGCGGAGGGGTCGCAACGGCCAATCGAGCAAGCTCCTATGGAGCTCGCGTAGCCCTAATCGAGAAAGGCCGAATGGGTGGCACTTGTGTTAACGTCGGCTGCGTTCCCAAGAAGATAATGTGGACTGCAGCGAGTCTTCATGAAGCGGTAGCAGAAGCAAAGAATTATGGTTTTGATACGCATCTTGGGGAGTTCCATTGGTCCAAGCTCAAAGCACAACGAGACAGCTACATCCAAAGACTTAATGCCGGCTATGAGCGTGGCCTTGATGGTAACAACGTCGAAGTTATAAAAGGGGACGCTGTTTTTGAGTCGCAAAATAGCGTACGTGTTGGCGACAACACCTATCAAAGCACCCGTATATTGGTCGCCACAGGAGGATATCCTTTGGTTCCAGAGATTCCGGGCGCTCAGCTGGGCATCACCTCAGACGGGTTTTTTGAGCTTGAACAGCAACCCAAAAAAGTTGCCGTCATCGGCGCAGGATACATCGCTGTCGAATTCTCCGGATTATTGAATGCACTTGGTTCACAGGTATCCTTATTTTTACGCAAAAGTGAAGTTTTACGTCATTTCGATCACTCCATTCGATCAGTACTTATGAGTGAAATGGAGAAAGATGGCGTTCAAATCGTTAAAAACACTGAATTTAAAGAAATCATGGACGACAATGGAAGTCTCCTATTGAAGGCAAATAACGGAGATGAGTACGCTGGGTTCAACCAACTAATTTGGGCCACTGGTCGAGCACCCAACACGCAGACCTTAAAGTTAGACACTGTAGGCGTAAAAACAACCCAATCTGGTCATGTTACTGTCAACAAATATCAAGAAACAAATGTTCCTGGTATCTATGCAGTAGGTGATATCACAGGGCAACATGAGTTAACTCCAGTCGCTATCGCAGCAGGGCGACGTCTCGCTGATAGATTGTTCAATGGGCAGGAAGATCGACATTTAAACTATGACAACATTCCAACCGTCATTTTCAGTCATCCTCCGATAGGAACTGTTGGAATTACCGAAAACGAAGCCATCAAAAAATTCGGAGTGGACAATGTCAAAGTTTACGAAAGCAGTTTCAAACCGATGCACTTCGCCTTCAACCCTAATGGAGCTAAATGTCTCATGAAACTAGTTGTCGCTGGAGCCGAAGAAAAAGTGGTGGGCTGTCACGGCATTGGGATTGGGATGGATGAAATGATGCAAGGTTTTGCCGTTGCAGTTCGTATGGGAGCGACAAAGAAAGACTTTGACGATACAGTCGCGATCCACCCAACCGTTGCCGAGGAAATGGTCACCATGAAAATATCTCGTGCAGCAAACCCTGAGTCACACTAAAATCAATACATATTAAAATCATCAAGGATTACTTATGAGCATCACGAGACTGGACTCGAATGACAGAATGTCGCAAGTAGTAATACATGGCAACACGATCTACACAGCAGGTATCGTAGCTGGAGACCCCAATACCGATATTCAAGGGCAAACTGGACAAATCCTCGATACCATTGACAATTATCTTCTATCAAATGGTTCGGATAAGACCAAAATACTGTCGGTCACTATATGGCTAGCAGATATGAATGACTTTGCCGATATGAATACTATCTGGGATATGTGGGTCCCTAAAGGGCATACTCCGGCCAGGGCCTGCGTTGAATCTAAGCTAGCCACACCTGATTACAAAGTAGAAATTAGAGTGACCGCAGCGATATCGTAATTAACACTCATTATTCGTTAACAACGTGAGTAATTTCAGAGTGGCGGTTTTTTTGTCCTAACGCGACGTACAATCCAGCGCCCACGATTATTGTCATGCCGACAAAGCCCATGGCACTTGGAAGATGGTCGAATGCTAGATAGCCGAAAAGGGTTACCCAAATAAGTTGAACATACCCCAGCGGGGATAAAAACGAAGCGTCCTCTAACTCCATCGCCTTGATCAGCATAAAATGTCCGACTGCTCCCGCAAGCCCTAAGAAAATCAGCTTTGGCAAATCCACAAGCTGCGGGGTAACCCAGAATGCCGGAACAACCAGACTAATCAAGATTGATCCAACCAAGCCCGTATAAAATAGCGTCGCAACCGGATGTTCCCGATTGCTGAAGTGACGCGTCATGATTTGATACATGCTATAACAAACTGCTGCGAAAACTGGGAGCAAAAAATACCACTCGAAGCTTTTTGTTGGATTAATCACCAATAAAACACCGATGAATCCAAAGGAGACCGCCACCCATCTGGACCTAGAGACTTGTTCTTTCAATATCCAAAAAGCGAAAATAGTGACTAATAGTGGTGAAATAAAACCAATTGATTTTGCCGTAGCTAAAGGCAAAACGCTTAACGCTGTAAAGTAAAGTAGCGTTGATCCCATTAACAGCGTCGCCCGTAAAATCTGCGCTTTAGGATTATCCGTTTTAATCAACCTAGACCTATATCTAGGCCCGAGAAGCAATATCATCAAGACAAAGTGCGTCACATATCGAAACCAAACGATAAGCGGCACCGGGTAAGATTCACTCAATGATTTGGCTGTTGTCTCAAGCATGGCGAATAAAAAAACCATACCCATCATGAATAATATCGCTCGGTGAGTGGGTTTTAAATCAGTAGCAAGACGAACCAAAGATAGCTTTCGAAAAACGTTACATAACGTGGTGGGGAGACGAATTTTACGTCATTCCACATCTAATACAAATATCTTTTCTCATCACATCAACATCAGACGCCGTTAAAAACTAAAATAGGTCGAGACACTAATTATTAAAAAAGCAATTCAATGCGGGAGCGGCAATGACAATCAAAAATATAGCAAAGTACTTTATATTGATATCTTTAGCAGTCAGTATTGCAAACACAAGTCACTCAGATTCATTAACCACAGCACAACCAGAGAGCGTGGGGATTTCTTCAGATCGACTTAAAAGAATAACTAAGGCGTTCGAAAGTCGTATTGAAGCTAAAAGTTTACCCGGGGTCGTCATTCGCATCACGCGCCAAGGTAAATTGGTATATTCCAACGCCATAGGTTGGCAGGATATGGAATTGGGTATTCCAATGGCCCAAAATTCAATATTTCGTATTTACTCAATGACAAAACCCATCGTAAGTGTCGCAGCGATGACGCTCGTGGAATCCGGCATGCTGTCCTTGTCGGACCCCGTTTCAAAATACCTTCCATTGTTCAAAGATGTTCAAGTTGGGGTTGACGCAGTAAATAGTGACGGACTTACACTACTTAAAACGAAAGATTCCCGCAAAGAGATAACAGTACAAGATCTTATGCGCCACACATCGGGGTTAACCTATGGCGCATTCGGCAAAAGGACACTAGTCAAAGAAAAATATTTAGCAGCAGACCTCAGCTCTCTTGATTGGACCCTTGAGGATTATGTGAATACTTTAGCCGCACTACCCCTAGCATATGAACCTGGATCCACATGGGAATATGGCCGATCAACTGACGTTTTAGGGAGAGTCATTGAAGTCGCCTCGGGCATGACTCTTGATCAATTTTTGCGAACGACTATTTTCACGCCGTTGAGAATGCAAGATACGAGTTTTGGTGTGCCGGAAACCAAACATAACCGTATCGCAGAAAACATAGCAGACATTGAAACAGGGAGGAAAATAAACCTCATCGATGTGAAAAAGACTATGACCTTATTCGCTGGTGGACATGGTCTTTCTTCTACTGCGGATGATTACCTTAGGTTTTGTCAAATGATGCTCAATGGTGGCGAGCTTGATGGAACACGCATCTTGTCTCCAAAAACAGTTCGTTTTATGTCGACAAATCATATCAATGAAAATATCAGCAAAGGTAATCTCTATCTACCTGGTCCTGGGTACGGTTTTGGGCTAGGTTTCGCGACTAGACTCGAGGATGGCCAATCAGTCTGGCCGGGCTCAGTAGGAGAATATTTTTGGGCTGGCTACGGTGGCACCTATTTTTGGATTGATCCAGCCGAAGAACTGGTCGTATCCTTTATGTCACAGGATCCCTACAGAAGAAACGAACACCGGGTTCTATTAAGAAACTTGGTCTACCAATCCATTATCGATTAATGGGGGTTTTATGTCAGACACATTATTTTCCGTCAAAAATCAAGTCGTTGTCATCACTGGGGGCAGCCGAGGTATTGGCAAAGAAATCGCTTCAGCATTTGCTTCTAGAGAAGCGACAGTCATCATTGCTGGCCGCGACAAAGCAACACTAAGTAGAACTGTAGCGGAAATTTCCAAAAACGCTAACCCAATCCGTGCAGAAGTGTGTGATATATCGAGCTCAAAAGACGTTAATGCGTTGGTTGAGTCAGTCGTATCTCGACATGGACGAATCGATACACTCGTGAGCGTCGCAGGAGTTAACAAGCGCATGAGGGCTGAGGCATATACGCCTGAGGAGTATGACTGGATCACAGATATTAACGCCAAAGGGGCTTGGATCGTTGCTCAAGCCGTTGGGAAAAAAATGATCGCTCGACAAAATGGTTCGATTATCAACATAGACTCACTGAATACATATGCACCTCTTCGCGGTACAACTCCTTACGCAATGAGCAAAGCGAGTGTGCTGATGATGACTAGAGGTTTAGCTAACGAGTGGGGGCGATATGGGATACGCGTTAATTCCATTGCTCCAGGGTTCATCCTGACGGACTTAACCAAAAAAGTTTGGTCCGATGAATCCATGCAAGCTTGGGGAAAAGCTAACACTCCCCTCGAGCGACTCGGCACCGTCTCTGACTTAGTTGGCTCTGCAATTTTTCTAGCGTCCGATGCATCAAAATTTATGACAGGTCAGACGATTAGGGTTGATGGCGGGTTCACTGCTGGAATCAACTGGCCCATCGAAATATAAGCAAGGCTCATGAAAAACCTTGTCTGGGGAACATATCTGCAGATAAATTTTGTTCCTGTTCGCGGATCGTAACTGTGTTGACGCAAAAGTTAATGATCCAGAAAGCTTTTATAAGCCTGGCTTTAATCGTACCTCTATGGACACAGTCAAGCCCCGACATAACAACAAAAGGGGCTGAAATTTTTAATGCTAGATGGGTGATCCCTTTTTTAAGCAAAGGCTCCTGGGGTCGAGGACCCCATTCAAACGGGGAATCGTGTGTTGACTGTCACCATGACGGAACGAATCCTTACACTCGAGCCGTATCAAATGACGAGATACAGCCTATGGTTTTAAAAATTGGAAATTCAAATGGAAAATCTAGTCATCCAAAATACGGAAATGAATTAAGCCTGTTTGGCATCACCGGTAAATTACCCAGGGAAGGGACTTTCGTTTTGCGCTGGGACAAGCAAAAAATAAACCGACAGTTTATTGATTTCCCCATCCCCCAGGTCACCGAATTAAGATTTGGCGAGTTGGGTACAAACACAACAATCTCTCTTCGTATGGGGCGAAATCTGACTGGCATTGGTTTACTTGGGTCAATCGATGAAGAGCAACTCAAATTAATCGTAGCAGAACAAAAAAAACTAGGTTTAAATGGGCGCATTAATTACGTCATTGATCCGATCACTAGAAAAACAAAAGTAGGCCGATTCGGATATAAGGCATCATCCCCCTCTTTATCAGATCAAATCAGCAAAGCGTTCAGAGATGAGTTAGGTGTTACATCACGTTCATACCCAAGCAATCCATGCGCTGCTACACTGGAAATTTGTACCTCACTAAATAACGTGGGAAGTGTTGAAGTTTCTAAAGAGAAAATTATCGCACTCGCAGAGTTTCTCACAACTACCAAACCCTTCGCTAAAAATAATAAAAATATAACATGGGGTACCGGTAAGAATTATTTCGAAAAAGTTGGGTGTCACTTCTGCCACCGTACCGACCTCAACGTGAATGCCTCAACGAATACTGGGACTACTCATATTGTCACCCTTTACACAGATCTTCTACTGCATGATATGGGTGGCGGCTTGAACGATGGCTTTAATGAATTTCAAGCGCAACCCGAGGACTGGAGAACAACTCCCTTGATAGGCACTGGGGAACACTTGAGGTCTGGAGGCTCGTTACTGCATGATGGTAGAGCAAAAACCGTAGATGAGGCTATTCTATGGCATGGGGGTGAAGCAATCTCGGCAAGAGATAACTACTTATCACTTAAGCCTGAACACAAAAAATTGCTACAATCCTTCGTTAAGAGCCTTTAATCTCAATCAAACTGTAAAAACAGCAATCGATATGGTCTCAATTGAAATATTCTCTGATGTTGTGTGTCCTTGGTGCCTCATTGGAAAAAGAAATTTAGAAGCAGCTATATCGCAACTCGCGGTCGAGCATAAGGCAGCTAAAGATATAAAAATTAACTGGCGGTCTTTCCAATTAAATCCGCAACTACCTTTAAATGGAATCTCACGTGCCGAATACACATCAACAAAATTTGGGGGCACGGAACGCGCGGCAATGTTCTACAACCGAATTCAACAGGCCGGGCAAGAGGTTGGGTTAAAGCTAAACTTTGACAAAATTACGACTCAACCAAATTCCGCGATTCTGCATGCCCTAGTCTATGCTGCAGAAGCGATTCAACGAGATCATGATTTTGTCGAAAATCTTTTCAAGGCATTTTTTATTGACGGTGTAGACCTATCTAATAAAGATAATATCATTGCTCTTGCTACTGATATTGAACTTGATACGACTACTATTGAAGCCGTCCTAAATGATGGTTTATTTATGGACAAGATTAAAGAAGATATACAACAATCAACACTCCTTGGAATACAAGGCGTTCCATTCTTTATCATTAATCAAACTATTGGCTTATCTGGTGCTCAGCCTCCCGCCGCAATTGCCAAGGCGATAGAACCGTCTCTTCAAGAATCTTAATTTAACGCTGAATTAGGTCACTCGGTTTAGTGTTGCGACTAGCTCAGCCACAAAAACCTCAACATCCTCATCATCCAAATCAAGATGCGTCACCAGCCGTACTGATTGCCCAGCGGTGATAAGAATGTTTTTAGCGCGAAGGTTAGCAGCGATACTCGCCACATCCGCATCATTGAACGAGACGAAAACCATATTTGTGTGCACACCTAACACCGTCAGCTTCGGGTGATTAAGATTCAGTAATTTATCAGATAGTAGTTGTGCTCTTACATGGTCTGACTCCAATCTTTTCACATGATTCTGTAGCTGTCTCTTATACACATCTCCGAGCCCACGAGACAGGCAGAAATCT
>CAJXOL010000075.1 GCA_913057675.1 uncultured Pseudomonadota bacterium | reverse complement strand
GATTTCTGCCTGTCTCGTGGGCTCGGAGATGTGTATAAGAGACAGGTTGATAGATGCGAATGAATCCATCCGCGGTCTATTTCAATGGAGCAGCGAACAAACAGCATGGTTCGTGATCATTTATGGATTCAGTGCTGCTGTTCTACCTGTTTGGCTTTTACTAGCGCCCAGAGACTATTTATCGACATTTCTTAAGCTGGGCGTTGTATTCCTGCTTGCGATATCAATTGTTGTGTTGGCTCCTGAAATTAAAATGCCTCACCTCACACAGTTTGCAGAAAACGGTATGGGACCTATTTTTAAAGGTGACTTATTCCCATTTGTGTTCATCACGATTGCGTGTGGAGCTATCTCCGGATTCCACTCCCTGGTATCTTCAGGAACCACACCCAAATTACTGACCAATGAGCGTGACATTCGCATGATTGGTTACGGATCAATGGCACTCGAGTCGTTTGTGGCCATCATGGCCGTCGTCGCAGCTTGCGTCCTAGAACCAGGTGTCTTCTTCGCGATCAATAGTCCCGCAGGCGTTGTTGGTAGCACTGCTGCAGAAGCAGTTGCTACCATCTCCTCTTGGGGTTTCCCAGTAACTGTTGAGCAAATGGAATCACTAGCTGCCGCAATGGGTGAGGAAACCTTGCTTGCTCGCACTGGTGGTGCACCATCACTCGCGGTGGGTATGGCGACTATTTTCTCAGGAACTTTTGGTGGCTCCGCTCTAGCTGTGTGGTACCACTTTGCCATCATGTTCGAGGTACTGTTTATCCTCACCACATTGGATGCTGGAACGCGTGTTGGTCGATTTATGCTCCAAGATTTTGGAAAGCACATCTGGAAACCATTCGGAAATGTTTCGTCGTACCCGATGACCATCCTCGCCAGCGCTATCTTTGTCTCAGCATGGGGTTACTTCTTATGGCAAGGCGTCAAGGACCCACATGGAGGCATTAATATACTCTGGCCTCTATTTGGAATTTCAAATCAACTTTTAGCAGGGATTGCTTTATGCGTTGCTACGAGCGTAATCATCAAAATGGGTAAGGTACGTTACGCATGGGTCACTGGTTTACCTCTTGCTTGGCTCACATTCATATGTACCTGGGCGGGGTGGGAAAAAGTGTTTAGTTCTAACCCTGCTGTAGGATTCTTATCTGGAGCTTCAGATATGGCTGAAAAGCTTGCCGCTGGGGCACTAAGCCCGGAAGTCGCAGCAGTCGCTCCTCAATTAATCTTTGCAAAACGCATTGATGCGGCACTAGCAATTCTTTTCGCTGTCATTTTATGGATTGTGATCATTGATATGCTCAGGATGAGCTTTAAATTCCTAAATGGAGGCAAGGTGCTCCCTCTTTCAGAAGCTCCTTACGTTCGCTCCAACCCCAATGCATCCTCATTAACTCCAGGGTCGCATTAATGATTAGGGATGATTTGATAAAGATAATTAAAAATTGTTGGACGTACATTCGTCACGCTTCTGGAGATGATGCGTACGAGCGTTATTGCGCGCATCATCAACTCAATCACCACAAGTCCGAACGCATGAATCCTGCCGAGTACTTTAAATATCGACAAAAAAATAAATGGAGCGGCGTGACTCGATGTTGCTAAACGTGAGGGATGCGGGTGCTCAATAACTCTTAATAAAGAATAATCGAATCTCTTTAGTTAGTAACCAACGGGTTACCGCTTACGGCCCCACACATAGCGATACTTTAAATATTCTCCGCCATCGGGGGAAGCCCATAACCGCGCTTCATGGCGCTTACCTCCAATGCGCTCATAGAACGAAATAGCAGGCTTATTATCAGCCAGCACCCATAAATACATACGTGATTCATCAAATTTCGATCGGCTAAGATCGGCTATCCGATTTACCATTTGTGCACCATAACCACGTCGCTTCACAGCATGACTTACGTGCAAATTATCTATGAAAGTTCCAAACCTTCGATCCTGAGAAAAGTAAGCACACACGAATCCAACTATCTCATCAGTACACTCTAAGCATAAGATAACTTGATTTCCACTTGGTTTAGCAAAACGCTCCGTCCATACCTGCAAACGGTCCGATGCCACCTCATGATCTAAATACTGGTCTGTTAAAATACCTTTGTATGCGCGCTGCCAACTTTGGACATGAATTGCCGCGATTGCGCTGCAGTCTGTAACCGATGTCTCTCGCATTTTCACCATACATTGGGTCTATTTTTGCTTTTCCTCGAAAGCTACAAAAAACTTCTCAACCGAAGCTCTTTCAGACTCCATCTCTAATTTTATCTCTCGCGTGATGTCCTCCATGTATCGGAATACAGCACCCATCATCGGAATCGCCAGCATTTTCCAATATTTAGGGCCAACACAAAAATCATTGTCGGGGCTACAAGCTATAAATGTATAAGCCTCTTTCTCTCCAGCTTTCCACGTAACCATTTCATCAGGCATTCGTTTACGTGCTTCTTTTTGTAACGCTTCAAGCTCTTTGCGAGTCTCTTCGAGACGATAATCCCATCGGTCAGTGAATGTATAATAAAAAAGCGTTGTTTCACCGAGATACCATTCCATAAGCCGCCTTTGTATTGCGCCGCCTTCGGTCTTAAAATGCTCCGCAATGGACGAAGCCTGCTCACCCGTGAAATTATTGACCATGTATTCAGTCCAAATATCAGTGAGCCAGTCACCGGAACTGAATTTATTAAGAAGCACATCGTCACCAATTGAGATTAGATGATCTGCGGCCTGTTGGAATTCAATTTTATCTTCCCACCATTCTTTGCCAAAACCGCGCTCCCTCCCCCACGTTACAACATATTTTTTAGCGGCCTTCACAACCTGCTGACGAACCATGAGCTCGCCTCCCCTAACAATTAAGGTTTGATCATGTGAGCTCACTACTGCTTTGACTGCACTTTCTTTAAGTTTTATTTTTTCCGCATCAGACCCTAACGTTTCAGAAGACTCTTGCGCAAACGCCGAAAACCCAACCATAAATAGTTGAATCAGTACAAAGCTTAAGACTATCTTTTTTTGCATGACCCCACACCCCCTATATTCAACCACCGGCAGATAAGCCAAAAAATTTTATTATTATTCAGAACCAAAACTCATATCGATTTTATTTTTAATTAATCGATCTATACGATTCACTAGGATAAACGAAAAAACCTCATAGCAAACAAGCAATGAAAAGAAAAGGCCAAATCGCTCATCACAAACACCGATATGTGTACACGTCTACAATTAACAGCATATTTAAAAATAAAGTTGAACGCTATGACACTCACTTATTCAACACACTATGGCGACGTACCGCTACCTGAAGGCATTGTGTCCCGTAAGATTCAAAATAATAATGGCCTCGAGATGCACATATTGGAAGCTCGACCGGACAAAAAGGGCAGACCACTAATCATACTCGCTCACGGCTTCCCAGAGTTAGCCTACAGCTGGCGGCATATTCTTCCCGAAATCGCTTCACTGGGCTACGCGGTCATTGCACCAGACCAACGAGGTTTTGGCAGAACCGTCGGATGGAGCAACCAATACGAGAATTCGTTAGAGCCCTTTAACCTAGTTAACTTAGCTCGAGATATCGTTGGATTAGTAAAGGCTCTTGGATACACTGAAGTTAAAGCGATCATCGGCCATGATGCGGGTTCTTATGTCGCCGGAATCTGCGCGCTAATCCGCCCCGATATATTCAAGAGCTGCGTGATGATGAGCGCCCCGTTCACTGGCGTGGCTTCCATGGTTGAGGAAGATGAATCGGCGCTAACACGCCCAACCATTCATGATTTAGAAGCAAGATTACGCGCACTTAAGGAACCAAGAAAACACTATCAAGTCTATTTTTCCACACCACAAGCAAATAATGACTTGATGAATGCTTCCCAGGGATTACATCAATTTCTAAGAGCTTATTATCATCACAAAAGTGCCGCTTGGGTTAAAAATAGACCATTCAAGCTATCCTCATGGGATGCACAAGTCATCGCACAAATGCCGACTTACTACATCATGCACAGAGACCAAACGATGCCTCAGACAGTAGCCCCTCATATGCCAAATGAAAATGAAATTCGCTCCTGTCAATGGCTGCCTGATGAAGAGCTTGCTGTCTATGTTTCGGAATACACAAGAACTACATTTCAAGGCGGGCTTCAGTGGTATCGATGCACGATCGAGGGGATCAATCAGTCTGCGTTATCCCTTTTCTCAGGACAACACATTCGAGTCCCATCCTTATTTCTTTCGGGAAAAAATGATTGGGGCATCCAACAAACGCCCGGGGCTATAGAACATATGCAGCATCTGGTGTGCACATCAATGAAAGAGATTGTCCTCATCGATGATGCTGGGCATTGGGTGCAACAAGAACAAAGTCAGGCTGTCATAGATAACCTGTCGGATTTCCTTAGGAGCCTTTAAGTATGCATCTTGTCCACTACAACGTATCTATGGAAGAGGCTCACGCCCACGTCTTCAACGTCACATGCCAAATCAATACGCCGAGTCCCGAAGAGCAAATTATATCGCTACCAGCATGGATCCCAGGTTCTTATCTCATCAGAGATTTTGCTAAAAATATTATTCGGATAAAAGTTTTTTGTGCCGAGTTAGAGATCCCTATAAAAAAAATTGATAAAGACTCCTGGTCGATACGGACTACTGGCGGGCCTATCACTATTTTTTATCAGATCTACGCGCGAGATCGTTCGGTTCGGACAGCATACCTTGATCAATTTAGAGGTTTCATTAATGGCACGAGCTTGTTTCTTCGAATTCATGGCTTAGAGCAAGAGCCGCACGAAGTCAGAATCATTAAACCAAGTTGGTTGAGTAGCAAAGAAAAATGGCTCGTATCAACCGCCATGATGCCTAACAAAATCGATAGAGATGGATTTGGACAATATGTGAATGAATCATATGACGTTTTAATAGATCACCCTTTCGAAATTGGAGAATGTATTAAGTCGTCTTTCTCTGTAAGAAATGTTCGCCATAACGTCGTAATCACAGGGAATCCCCGAGCAAATATTCGACGCATATGCCGGGACCTGAAGTTAATTGTGGAGACACAAGTTGATTTTTGGGGTGAGATACCCGTAGATCGATATACATTTCTAGTGAATGCAGTCAGCGATGACTACGGAGGGCTCGAGCACTCACACTCAACAGCTTTAATATGCTCAAAAACAGACTTGCCAGCGGACTCGAGTTCAGTCATTGATGACGGATATTTGAAATTCCTGGGTTTATGCTCGCATGAGTACTTTCACTTATGGAATGTCAAACGACTCAAACCGGCAGCATTTCTACCTTACGACCTCACTAAAGAAAACCACACTGAACTCTTATGGGCGTTTGAAGGTATCACTTCTTATTATGATGACCTCATGCTTTGCCGAGCAGGACTGATAAGTGAGAGGCGTTACCTTAGTTTACTCGCCAAGACAATAACCACGGTTGAAAAAACTAATGGCAGACTGAAGCAGACCCTAGGCGAATCAAGTTTCTACGCCTGGACCAAGTTCTACAAACAAGATGAAAATGCGATTAACTCGATCGTCAGTTACTACAGCAAAGGGAGTCTAGCCGCACTATGTCTGGATCTGCATTTGCGTAAAAAAACTGATGGGCAGACATCATTAGATACTGTGATGAGAGCGCTATGGAATACTTATGGTAAGAAAAATACAGGTGTTCCCGAAAATGGAATCGAAACGCTAACTGAATTTGTTTCAGGACTAGATCTGCGTGATTTTTTTGATCACATAATTCGATCAACTAGAGAGCTACCGATTAAACTATTACTTAAAAGCGTCGGAGTCCATTTAACATTCACCGCATCGAGTGGACTATTTGACAGTGGGGATGCAGGGAACAGTTTACTTGATAAAAACCAACAAGCGATAAAGCATGATTTAGGATTTACCCATAGCAATACTGCGGACGGTTTGCGCATAAAACAAGTATTTGACAACAGAGCAGCGCAATGCGCCGGAATCGCTCCGGGCGATGTCGTTATGGCAATTAACCGACAGAAACCCTTGTCAAACAATATCCAAAGAATTATCGATTTGGAGAAAAAAAACACAGTGATTCCAATTCATGTGTTTAGAGATGATGTCCTTCACACTTTACAGTTTCCGATACTTCCAGCACCAAAAAATATTGCTTACCTATATCTAGCACCATCAAAGAATATACTAATTCATAGCTGGCTACATCAGAAAAACAATGCGGATTAAACGCGCTTTAATAGCATAGAGATGCCTTGACCCACACCGATACACATTGTTACAAGTGCATACGTTTCACTGGTTAAAGACAGTTCGGTAGCCGCTGTAAGTGCGAGTCTTGCACCACTCATCCCCAACGGATGTCCAAGCGCAATTGCTCCGCCATTGGGATTTACCCTAGGATCTCCATCCTGAATATCTAAACTGCGAGTTACAGCGAGGGCTTGAGCCGCAAATGCTTCATTTAATTCAATAATCCCAACTTCATCTATAGAGATTTTCTCTCTCTTAAAAAGTTTTTTTGTCGCAGGTAACGGACCAATACCCATAACGCTAGGCTCAACACCCGCTGTAGCAAAACCAACAACACGAGCCAACGGAGATAAATTATTTTCTTTCATTGAGAGTTCGCTGGCCAAGACCAATGCGCAAGCTCCATCATTGACTCCAGATGCATTACCTGCTGTAACGGTTCCTCTTGGATAAACTATTGGCGAGAGTTTGGAAAGTTTTTCAAGGGTAGTTTGTCGAGGATGCTCATCTTTAGAAACTAAGATAGGCTCGCCCTTTTTTTGGGGCACTGACACCGGCACGATCTCGCGTTGAAATCTGCCAGAAATCAGCGCTTTATCAGCCTTTTCTTGTGAACTCAAAGCAAACATATCTTGGTCTTGTCGATCCACATTGAATTGGCTCGCCACATTCTCAGCAGTCTCAGGCATGCTATCGGTCCCGTACAATTTTTTCATTATGGGATTGATGAAGCGCCAGCCAATGGTGGTATCGAAGATTTGATTTGCTCTAGAAAAAGCGTTCTCTGCTTTCGGCATCACAAAAGGAGCTCTAGACATACTCTCAACCCCACCCGATATAACTAAATTTTGCTCTCCTGCCCTGATCGATCGGGCAGCAATAGAGACTGCATCAAGCCCAGAACCACATAGCCGATTGATCGTGCTGCCTGGAATATGACTAGGCAAACCGGACAAAAGCGTCGCCATTCTAGCCACATTACGGTTATCCTCCCCAGCCTGGTTAACACAACCGAACACAACATCGTCAAGCCGATCCCAGTCAACCTTAGAAAGGCTCTCTTTAAGATGACGGAGCGGAATCGCTGCGAGATCGTCGGTTCGCACCGACGAGAGTGCACCACCATATCGACCAATTGGAGTCCGCACACCCGCACAAATGAATACTTCAGTCATATTTTACGATCCCAATTTCTTATCATTTTCGATAATTTAGTTCAGCGTGTGTAAGCATCATCATATTGCTTACTGATAAAATCATTCTCTAATTCTTAATCCAACTTTTTGCACCTCACTCAGATTATCCACTTCTTTGACAACTAATTCTAAAGGACCGAAAAAAACGCGGTCACCAACAACACATTGATTTCTGAAACGTATCTGCATGAACTGTGAGAGGGTCATATTTTTAGCTGAACTGGGCACCTCCCCACCATACATGTCTGCGATATCATCAATGGTTGCATCACCATTTAAAGTAAAGTCTCCAAAGTAATGGGCTTGCTCCAACTCGGCCACCTCATCAGTTGGGAGCAACATTTGATTTACAAGCGAAACTTTTTTCTGTGGCGAAATCACGTATAACAAATCACCTGCCTTGATAATGTGTTCATCCACACCTTGGACCGGATCATCCGCACGGAACGCCGCAACAAATCGAATACCATCTGGAACAAGAAGACTGTCAATTCGACGTTTTATAACAGGACTATTCTCTGCTATCTTATAGCCGATAATTGTTAAGTCCGAACTGCCTGGAACTTCTATGCTTTCTGCATAGTAAGGTGCGTTCTCAATTGGTAACTTTAATTTAAGCCATTGACCAAAAGGGACCACTGTCCACCCCTGGAGAATCAGCGAAAAAAGCACCGAAACAAATGCAACGTTGAAGTAAAGTTCAGCGTCCGGCAGTCCACCTAGAACAGGGAATGTCGCAAGTACAATGGGAACTGCTCCACGCAACCCCACCCAGCTAATAAACAATTTCTCTTTAGCTGCGAATCGAAACGGTGCCAAACTTATTAACACGGCAATAGGTCTCGCAACAAAAACTAAGAGGAGCGCAACGCCAACACCCACACCCCAATACTGAGCCAAGGTGGTCGGCGTCACCAACAAACCCAGCATCAAAAATAACGATATTTGGGCAAGCCATGCAAGTCCATCGTGTACTTTTCTAATATTGTTCGCCGCATGTGCCTCTGTATTACCCACGATAAGACCCGCAACATAAATCGCCAAAAAGCCACTCGCACCCATAGTTGTGACCAAACCAAACAATGTGAGTCCCCCAGCCGCAGCAAGCAAAGGATAAAGACCTGCCGTTAGCGTTACTCGACTTATAGTTCTCGATAAAATATGTCCACCCACCCAGCCCAAGATCGCCCCAGCTCCAAATTGGTAGATAAACTCCAAAATGATTGTCACGCCGAAAATTTCCTCACCTTGTCGCATACCTTCCACGATCATCAAGGTCAAAAATACCGCCATTGGATCATTACAACCTGATTCAATCTCGAGCGTGGTCCCGACTCTCTTCTTGAGTTGCAATCCTTTTGCATGCAACATAGAAAACACAGCAGCGGCATCGGTAGAACCTACAATTGCACCAATCAAGAACGATTGAGCCCATGAAAGATTGAATAGCCAATGCAAGCCTGCTGCGACGATAGCAGCTGTAAGCAAAACCCCCAACGTCGCTAGGGACAATGCTGGTTTCAATCCAACTTTCGAACTCTCTGCTCGAGCGCGCATACCCCCGTCAAAAAGAATAATTGCGAGCGAAACGGATCCTACGGCGTAGGCAACTTCAAAGCTTTCAAACATGATACCGCCAATCCCTTCTCGGCCGGCCAACATGCCGACTCCAAGAAAGACCAACAATAGGGGAGCTCCCGCCCTAGAAGCGATCCCAGTAGCCAAAATACTAATTAAAAATAGTATGGCCCCAGCAAAAATTGCATTATTGGTAAATTCCATCTGCGTACTTAAGTTACATCGTCCTCAAAAATTTATGATTGAAAATAAGTTAGAGCAAACTAAAAGATCGAACAACCGAGAGTTGTACGACATGTTCAAAGATATAAATGTCATATTGCGTAGTTCAAAATTTTAACTTTTTTACCAACATCCTGACTCAGCTAGAGTCACACGTCACAACCTTAGACTAGTGTCACAAATCAAAGATTGGTTTAGATTTTAAGTGCTTAAATTAGGTATAATTTTACTCATACAAAAGCTGTTTTCATATAGTAAAAATACAGTTTAGTCTTTGTTTTCAAAAGAAACAAAATTTAAGGAATAGATTCAAATTATGAAAACCTTTGGAACTTACGATTACGTCATTATTGGCGCAGGGTCCGCTGGATGTGTTTTAGCCAATCGCTTGAGCGCCGACACATCCAAATCAGTTCTTCTAATTGAGGCTGGATCACGCGATAACTATTTTTGGATTCCCATTCCAGTCGGTTACTTATTCACAATTAACAATCCACGCACTGATTGGATGTACAAGACCACAAATGAGAAGGGACTGAACGATCGTTCAATAGGATATGCCCGCGGTAAAGTTTTAGGTGGCTGCACATCAATAAATGCAATGATTTATATGAGAGGGCAACGGTCCGATTACGACCGATGGGTCCAAGCTGGAAATCCAAATTGGAGGTGGGATGATGTATTACCCTACTTTAAAGGTATGGAAGATTACGCGCATGGCGCAAACGAATTTCACGGCTCTGGAGGCGAACTACCAGTTCAAGAGCGACGCGTTAGTTGGGAAATTCTTGATGCCTGGCGAGATGCTGCTGAGGAAAAAGGAATACCAAAAATCCCAGAATTCAATACTGGGGACAATTTTGGAAACTCTTACTTCCAGGTAAACCAAAGAAATGGGACCAGGTGGAATGCAATGCGATGCTTCATTAATCCCGTCAAACATCGAAAAAATCTCACAATTCTGAGTGACGCACATGTGGAAAAGTTAATATTTGACGACCCTGAACAAGAGACCCCCGAAGCTAGCGGTGTTCAAGTAAGAGTACTCGGAGATATGCATGGGGTAGTCAAGGCGAAACGTGAAGTGATTTTATCGGCGGGGGCGATTGGTAGTCCGCAGATTCTTGAATTGTCAGGTTTAGGTAACTCAACTTATCTCGAGAAAGCCGGCATCAAAGTTGTTAAAAACATATCTGGCGTTGGTGAAAACTTACAAGATCACCTCCAGGTCAGGATTCAATATAAAGTGAGTAACACCGTCACTCTCAATGATCGTTATAAAACGCTATTTGGTAAAGTCATGATGGGGCTAGAGTACCTGTTTTTCAGATCTGGACCGATGACCATGCCCCCATCACAACTAGGTGCTTTTGCGAAAAGTGATCCCAACCAACCTTCAGCCAACATCGAATGGCATGTGCAACCACTTTCGTTAGACAAGTTTGGTGAGCCGCTTCACCGTTATCCAGCGGTCACGCCCTCTGTGTGTAACTTAAGGCCTACGAGCCGAGGCACCGTGCACATTGCTGATGCCAACCCATATACCCATCCTAATATTAGTCCAAACTATTTATCCACCTTAGAGGATCGAAAAGTCGCAATTGATTCAGTAAAATTTACGAGACATATAATGTCTGCCAACGCCCTCAAGCCGTTTAGCCCCGAGGAGATTTTACCAGGCCCACACATACAAACAGACGAGGAAATCTTAAACGCAGCTGCTGAGTTAGGAACCACGATTTTCCACCCCGTCGGAACATGCAAAATGGGTGATGACTCATCTAGTGCTGTCTCTTATACACATCTCCGAGCCCACGAGACAGGCAGAAATCTC
>CAJXOL010000074.1 GCA_913057675.1 uncultured Pseudomonadota bacterium | reverse complement strand
CGAGATTTCTGCCTGTCTCGTGGGCTCGGAGATGTGTATAAGAGACAGGAATGATCCTGCGTTCCAGGTCGCTTTTCCGTGGTTCGGGTCACAGCGTTATTGGGAGGAGCATTTAGGCCATATTCGAGAGCAAATTGGTTTGATGCAGGAGAATTTTTCTCTTTAAATATTTGAGTCCAGGAGAAATCGTATGCCTCTATCTTAGATCGCAAGTGTCATTATTGTTTTTCTGAGAAAATGATTGCGTTCTAAAAACCAAAGGATCATTTGATGTTTTATGCATTGCATGAATTGCAGAGTTCCTTGTTTCTAACATTTTTAGTTGTTGTGAATGTCTCATAAGAAAATGCTTACAGTCTGTTTGTTCCAATGTGTGAGCTTTCCTTTGCATGAGGTATAAAGAAAAAGAAGACATCATAATTTTCATTCAGCGATTGTTACATTAGAGGTATCTATGACAAAAATAGTTAAGTTCCACAAGACAGGCGGTCCTCAGGTTTTATCTGTTGAGGATGTGATTGTTGGTAAGCCCAAACGAGGGGAGGCTCGTGTTCGACACACGGCGATCGGCTTAAACTTTATTGATACTTATCATCGGTCTGGCCTTTATCCGCTTCCATTACCTAGTGGTGTTGGCCTGGAGGGTGCAGGCGTGGTTGAGGCGATTGGTGCTGGGGTCACGCATATTAAGCCAGGCGACCGGGTCGCATATGCTGGAGGTCCTCCTGGAGCTTATGCGCAGGAGAGGGTCATGCCTGCGGCTAAGTTGGTTAAAGTGCCTGCTGGAGTCTCGAACGAGGATGCGGCAGCAATGATGCTCAAGGGCCTAACGGTTCAAATGCTCATACGTCGTGTCTACCGAGTCCAAAAAGGTGAGACTGTATTATTTCATGCGGCCGCTGGTGGGGTTGGTTTGATTGCGTGTCAATGGCTCAATGCCCTTGGTGTTAAGGTGATAGGTACAGTTGGTTCTGATGAAAAAGCAAAAATTGCTAAAGCCCATGGATGTCATCACACGATTAACTACTCAAAAGAAAATTTTTCGGAGCGTGTTCGTGAGATAACGAAAGGTCGAGGAGTACCAGTGGTGTTTGACTCAGTTGGGAAGGACACATTTTACGGTTCGTTGGACTGTCTTCAGCCGAGAGGATTGTTAACTGTATTTGGTAATGGCTCTGGTCCTGTGAAGGATGTCGATGTCAACATCCTTGCGAAGGGTTCTTTTTACCTTACTCGACCTTCCATCATGATTTATACGGCGATGCGTTCAGATCTGGAAGCCGGAGCCAAAGAGCTTTTTAGTATGGTGAAGTCTGGCAAAGTAAAAATAGATATTAATCAGAGGTACGCATTAGCCGACGCGGCAAATGCGCATAGGGACCTTGAGGCTCGGAAAACTACGGGTTCAACGATTTTGATGCCCTGATCGTTTCTGTTTAAAAAACGCCGCTTTTAGCGGCGTTTTTTTGTCTACCTTGTTTTTAGGAGTGCGTGTCAACTAACAGGCACATGTGCAGACAATATTGAGCTTTGATTGTTACATCTAACGATTGCATATGTTTCTCTTGGTTGTGAAGTCTAACTGGCCATAGGGGCTTCGCATGGTAACGGTTGCAGAATCAGAACGTTAGAATTTCGGGCAACTTATCTGTTTTCTGAATGGGCGAGATCCTGACAATTTGGGTCAACGTGTTTTGGATTTAATCGAGAGTGGTCTATTGGCAACGTTGCGGGCTGTTGACGTTACCCAATTTTTAGAAATAAGCCGAGATGTTGTTAAAATCGGTGGCGAGTATGGTCATATACATATTCTTCTGGTCGATTTCAGAATATTGGTTAAAACGGTGTCGATTATTCGTTGATGGTGTTGATTCCATGTTGTTACAGTTGAGCTTCAAATCGGGGTTTGATGCTTTGAAAGATTCGCCTGCTGAGCCAAATCAGACGTCATTGCCTAGGTTTCACTCACGGCCCGATATCGATACAGTTTATTTGTATTGTCCCTGTTGTCGTTCGAATGAGTTAAAATTGAAAGGTATGAATGTAAATTCAAAAAGCTTGCTGAACTTCAGCGGATCACGATAACTCGAACTATTTAATGCCAAAAGAAGATAAATATACTGCGGAAAAAATCATCGAAATTACGACTTGGGCGTCGAATTTATTCAGTTTTAAATTGACTCGGTATGCTGGGTATCGATTTGTCGCGGGACAATTTTCACGGCTTGGTATTAAGAAGGATGATGGGACTATCGTTTGGCGCGCTTACTCAATTGTTTCGGCAAGTTATGACGAACACTTAGAGTACTTTTCAATTGTTGTTCCTGATGGTGAGTTTACCAGTCGGTTGTCACAATTGAAGATCGGTGATGAAGTACTTGTTGAGAAAATGAATTATGGGCTCCTGACAACCGCACGTTTCGAAGAAGGCAAAGACTTGTGGATGCTTGCGACAGGGACAGGGCTAGCGCCATTTATTAGCGTTTTATACGAGCTCGAAACATGGGATAACTACGAAAATATTATTTTGGTGTACAGCGTTAGAGAAACTAAAGAGCTGGCATACATGGAGATTATTGAGGGTTTGAAGGATCATGAATATTTTGGCGAGTTTTCCCATAAATTTAGATTCCTTCCGGTTGTGACTCGAGAGAAATTCGAGGGCGCATTAGACAAACGTATACCTGTTCTTTTGGAAAGTGGTGAGCTCGAAAAAAAGATAGACTTATCACTCGACCCAGAGCGAAGTCGCATCATGATCTGTGGTAACCCTCAGATGGTTGATGATACTCGGACTTGGTTCACCGACCATGGTTACAGTGTGAGTCGTCGCTCAAAGCCTGGCCATTTGGCGCTCGAAAACCTTTGGTAGCCGAGAAGGTATGACTGTCTTCTATGACTTGAGCTTGACCGATTAAGTTATTCTTCAGGATCATTTAAGGCCATTTTTAAAATGTCCCGCAGTATTTATATAAAATTTATATCAATTAATTAGATACTTAAGCCTCTCCCCGGCCATTCGAAATTCTAATTGAGAATAATTCTCATTTAGTATTGCGAATCATTCTCATTTGCGTTTATAATAACTCCAGCAAGACGATAAAACACTGCACATTATTGAGGAGTTTATTAAATGTTCACCATATTTCGAGTACCAAAGGTCGCCAACCTATGCGTCGCGGCGGCAGTGGTCCTGGTTACCGCCCAGCCAAGTTGGGCAGACGACGATGTTAACCAACGTATTGACACGTTAGAAAAAGAGCTTCTTGAGCTCAAAGCATTACTTAAGGACCAGGCTGCGGCTCAAGTGGAGACCTTAGAAGCCATCGACTCTCAAGCTCAACTAGTGAAGTCTATTGAGCAAAAAACTTCCGGCACTAAAGATACCTACATAGGTGGTTACGGAGAGCTTAACTGGGCTAACTTCGACGGCGATAAAAAAGATGAGTTTGATGTGCAGCGCTTCATTGTGTTTTTGGGTCACTCCTTCAGTGATAAGACGCGGATGTTCTCAGAGATCGAATTTGAGCACGCACAAGTTAAAGGGGGAGAAGACGGCGGTGAAGTCGCTATGGAGCAGGCTTATATTGAGCATACTATTAAACCCGGTCTTAACTTAAAAGCGGGGCTACAAATTGTTCCGTTGGGCCTTATTAATGAGTACCATGAGCCGCCGGTATTCTATGGTATGGAGAGAAACAATATCGAGACTAAAATTATTCCATCGACCTGGAGGGAGATTGGTTTCCAGCTGGATGGCAAAACAATGAATGGTTTTAATTATTTTGTGGGGACTACAACGACGCCAGATGCGAGTAAATTTACGAATAGTTCGGCTTCTACGGGTTTTAAGAAAATGCGTGTAAGTGGTAAGCAAGTCACTGCAAATGATATGGGTTATTTCGCTGGATTCAACTACACAGGAGTCCCCGGTATGAAGTGGGGTGGATCGGTTTGGACGGGAAACACCGCTCAAAACGGTCAAGGAAAAGGGGCCAATCCTGAGCTGCTAGCAAACGTAGATGCCCCCTTAACTATTTGGGATTTGCATGCGCAGTACGATGCAAATGATTGGAAATTGAGTGCACTCTACGCAGCGGGAACGCTGGGTGATACGGAAGCGATTAATGCATCAGCAGGAATAACAGCGGGCTCCGATGACGCCGCACCAGAAGAGTTTTCGGGTTGGTACGTTGAGGCGGGTTATAAAGCGTTTATGTGGGGTGACTACAATATACAGCCGTTTGCTAGGTATGCAGACTTCAACACTCAAGAGAAAGTGGCTACCGGGTTTACTACTGACCCTAATAACGCGGATACTGTAATGACCTACGGTGTGAGCTTCTTCTTGGACCCGGACGTTGTATTAAAGTTAGATGTTCAGGATTTTGATAGGAATGGCGAAAACGATTCCACAAACATTGGTATTGGTTGGATGTACTAAATATAGTTTTCGGTCCTCCTTTCGGAGCTATTGATATAGCTTCGAAAACTCAAGCGGCGCCTATTTGGCGCCGCTTGTTCTGAAACACAGGATGTATACATTTCCCTTAATCTTACGTGTTGCTTAATATGGAAACGGCATATGGCTTAAGTGTTACTGTTTTCTCCATAGACTTCCATGCACTTTGTAATCGATAGGGATGTTGCGTAGCTAGTTTGAAATTAGTTTCACTAATAGACATGCCAACTAGCATTCCTGGAACGCCCATTAAAGATACGGTTTGTTGTTCGCGTGTTAGGTTGGCGAGCCAAATCGTACATTTCCCAGCCTTGTCACTGACGCCAAAGGCGTAGACTCTCTGTGAGTGAGCATTTTCAATTGCAATAATAGACCTGCCAACGCTGTTCATAAAACTCGTCGCAACGTGATACGCTGGATAGACGGCTTGTGTATTTAATTTGTTGAAATAAGGCTGAATGCCACCATATCTTCGATGAATTACACCAAGTGGCCCGGTTGCCGAACCAATCGTGAGTGACTGTGCGTTCGTATGCGCAAGCGTCCCAATATAACCGACCAACCACGCTGCGCCGAATAAACCCCTTGTCCTGGGGTCTGCCTTAACAAGACAAAGTCGTTCATTCTTCGGATTTGGTGTGAAGCTTGCTCCGTGAGGGTTGTCTCTGCAGCCAATCGCTGTTGGGCCAATTGTATGAGCTGTTTTCCCAAGGAATTTTTTTGCGGTGGATATTTGGTAGGGGAGGGCTTCTAAGGTTTCCATTACCGATCGGTCATCCGCTGCGTGAACAATCGGACATGTTGCGTTCATGGCGAAGTCCATTTGTTTGGCGGGTGGGCGTTTACGGTTAAGTTCAGTGAAAAAAGAAAACATGCCGCCACCAACTTTCGCACCAGGGAAGGCCAATCGAGCAGCCTGATATAAATTTGCGAGCGGTGGTGCTGGAGGGCGTTTGCCCCCGGGTAGTACTGATTTCAGGTCTCCAACAGGACAAACCGCTACATCGTCAAGTTTTAAACCGCTTTTATCGACTAGCTTAGCTGTTTGTCGCAATTCTTTTGCGTAACCAGTGAGGCTTTTAACGACAATTTCAAGTGTGATTTTTGCACCTGTTGCTTCGGCTAATTTTCTGTACCCGATTAATTCCTTAATCCCATGGTTTTCTCTAGGGTCAAAATGGCATTGAAGTCGTTTGGGAGATGCATTTTTGATCAGGTCAATATTTTTTAAAGCATGTTCGATCTCCTCAGCAGGAATGCCGAATCCGATGGGCATTAATTTCCTGGGTGTTGCTTTCCCGAACTTTATTTTAATGGCATTGTTCGATTTTGATTTAGGCTTTGCTTTGGCGCGTCCTTCGAGTGTGACACTAATAGATTGTTCGATGCGCTCGCCCGCTTTGAGAGTATAGGGCCACGCCAGCGCTAATGGTCGAACATAGGTTTTAAACGAGGCATCAGTCCAGTTTCGATGATCCTCCATCTCGAATGTGTCGCCGTCAAAATTCACGCGCGCCTTTAAACCAGGGAGCACTTCGTGAGTGAGTGTTCGAACCCGCAAGAAGGGTTGGATAGGATTGACTTCATTGGGGAACTTGGCGTGTTCCATCACCCCATTTACGTGCTTAACGTCCACTGGTTTGTTGGCAACGCCTTTTAATGGATGAAGCACAACAAATCCAGTCCTGGCTGTCAGAAAATCATTTTTCGGAGTTGCAATCCCAGAGAAGCTGAGATTGCCCGATTTGGATCCTTTAATAACCGCTTCATAGGATATTTCTTGGCCTGGACGTGTGCAGGTAGCTGTGAACGAAATTGAAAAACCCAAAGAATTTTCAATGAAGTTTAAATTTTTAATTTTTGGGATGTAGGTTCCCCAGTTTTCATCTCGAACCAGAAACCCAATTGCTCGTAAGACCTCAATGCCGTGAATTTTGATGTATCGCAATTGCCCATTGTCAAACTCTACTTCAAGCGGCCCTGTTTTAAGGATACGACCTAAGAGATCGGGCTGCTCAGTACCACACAAAATGACATTTTTGGCTGCTATTGATTTTTGCATGAAGATTGTTCCTTTTTTTTATTCGAATAAATTGAAAGAACTTTGTGGGCGTAACTCTTCTAAATCGAAAACTCGGTGTCCTTGTCAATCAGTACGCAACGATTGACATCTACATTGAGTGTGAGATTGGATTCATTTTGTCGTATGTCTCGAGGGCTAAGCTCGGCCACGGCTGTAACCTGACCAATCTTAAATGAAACATAAGTGCGGGCCCCGGTTGGTTGGACAAGATCAATGTTTACTTCGATCGTTGTCCCCGAACCTTCAGGTTTTCGTTCGTTATTGAGGCTAAAGTGCTCTGGGCGAATGCCAATTAATATATTGCTGCCAACGTATTTCCCGATTCTTTGTGAAACATTCTCAGGTATTTTTAGTTGTGTAGCAGTGTTCTCTAATATGAGGGCATACCCTGACCCTTGGGTAACGATGCGTGCTGTGATGAAGTTCATTGATGGTGAGCCTAGAAATCCCGCAACATATTTTGTTTTGGGCCGATCATATAAATCTGAAGGTGATCCTTGTTGTTCAATTTTTCCATCGCGTATCAATACGATTCTATCCGCCATCGTCATGGCTTCAATTTGGTCATGGGTGACGTAAATCATAGTTTTCCCAAGCTCTTTGTGAAGCCGCTTTATTTCCCCACGCATTTCATCGCGAAGTTGAGCATCAAGGTTTGATAATGGCTCATCGAAGAGATAGATGCGAGCCTCCCTAACGATGGCTCGACCAATCGCCACACGTTGAAGCTGCCCTCCCGAGAGCTGTCGAGGGTACCTGTCTAGCAAATGATCGATCGATAGCATTTTTGAAACATGATCGACCTTTTTAGAAATCTCTGTTTTCTCTACTTTTCTTGCCCGTAAACCAAAGGCAATATTGTCGAAAATCTTCATATAAGGGTAGAGCGCATAGTTTTGGAAAACCATCGCGATATCTCTATCTTTGGGTGCCAAGTCATTAACTGTCTGACCGCTAATCTGAACCGTCCCTTGGTCAATTTCCTCAAGTCCGGCAATGGTTCTCAGTAATGTACTTTTGCCACAACCAGATTGCCCAACCAATACGGTAAATTCCCCGCTTGGAATTTCAAGATCAATACCTTTTACGGCATGCATTGATCCGTAATATTTATGTAAACCACTTATCCGTAAGTCAGCCATCTAACTTCTTTCTTTTTGAATCGGTTGAAAAGTTACTTCATCCTTTGACTGCGCCAAGCGAAATGCCTCTGACGAGATACTTCTGCATGAACGCCACGATAAAGAAAATGGGAAGAGTGCCAAGTACTGACATTGCTGAGATCTTCCCCCAAAAATTGGATTGGCCACCAAAATAATGTGTTACTTGCACGGTATACGTGGCTACTTCAGTTCTGGTGAGTACAAGGGCGAAAATAAAATCGTTCCACGCAAAGACAAACGTAAAGATAGCTGTCGCAAACAACCCTGCACGACACATCGGAAAAATAACTTTCCAAAGTACTTGCCATCTTGTGTATCCGTCGACAAGGGCGGCGTGTTCTAGTGATATGGGGATGTCGAGTATGTAACCGCGCATCATCCAAATGACATAGGGCAGGTTGAACGCTGTATAGAGCAGTATTAATCCAAAATAAGTGTCGACCAAACCAAACCAAACATAGAGAATAAAAACAGGGAACACGATTGCGATGGGAGGGATCATGCGTTGTGAGATGATCCAGTTTGCAAGGTGATTGCCACCTGTTTTGAAGCGGACGATGCTGTAAGCACAAGTTGTTCCTAGAAGCATAGCGAAGACGGTGCTCGTGCCGGCAACAATCAAGCTATTTCCAACGGTGGCCGCATCACCATCTTTAAATAAAACGGCATAATTGCTGAACTGTAAGCTCTCTGGCCACCACACTGGAGGATAAGCGTAAATTTCGTCAGCAGTCTTAAAAGAAATCATGAACAACCAGTAAATTGGGAATAAGAATAAGATCGTTAATGCAACCGCTCCAGCCAGTCTTAATCCGGTTTTAAAGTTTTTTTTAAATTTTGCATTCATCTGGATAATTCAACCTTTCTCAAAGCACCTATGACTACGAAAGAGAGGATGATAATGATGAGTAAGGCTACTGCTCCGGTATAGCTCGTCTCAAATTGTTGGAAGCCTTTTACGTAAGTGAAGGTGGATATGGTTTCAGTCATGGTGCCTGGCCCTCCCTTGGTTAGAGCCCAGACGATGTCAAAGAGTCGGAAAAGGTCCAATCCTCTAATTAGAATTGCCACCGCCATTACAGGCCAAATACTGGGTAGTGTGATTTTAGTGAATATCATCCAGTAACTTGCTCCGTCAATCGCAGCAGCTTCAAGTTGGGCCTTGTCTACCGCCGAGAGTGCTGCGAGCAGTAGTAAGAACATAAAGGGTGTCCATTGCCATACCTCCGCTAAGAAAATTGCGGGATACACTAATGTCGGATTGATAGTCCATAACAGTGTCAGTTCTTCTCCCATGAACCAGTTGATAATTTGATTGATGGGTCCGAATCGATTGTCGAGGAGCAACGACCAAGTGGCGCCAGAGACGATTGGTGCGACTACAACCGGGAGTACTAATAAGGCTATGAATATTTGTCGACCCGGCAATTTTTCGATGAATAACTGCGCCATAAAGAGGCCGAGGAAAAGTTCAATAGGGAGTGCGATGACGGTAAACATCACGGTATGGAATAAGGCACCCCAAAATCTTGTGTCGTCGGCAATCGCGACGTAGTTTTTAATGCCATGGAAGCTCGTGTCATTATCCATCATGGTTATCCCTTGGAAGCTAACAACAAGGGTATAAACAAGGGGAAAGAGGCCAATGATCAGCAGGATGATGATCGATGGGGCAATCAGTTGATATTTAAAGCCGAGTTTTCTAATTTTAGGCAATGACAATTTTTTTAACATAGTCACGTCATCTGCTGGCATTACGCCGAGTTAAAAAAAGCTAATCAAAATTTTTTCTGGTTCAAAGGAAATTAGGGGGCTCACTAAGTGTGAGCCCCCTAATGTGAACCATATTAGATCACCGTCTTAGTTAGGATAAGCGCCTGATTTGGCAGCCCAACTTTCGTAAACAGTTTTTTGTTTCTCCACGCCGACCTGGGCGGTTATCTTATCCCATTCTACGGCTACGTCATCGAGAATGGTTTGAGGATTTTCACCAGCCCATAGGCGACTGATACCCTGTCTAAGTGCTTCTTCATATTTATCTGTTTGTATCAAAGATAAGTCCAACAGACCAGATTCGGCAGCGGCGCTGAGTGCGGCAAGGTACTCTTTTGCATCAGGCCATAGCGCTTGATAACCCTCATTTGTGAAGTGAGAGTCTCTGAAGGGGTCCCTTAATGCGTAAGGGAGTTGCACGCGTTCGTTACTGATTTCTTCGCTATTTAGCCACTGAATAAATAGGTAGGCTAATTCCTTATTTTTAGATGTTGAAGCGACTGATAACGCAAACCCAGCTGCTAGCTGTGGATGTCCTCCTGGTGGCAGTGCATAGCCAACTTTGTCAGCGATTGTGGTTTTTGGAACCCAGCTCAGAGCCTCTTCATTTTCTAGATAACCGGCTGCAAACCGTCCATAAGGTGGCCAAGAAATAGTCATGGCTGATTCGCCTTTAACGAAAACTGCTAAGTTTTCGACGAAGCCGAATTTCTCTACACCCTTAGGCATGAATTTGTTTTCTGTAACCCAATCTTTGAAGACTTTAACTCCAGACGCGGAGTTGACTGTTGCTTTCATATTTGAGTCAAAGAATGTACCACCTTCGTTTCGGAATCGTTCTTGGAACATGAAATTTCCGTATCCAGGCTCTCTAAACATCGATGCGCCATAAATGCCTTCACTCTTAAGTGCATCGGTTAGAAATTGACCTGTTTGGATGAATTGCCCCCATGTGGTTGGAACAACCAAGTCTTCTCCAAATTTATTTTTGTAGGCTGACTTTAAGTCATCACGAGCAAAAATATCTTTACGGTAGTACATGAGGAATACATCGCCATCGTCAGGGAACCCGAAAATCTTCCCATCAACGGTCATCTGATTATCTCGATAGGTCGATGCGATAGTTTGCAATTCCCCTCGATATCCAAATTTGTCCACATAGGAGTCTAATTGCTCCAATGCGCCCGCTTGTGCCAAGTCAGGCATCCATGCTGGAATGACGTTTAGTGCATCGTAAGCGCCCGTGTTGGCACGATGCTCTTGCATGATTTTGGTGAACATTTCTGAAGTGGGCACTTCAACCACTTCGATTTTGCAGCCTGTTTCTTCCTCCCACTTTGGGCCAGAGAAGTTTTTAGGATCGAGAGACTGAAGTCCGGCTTCCCAGACGATCGTAATTGTCTTGCCATCCTGGCAGAGCGGTTTTGCAGCTTCAACTGCAATTTGTGCAGCATTCTTTCCTTCGGTTGAAATGGGGCCAGACGTACTTTGCTCCGTATCGTTCCCGCAGCCAAACATCGATAGGGTCAACACGGCAACTGTTGACCATGCGAGCGGTTTCAGTAGGTGACGGGTTTTGAAAATTTCTAATCCGGTGGTGCTCATACATTCCCCCTTGTATTAGTAATTTGAAGTTGATGTTTCATGCTTGTGAAATGCGACAAACGTTTGAACTCAACTTTGTTTAATTTAATTACTGTCTCTTATACACATCTCCGAGCCCACGAGACAGGCAGACATCTCGTATGC
>CAJXOL010000073.1 GCA_913057675.1 uncultured Pseudomonadota bacterium | reverse complement strand
CGAGATTTCTGCCTGTCTCGTGGGCTCGGAGATGTGTATAAGAGACAGTATCTGTTTTTATCAGAGGTCACGTTAAACACGCCGAACTCTTTGCTTAAATCGTTATTGCTAGGTCAATCGGCATTGAGGGCCGGTTATGCTCAAGCGGCAAGTAGTCATGCTGGTGAGGCATTGACTTTTGAGCCTCGCTCGGAAGATGCTGCTTTGTTGCAGGCTTCCGCTTTAAGAATAATTGATAACGCCCAATCCATTAAGTTTCTTTCCGAGTTTCTGGAGTCGTACCCAGACGCTGGTGCTGTGCGCTCCAGTGTTGTAGGAGATTTGATTCGGGAGGAGCGTTATGAGGATGCGATCCCTCATTTGCAGCACATGGCTAGAGATGACGCGAGTAATGCTAATGTGCGGTTTACTCTTGCTTTGGTGATGTTCGAGGTCCAGAGGTATGAGGAGTCCAAAGATCGGATTCATCGGGCACTTTCGTTGGGGTACGAAGATCGAGCTTCGGCTTATTTTCATTTAGGCCTCATCGATGAAAAACTAGATTCTCTTGAAACGGCTGCGAATTGGTTTTCTAGTGTACCTAAAGGCGACCGCTTCATTGAGGCACAATCGCATTTGGCGAAACTCAAGTTAACTTCAGACGGACTTGACTTGACTATAGATTACCTCGACCAAAGAGCCAGCGAGACACCTGAATATTTTGTTGCATTTGTTGAGCTGCAAGGCATGATGTATCGGGAGTCGGGAAAGCTTGAAGAGTATTTTCGCGTGCTTGACGAAGGGTTGAAGGCTAGGCTTGATGAACCCAGCCTCTTATATAGTTCGGCGATGGCGGCAGAACAGATAGGTCGTCTCGATATCTTAGAAATGAGGCTGAGACGTTTGATCGAGCTGCAGCCTGATAACGCGCAGGCATACAACGCGCTGGGATATACCCTTGTGGATAAAACCGATCGCTTCGATGAGGCGAAAACGCTGCTTGTTCGTGCGCTTGAATTGTCTCCGGATAACCCGGTGTTTATTGATAGCATGGGTTGGATCGAGTTTAAGCTGAAGAATTACGATAAGAGTATTGTGTTGTTGCAAAGAGCCTATGGCTTGGAGCGTCATCCGGAAATAGCGGCCCACCTGGGTGAGGCACTTTGGGCTGTAGGCTATGAGATTGAGGCTAAATCCGTTTGGACGGGAGCTTTTGACCAATTTCCCGACAACGATGTTTTGCTCGAGACCATAAAGCGGCATGGGGCCGATTAAGGCCTGGGTATCTTGTGTTGGTCTGATTGCTCTGGTGTCAGGGTGTTCCTTATTCCAAGAGAAAAGGCTGCCGACGGCTCAGTTCGTTAATGAGGAATTTCAGGTTTCTGGTCGCATTGCAGCGAAGATGGGGGATGAAGGTTCGTCGGCTCGAATCAAGTGGAGTCACCGCATTGATATCGATGCCGTTGACGTTTACGCTCCTACGGGGTCAATTATTGCTGTGATATTGGTCTCTCCTCGGGCAGGAGCTGTCCTGGAGACCAAAGATAAGATCTATGAGGCCGCTTCGGTAGAAGAGTTAACCAAGCAGGTGCTCGGTTGGAGTTTGCCTCTAAATGGTTTGAAGTATTGGGCTCGGGGTCAGGTAAGCCCTGTGGTGGCTGTGGACCATTTAGCTCCAAGAGATGACCAGCAACGACTTACTTATCTTGAGCAAGGTGGGTGGAAAATTACTTTTGAGCAATACACTGCGGGTTCTATGCTTCCTCGAGTCATGATGCTTGAATTTGAAGATATCAAAATTCGCTTTATCTTAGATAAATGGGAAAGGCTTGATTTGTGACGATGCGAGAAGGTTTTAATTATTTCCCGGCTCCGGCAAAGCTTAATCTGTTTTTACGGATTATTGGTAGACGAGATGATGGTTACCACTCGCTTCAAACCGTATTTCGGTTGATCGATTTTGCGGATTCAATTGGATTTAGATTGATATCGAAAAACGAGGTCAGACGCGTGTCTCAACACTCTTGGTCTGACGCTGACGATTTGGCGGTCCGGGCGGCACGACTTTTGGCGGAGCGTTATTCTGTCAGTCAGGGGGTTGAGCTGGATATTATGAAGCGCATCCCATCTGGAGGCGGCCTAGGGGGAGGTAGTTCAGATGCCGCAACGGTTCTTCTAATAATGAATAAGTTATGGGCGCTTGATCTCAAAAGGCAGGAGCTACAGGAAATGGCTGTTTTGCTTGGTGCTGACGTACCATTTTTTGTCTTTGGTCGTAATGCCTTTGCCGAGGGAATTGGTGAACGACTCTCTCCTCTGAATCTTGCGAAGACGTGTTACTTGGTTATTCATCCAAATTGTTCTGTTTCCACTCCATCAGTGTTTGGTGATTCGGAATTGACACGAAATTCCAAACCCATCAAAATAGCGGACTTTTCCTCATGCGAGGGTCGAAATGATCTGCAAGATACGGTATGCCGTTTGTATCCTGAGGTTCGTTTGGCGCTAGAGTGGTTGGGGCAATACGGGCCCTCCGCTATGAGTGGGTCGGGGTCGAGCGTATTCTGTCCGTTTGCGGATCCAGGGCGAGCTAAGGCTTTGGTTGCAAAGGTGCCATCGAATTGGTTTGGTTTTGTGGCGCGAGGATTGGATTATCATCCATTATTTGATGGGTGATTAGGCGAATAAGTTTTTGGGGAGTAGCCAAGTTGGTTAAGGCACCGGATTTTGATTCCGGCATGCGAAGGTTCGAATCCTTCCTCCCCAGCCATATTTCGAACAAGGTTGATAGTTTCTTAAAATCTTTGAGCTTCAGCTCAACAATCATTGCTTCGCACCGCTGGTTATTGTGGAGCGTAGTAAATTAGTACTTTTTCAGGGAGTGCAGCGACAGTATGGCCTACGAAAGTTTGATGGTGTTCACGGGGAATGCAAATCCCACCTTAGCTGCACAGGTTGCTAAGCACTTAAATATCGGCTTGGGTCGCGCCACCGTCGGGAGGTTTAGTGACGGTGAGGTGATGGTTGAGTTGCTGGAAAATGTTCGTGGCCGAGATGTCTTCGTGCTTCAGTCAGCTTGCACTCCGACTAATGAAAGTCTCATGGAAATATTGCTGATGGTTGACGCGCTCAAGCGATCGTCCGCAGGACGTATTACAGCAGCCATACCTTATTTAGGATATGCCAGACAAGATCGTAGGCCTAGATCCGCCCGAGTGGCAATTAGCGCTAAAGTAGTGGCTAATTGCCTCCAGGCCGCTGGAGTAGACCGGCTGTTGACGATGGACCTGCATGCGGATCAAATTCAAGGGTTTTTTGATATACCAGTCGATAACGTTTATGCCGCACCAGTGCTTCTGGGCGATATATGGAAGTGTGGTTATGAAGATTTAATTGTCGTATCTCCTGATGTTGGAGGCGTTGTGCGCGCAAGGGCTCTAGCAAAAAGGCTCGAGTCAGACTTGGCGATTATAGATAAGCGTCGGCCTAAACCAAATGTTTCCACAGTAATGAATATTATTGGTGAGGTTAACGGGAGAACGTGTGTTTTGATGGATGATATGGTCGATACGGCGAATACACTATGCCAAGCTGCGGCCGCACTCAAGCGAAATGGGGCCAGGAAGGTCTTAGCCTACTGCACGCACCCAGTATTGTCGGGAAAGGCGATTGAGAGAATCACCAGTTCCGAGATAGATGAGTTGGTTGTTACCGATACCATACCGCTTACAGAGGAATCTCGAGGGTGTGACAAGATTCGGCAATTATCGATAGCCAATCTTTTCGCTGAAACGATAAGTCGTATTAGTAATGAGGATTCTGTTTCATCGTTATTCATTGATTGAAGAACGATATTTTGTGCTGGGTTAAACTAGCATTTTTGTACGGGAGTCGAATTGGTCGCGATGAGATTCCCATTTAGATTGGAGAAGTAATATGTCAGATATGAACATGAAAATAAATGCTGAAGTTCGGTCTGCGCAGGGAACGGGTGCGAGCCGCCGTCTCCGCAGAGCGGGTAAAGTTCCAGGTGTTGTTTATGGTGCTCAAGAGGGAGCCGATATGATCGAACTCGACCACAAAGAAACCCTGATGCAATTGAAGAAAGAAGCATTTCATGCTTCCATTTTAGATATGTCTTTAGGCGGTAAATCACAAAGAGTATTGCTTCGCGATTATCAAATGCATCCCTGGAGGATGGAAGTGTTGCATGTTGATTTTCAACGTGTCTCAGCTAAAGATAAAATTACGATGCGTGTGCCGCTTCACTTCATCAATGAAGAGAACGCGCCGAGCGTTAAGTTGGGTGGAGGCGTTGTCAATCACATAGAGTCTGAGGTCGAAGTGATTTGCTTGCCAGGCGATTTGCCAGAGTTTATTGAGGTTGACTGTGGTGCACTTGAGGTTGGGGAGTCGATTCATTTGTCCCAGTTAAGTCTTCCTTCGGGTGTCGAATCAGCCCACCTTGGACGGGGCGGAGAGGATCTTGGATTGGTTGCGATACAAAAAGCTCGCGGGGCGTCTGCTGACGAAGATTCAGATGCGGCTTCTTCTGATGAGGGGGGGGCTGATTCATCGGATTCCCCAGCTATAGATAAAGGTTCGTCGAGCGAGACTTAAGCCTTATCGGCCGTACTTAAATAGCCGAGCGCCGTTGGATGCTCGGCTTTTTTTATAACTGAGATGACGGGTGAAATTTGAGTATGAAACTGCTCGTAGGGTTAGGTAATCCAGGTGGCAAGTACGAAGCGACTCGACACAACGTCGGCTTTTGGTGGTGTAATGAATTGGCGGCTCAGTTAGCGATCGTATTTGAAGCACAGTCAAAATTTTTTGGAGATGTATCTCGAGTCAGGATGAATGGAGGCGATGCTTGGGTGTTAAAACCTCAGACTTTCATGAATGAGAGTGGCCGTGCGGTACAATCGATGTGTAGTTTTTATGGTATTACAGCTAGTGATATTTTGGTGGTTCATGATGACCTTGATTTAGAGCCTGGAGTCGTCAAACTCAAGCAATCTGGTGGACATGGCGGGCATAATGGGGTTAGGGATATTGGTCGTCAAATCGGTCTCGATTTTTGGAGGTTAAGAATCGGCGTCGGACATCCTGGGGATAAACGAATGGTGTCTGATTATGTGTTGCACGCCCCTAAGCAAGGAGAGGCAATTTCAATTGATGACGCGATACAGCGATCGCTGAAAATGAAGCAAGAGATTATGGCGGGATTGATGAGCCAGGCTATGTTGGTTTTGCATTCATCTAACGCGAAGTTGTAACCAAACAAGTGTTCATTAAGGGAATAAGAATATGAAGTGTGGAATTGTAGGGCTTCCAAATGTGGGCAAATCGACCTTATTCAATGCGCTGACTAAAGCAGCGATTTCGGCTGAAAATTATCCATTTTGTACAATCGAGCCTAATGTCGGGGTCGTCGAGGTTCCGGACCCAAGACTAGATAAATTATCGGCACTGGTTTTGCCTGAAAAGACGGTGCCAGCACTTGTCGAGTTTGTTGATATTGCGGGTCTTGTTAAGGGGGCGTCTCAGGGCGAGGGGCTGGGCAATCAATTTCTTGCAAATATTCGCGAGACCGATGCGATCGCGCACGTCGTGCGATGCTTTACGGATGACAACGTTGTTCATGTGGGCGGCAAGGTCGATCCACTCTCTGATATTGAAGTCATTAACACTGAGCTTGCGCTTGCAGATTTGGCATCTATTGAAAAACAGCTATTACGCTACGCCAAACAGGCTCGAGGCGGTAATGATAAGGAAGCGACGCAGATTGTTGATGTGCTGGAAAAAGTTGACGCGGCACTCAATCAAGGGATTCCAGCGCGTGCTGTAGATCTTTCTAAGGAAGAGCGTGACGTGCTGTCCCCATTCTTTCTGCTGACGATGAAGCCGGTTATGTATGTCGCCAATGTGAGTGAGAAGGGGTTCGCATACAACACCCTATTAGATGCAGTAATAGCGTTGTCTGAGAAGGAGGGCGCTAACGCGGTGGCGATATCCGCTCAGTTGGAGGCGCAATTGATTGACCTTGACGACGAAGAGAAAACAATGTTCTTGGTTGATATTGGTATGGATGAGCCTGGTTTGAATCGGGTTATTAGAGCAGCTTATGAGTTACTCGGGTTGCAAACATACTTTACTGCGGGTAAGAAAGAGGTTCGTGCGTGGACGGTTCGCCGAGGAAGTACGGCGCCGCAAGCAGCCGGTGTCATTCATACGGATTTTGAAAAAGGCTTTATTAGAGCGGAGGTTGTGGGTTACGGCGACTTTGTTCAATATGGTGGCGAGAGCGCAGCTAAGGATGCTGGTAAAGTTAGATTGGAGGGTAAGGATTACTTAGTGGCCGATGGGGATGTCATGCATTTTCGGTTCAACGTTTAAATTGGATGAAGAAGAATTAATTTCCGTAAATAAAATATTTGGGATTGGTAGGTTGTTATGGCCGGACATAGTAAATGGGCAAATATCAAACACCGGAAGGCTGCAGTGGATGCGAAGCGAGGAAAAGTATTCACTCGTCTGATTAAGGAAATTACGGTTGCAGCTCGTCTGGCGGGCCCTGATCCTGCTGCGAATCCCCGATTACGGCTGGCTGTAGATAAAGCACTTGATGCGAACATGACCAAAGACACTATTGATCGGGCGGTTAAAAAGGGCTCAGGAGGGCTTGAAGGAGTCAATTATGAGGAGGCGCGGTATGAGGGGTATGGGATTGGTGGCGTTGCTGTCATGGTCGACTGTCTCACCGACAACACCAAAAGAACGGTTGCTGATGTGCGGCACGCCTTTACTAAGCATGGGGGCAACTTAGGTACAGATGGTTCTGTCGTATTTTTGTTCACGTATTGTGCGCAGTTTGTTTTCGCGCCAGGGGCTGACGAGGAATTGATCATGGAGGTTGGTTTGTCTGAAGGTGCTGAGGACATCATCTCCGACGTGGATGGCAGTGTTGAGGTCATCGCGAACCCTAATAGTTTTGAGGCGCTCAAGAGTGTCTTTGCAGAATCCGGGTTAAAGCCAGAACTTGCGGAGGTTACCTATAAACCAACCACGCTAAATACTCTCGAGGGCGAAGAGTCTGAAAAAATGCAAAAGTTATTGGACGCGTTAGAGGCTCTTGATGATGTCCAAGATGTTTATACGACGGCAAATTATGACGTGTAATTGTTTGTTCAATCGGGTCCTTCTAAGCTCTTGAGAATTCTAGGTATTGACCCTGGGCTGAGGGTTACTGGTTTCGGTGTAATTGAAGTAAGTAATCAATCATTGACCTATGTGACTAGTGGTTGCGTCAAAACTTCAGGTGATGGATTACCTGGTCGATTGAAGGAGATTTTAAGCGGTATCATCGAGATTATTGAAAGTCATGATCCGATTATTGCTGTCGTTGAAAAGGTCTTTGTAAACGTGAATCCTCAGTCCACTTTATTATTGGGTCAAGCTCGAGGAGCAGCTATTTCTGCCGCAGTGCTGAAAGATTTGTCGGTGGCGGAGTTTACTGCTTTGCAGGTTAAGCAATCTGTTGTTGGTAATGGACATGCGGATAAATTCCAGGTTCAGGAGATGGTGAAACGGTTATTGAATCTTCCAAGCGCGCCCGCAACAGATGCAGCTGACGCGCTGGCTTGTGCCATTTGTTACGCGCATTCAGAGCGCGTTACTAGTAGAATCCAACAATTAAAATCAAGTTAGTCAGCCACCGAGCAATACTATTATGATCAGTCGAATTTGTGGACTTTTAATAGAAAAATCACCCCCTACATTGGTGGTTGAGGTCAGCGGTATCGCTTATGAAATAGAAGCGCCAATGAGTACCATTTATGATTTGCCTGAGGTCGGTCAAAAAATTACTCTGTATACGCATCTTCTTGTCCGAGAGGATGCTCATTTGCTTTATGGGTTTGGGAAGCCAGGGGAAAAAATAGCTTTTAGGCAGCTGCTCAAAGTCAACGGTGTTGGTGCGAAGATTGCATTAGCTATTCTCTCAGCCTTAACTTTGGATGAACTTCGGTCGCTGGTGGCATCTGAAGATGCTGCTCGCTTAACGAAGGTCCCTGGAATTGGCAGAAAGACAGCTGAACGTTTGATCTTAGAGTTGCGCGACAAGTTGTGCAAACCTGATGGCTCAGTGACTAGTGCTTCCTTACCCAGCCTCGTTGATGATGCCATCAGCGCTTTGGTGTCGCTGGGGTACAGTGAGCGTGATGCTCGAGCCTCCGTATTGAAAGTTAAAGAGGGTTTAACTCTACCAGAGATAATTCGTCAAACGCTGCAACTCATATCATCGAGTTAATATTCTGACTTGACTCGAATATTAAAAATAAAATAGCTGATCTGACTGATCTTAAGTGTCATCAGATATAATCAAAGCGTACTCAGCTTATTGACCCGTATATCACTGATTTTCCGAGAGATAACTGTTTTATGATTGAGACGGACCGACTGATATCCCCCGTATCCTCGACTACCCTGCCAGAGGATCGTGCAGAGAGAGCGCTGCGCCCGAGCCGTTTCGACGAGTATGTTGGCCAAGAAAAAATTCGGAGTCAACTAAGTGTATTCATTCAGGCGGCGATAGGTCGCAACGAACCTCTGGACCACGTTTTATTATTTGGCCCTCCGGGCCTGGGTAAAACGACATTAGCGCACATTATTGGTCGCGAAATGGGAGTCAATATCAGGCATACCTCTGGTCCAGTGATTGAAAAAGCTGGAGATCTGGCAGCGCTACTAACAAATTTAGAATCCAACGACGTTTTATTTATTGATGAGATACATCGGTTGTCACCCGCAGTTGAAGAGATACTTTATCCTGCATTAGAAGATTATCAGTTGGATATCATGATTGGTGAGGGGCCGGCTGCGAGGTCAGTGAAGCTTGACCTCCCGCCTTTTACATTGATCGGAGCGACTACTCGAGCTGGCATGTTGACTAACCCATTACGTGACCGCTTTGGAATTGTGTCTAGATTAGAGTTTTACACAACTGACGAACTCACTAAGATCATAAAAAGGTCAGCAGCGTTATTAAAGACAAGTATTGATGGAAATGGTGCGCGAGAAATAGCGTCAAGATCGCGTGGAACACCACGCATTGCAAACCGTTTATTGCGGCGTGTTCGAGATTTTGCGGATGTTAAATTTCAGGGGAAAATTGATCAAACTGTCGCCGATGAGGCTCTAAGAATCCTAGATGTTGATGGGCGAGGTCTTGATGTCATGGATCGTAAACTTCTAGAGGCGATAATTTATCGCTTTGCGGGAGGCCCCGTTGGCGTCGATAATCTTGCTGCAGCGATCGGGGAGTCCCGTGACACCATTGAGGATGTTATCGAGCCGTTTATGATCCAAGAAGGTTATATTCAAAGAACCCCAAGGGGCCGGTTGGCGACACCTCGGGCTTTTAGCCATTTTGGTTTGGAAGCGAATGTGGTTGGTGAGCAAGAATTGTTTAAGGAGCTTTAGAGATTATTTTCTCGTTAACGACTCGTATTTATTATCAAGATACAGATGCGGGTGGCATAGTTTACCATTCGCGATATCTTGATTTTTTCGAGCGCGCTCGGGCTGATTGGCTACGGCATCTTGGTTACGAATCTTCCCGATTAATTCAGGATTATGATGTGGCTTTGGTCGTTCGAAAGGTGGCATTGAGCTATCACCAGCCCGCTCGTTTAGATGACGAGGTTGATGTTTCTGTAGATGAGGTTGAGGTTCGACGAGCTCAAATTACATTGAAGCAGTCTGTTCGTAGAAATGGATTGATGCTAGCGGACGCAAATGTTAATTTGGCGTCCATTAGTGTAAATAATTTCTCACCCGTTAGATTTCCAGCGCCACTTATGGAAACATTACAACATTATGTTTAATTCTCTTTTTCAAACGAAAGGTCTTTCATGCCTGTGACCGTATCGGAGAACATGTCTTTTTTTTCGCTAATCGCCAACGCGAGCATTCTGGTTCAGTTGGTCATGATCGCGCTTCTAGGGATGTCGCTGGTTTCTTGGTGGTATATTTTTTTAAAGCGTGAGGTCTTCAAAGATGCCTTTCGCAGTGCCAAAGCCTTTGAGCGCCATTTTGCGTCTGTAGATGACCCAGGGAGTCTTTATCAGCATGTGCGGGCGAGCACGTCACGTGGTGCCCTTGATAGAATTTTTGAGTCGGCTTTGCGGGAATTTACAAAATTACAACAGCAATCGGGAATGTCACTACCGACACTTATGGACGGTACCAGAAGGGCTATGAATGCGCAGTATCAGCGAGAATTGGACCGATTGGAAATGCACCTATCATTTTTAGCAACGGTTGGATCGGTGAGCCCGTACGTTGGTCTTTTTGGAACAGTCTGGGGGATTATGAATGCGTTCCGAGGGCTTGCAAATGTAGGGCAGGCAACGCTTGCACAAGTAGCCCCAGGTATAGCCGAGGCGCTTGTGGCTACCGCTATGGGCCTTTTTGCCGCAATACCAGCTGTTCTAGCTTATAACCAATATGTCAGAGATATTGAGCGTTTAACGTCTCGATATGAAAGTGGGATGGACGAAATATCCAATCTGTTACAGCGTTCAGTAACGGTGAATTAACGAACGCTCAGTCCTTACAACTATTGGGTGATGTGATGGCGAAAAGACAGCGCAAACTAATGAATCAGATGAATGTTGTACCGTACATCGATGTGATGTTGGTATTGCTTGTTATCTTCATGGTGACTGCTCCCATGTTGAATCCTGGCGTGGTTGAATTACCCACTGTGGGTAAGTCCTCGCAAGTTCCTATAAGGCCGCTTGAGGTGATCATCAAAGCCAGTGGTGATTACGCGTATATCGATCGAGAAAAATCAAAAGCTACGAGAGTGATCGGTTGGAGTGAGCTTTTGGCGGTTGTGACCAAAAAGCAAGAGTCCAATCCAAATCAACCTGTCCTGATTTCAGCGGATAAAAGCGTGCGATATGAACGGGTTATGGACATGATGGACGTTTTGCAAAAAATGAATGTTGAGCGTGTTGGCCTGATGGTAACACCAAAGGAATAAATGGCCCGTGGGATAAAAAACTCTCGAATTAAGTCGGGTTTTCTATCCGTCCTTATACACGCGGTTCTATTTTTATTCTTGTTCATTAGCTTGGATTGGAACCGTCTGGACCCAAAGCCGGTAATGGTAGAGCTGTGGTCACCTGAACTGAAGGTAGAGGTTAATGCAAAGAAGAATGTGGCCAAGCCTAAGCCTAAGCCTAAGCCTAAGCCCTGTCTCTTATACACATCTCCGAGCCCACGAGACAGGCAGA
>CAJXOL010000072.1 GCA_913057675.1 uncultured Pseudomonadota bacterium | reverse complement strand
ATTTCTGCCTGTCTCGTGGGCTCGGAGATGTGTATAAGAGACAGGCTTAATCCTCTTTACGCTTTTCACCACCTGGTATCGAGGACGCCAAGGACTTGTTCGCGAACTGGCTCCCGATGCCCTGGAGCTAAAACCTTTTTTAAATAGCCTTTCCACATACCCTCCTCAAAGGGTTTCCGGCACGGCGGTTTTCATGACCACGTCTTCAAATGCGGTTCCTCATGCACTACTGCACAACCTGAATCACAACAAAGTACTTCACGAGCGCGTCGTACTCCTAACAGTAAAGACCGAAGAAATACCGCATGTCTCAAATGAAGACCGCGTCCTCGTTGAACCCATAACGGGTGAGTTCTTTACAATTCTGGTTCGTTACGGCTTCAAGGATCAGCCAGATATACCCGCAGCGCTGGAACTGTGCGCCCCTATGGGCCTGACGTTTAACACAATGGACACTTCGTACTTCCTTTCTCGGCAAACACTAGTTCCAAGACTCGGAAAAGATATGGCTCTTTGGCGAGAAAAATTATTCGCATTGATGTCTAGAAACTCATCGAGCGCCATTAGTTTTTTTAAGCTCCCCGCCAATAGGGTTGTAGAGCTTGGAACCCGCATTGAACTATGAGAAATGAAGAAGCTAGATACGTTGATTTAACCTCGATAAACAGCTATTTCCGAATTTTGAGCAAAAAGTGTAGAGTAAAGAGGTTTTTTAGTAAAAATAGCAACAGGCAGAGAGTATTCAAAGTAGCTTAAAATTGAGAAAATAAAAACATTACGTGCAAGCGTTTCTTGGGGGAGACCAAAAGTATGGAATATGTCACACCACAATCCGCATCGGAGGCGAGCCAAGCCTTATTGCAAGAGGGCGCATTCGCATTAGCTGGCGGAACCGATTTACTAGTCAAATTAAAAACTCGCTTCGTGTCTCCAAGCATTGTCGTTGACATTAAACGTGTCCCTAAAATAATGACGATTGAACAGTCAGCCGAAGGTTGGTGGATCGGCGCTGCGACACCTTGTGCCGAAATTGTCGAACACGATTCGCTCAGTAAAGATTGGTCAGGAATAGTAGAAGCATTATCGCTAATAGGATCTACGCAAATTCAGGGTCGCGCAACGCTAGGTGGCAATTTATGTAATGCATCTCCAGCGGCAGACAGCGTTCCAGCACTGATTGCAGCAGGAGCGACCTGTGTGATCTCCGGGCAAACTAAGGAACGCGAAGAAGCAGTAGAAAACATTGTTACTGCTCCGGGAATAACGACCCTTAGTAAGGGAGAGTTTATAATTGGGTTCAAGTTACCAAAACCTAAACTCCGCTCGGGTGATGCTTACTTGCGCTTAATTCCACGTAGCGAAATGGATATCGCGGTGGTTGGGGCCGGCGTATCCTTGAGCGTGACTGAGGATGGAAAAATTGAAGCTGTTCGAGTCTCACTAGGCGCTATAGCGCCAACCCAAGTGCTTCTAACTGGCTTAGAGGATATTTTTGTTGGCAAAGAACCAGATGACGACGCAATACAAAAATTAGTCGCTGTGGCAGAAAAAGCATGTAAGCCAATCAAAGATAAACGCGGCACTATTGAATATCGAACTAAGATTGCAGGCGTTCTTGCTAAGCGAGCATTTGCAATCGCTCTTAAACGGGCAAACGGTTACTAATCAATATTTAAACTGGCGAGTCAAAAATGTCAAAAACACACGTTTCAACATGCATTAACGGTGATACCCACGAGTTTTTATGCGATACACAGAACACGCTCTTAGATGTTTTAAGACATGAACTCGACCTAACCGGAAGCAAAGAAGGGTGCGCCACTGGCGATTGCGGTGCCTGCAGCGTGATGTTGGATGATCGGCTGGTTTGCGCCTGTCTCGTCCTTGGCGTTGAAGCAGACGGCAAAGAAATAGAAACCATCGAGGGGATGTCATCTGGCTCCGAACTGCATCCCATACAACAAAAATTTATTGATCTTGCAGCACTGCAATGTGGGATATGTACACCTGGAGTCTTAGTCGCAACAAAAGCGCTGCTGACTAAAAATAAAAATCCAAGTGAAGAAGAGGTGCGCTTTTGGTTAGCAGGTAACTTATGTCGCTGTACAGGCTACGATAAAATTGTTCGAGCCGTCCTCGAAGTTGCCGCTGACATGAGAAACGCTTAAAGACTTTAGATTTTGGAAAAGAGGAAATCAACGTGAATGACATGACTCAAAATAATTTGGAACGAGCACTCAAAATTGTTGGGACACGGCCCCCTAGACCTGACGGCGTAGATAAGGTTACTGGACGAGCTCTATTTGGGTCGGACAAATCACTTCCTAACATGCTGGTCGGGCGCGTTCTCAGAAGTCCTTACGCCCATGCAAAAATCATCTCTATTGATACAAGCAAAGCTGAAGTATTAAATGGCGTGAAATCGATCGTCACGTGCGCAGATTTTGAAGATTTTCCGTCGGAATTCGTCCCGAACGGAGAAATGATCGTTAATTTAAAAGACATCACCCGAAACATCATGGCCCGGGAGAAAGTACTGTACGTTGGCCACACAGTTGCTGCCGTTGCTGCAACAAGCGAAGATATCGCAGAAAAAGCTCTCGGCTTAATTGACATCAAATATGAAGTGCTTCCACACGTCTTAGAAGTTGAGGACGCGGAAAAGCCAGACGCACCAGTGCTGCACGAAGATATGATGACCATTGGCATTGAGCCCAGCCCTAAAAAAGCATCCAACGTGGCAAAACGCGTTGAATTTGGCTTCGGAGACGTTGAAAAAGGTTTTGCAGAAGCAGACCTTATAGTCGAGAGAGAATTCACAACTCAACAAGTGCATCAGGGTTACATAGAACCCCACGCCTGCTTAGCAAGCGTGTCTGAAGACGGCCAAGCTGATCTATGGTGCACGACGCAAGGAGCTTTTGTCGTAAGAAATTTCTGTTCAAAACTCCTTGGTCTAAGTGCAGCACAGATAAAAGTGACGGCTTCCGAAATTGGCGGAGGATTTGGAGGAAAAACTGTTGTTTATCTTGAACCTTTAGCGCTCGCACTGTCCAGAAAATCCGGTCGTCCCGTAAAAATGGAAATGAGCAGAGCTGAAGTTTTCACCTCTAGCGGTCCAACATCTGGGGCAAAAGTATGGGTCAAAATTGGCGTAAAAAATGATGGTCGAATCATAGCTGGCGACTGTGTTCTTAAATACCAGGCCGGTGCATTTCAAGGCGCACCAGTGGGGCCAGGCGCAATGTGCGCCTTCGCACCTTATGATATGGTGAATGTTAGAGCTGTTGGATACGATATTGTTGTTAATCGCCCTAAAGTTTCTGCATACCGAGCGCCAGGTGGACCTATTTCTGAATATGGCGTAGAGAGTGTGCTCGATGAGATAGCACTCAAACTCGAAATGGACCCTATTGAAATTCGTCTAAAAAATGCCGCTAAAGAGGGCACCATAGCTCCTTACGGTCCGAAACTTGGACCAATAGGCATGATTGAAACTCTTGAAGCAGCCAAAGCTCATCCTCACTATTCTGCGCCACTCGGGCCAAACCAAGGTCGAGGGATCGCTTCAGGATTTTGGTTCAATATTGGGGGTGAAACCAGTTCGTCGATTACGATTAACGAGGATGGAACCGTTGGGCTTACACTTGGGACAACAGATATTGGGGGTTCACGGGCTTCCATGGCGATGATGGCATCTGAAGAACTTGGTGTTCCAATGGACTTAATCAAACCAGTCATTGGCGACACAAACTCCCTAGGCTTTAACTTCCTTACTGGTGGTAGTCGAGCTACCTTCTCTACTGGCATGACTGTTGTTCGATCGACGAGAGAAGCTATAGAAGAACTAAAGAAGCGCGCCGCTTTGCTCTGGGAAGTTGATCTTAATCAAGTTGAATGGGTTGATGGTCATGCACGCTTAATTGCTGGAGATGAACCCAAAACAATGAGTCTTGCACAAATCGCAAAGCAAGCTGGTAAAACAGGTGGCCCCATCATGGCCAACTGCTCAATGAACGTAACAGGCGCTGGGCCAAGCCTTGGAACACATATCGTTGACGTTGAAGTGGATACTGAGACCGGAAAGGTTTCTATCGTTCGCTACACCGCAATCCAAGATGCCGGCAAAGCGATTCACCCCGCGTACGTAGAAGGGCAAATGCAAGGTGGTGCCGTTCAGGGAATTGGGTGGGCGCTTAACGAGGAGTACATATACAACGACAAAGGTGAATTGGAAAACACCGGGTTCTTGGACTATCGCATCCCAGTTTGCTCGGATGTCCCAATGATTGATACAGTCATTGTTGAAGTACCTAATCCGAATCATCCTTATGGGGTTCGAGGCGTAGGGGAGACACCAATAATACCTCCGCTAGCAGCCATCTCCAATGCGGTTTCAAGAGCGACAAATATACGGTTTAACGAGTTGCCGCTTTCTCCACCTAAAGTCCTAGCAAAACTAATGCATGGATAGGCATTAGAAAAACCTTGGCGCAACTTATCCTCACCGGCTCTTTAAAAAGTCTAGCAAATGGTGTTGCTGAATTTAATATTCAGGCTAGAAATGTCCATCAATTAGTAGTGGAGTTGAAGCAAATTTGCCCTGTTCTAGCGCCACTGATTGAATCGGAAGGCTTTGCTGTCGCAATTGACGGCGAAATCTATCAAGATATCTTGTTCGCTCCTATCGGTGAAAACAGCGAAGTTCACCTCATTCCACCCATTGGTGGAGGCTAATTCAAATTTATTAAACTTGGGGGCGCTTGCATTAGCAAGCAAAGACAATCTTAACGATAAGCCTGGTCAGCTGTCTGTTATTAATCTTCAATTTTGGTCCCTTGGCCCATGATAGCGATCAAATCACTCAGCTCCAAAAAGAAAATCAAGCGTTAAAATTCTATTTAAGCAATCTCGAATCGCCTCAAAACCAATCAAGTAGTCATCCAAAATCGAGAACGTCCAGCGAGGGTTGGAAAGTCCTAGCAAACTGGCGATCATTAAGAACAGTAATGTCGGAAAACGATGTGCGCGCTACTCTTAAAGAACCCACCCGAATAGATGGAGGCCGTGTAGCGCTCTGGCGCTATCCAAAACGCGGATACATCACCTTTTATGATGGCCAATTATATAAATGATCTGAGCCTAACCTCTAAGGCGTCTATGACCCGCCCTTATCGGGAGACAAGACTGGGCTTAGCGAATGCTCCGGCCACCATCAACCGGAATTGCTAATCCTGTCATAAACGAAGCGTCCTCACTCGCTAAGAAGGCAATAGTCGATGCGACCTCCTCAGGCTGACCAATACGACCGATTGGATGTTTTTCTATCATCTGTCGTTCAAGTAATGCTGGGTCAGGTGCCTCAGCCATCATGCCTCTTGGCATTGCAGTATCAATAGTAGCCGGGCATACGCAATTAACCCGAATGTTATCTTGACTGTGGTCCAAGGCTAAGGCCATAGTCATCGAAACTATCGCACCTTTGGTCGCGGCATAAGCCACTAGCCGCCGATTGCCACGAATACCATTTATTGATGCCAGGTTCACAATCGCCCCGCCACCTCTCTTTCTCATAAGTGGAATAACCTTTTGACAGCCCAGAAAACTTCCCCGAAGATTTATTTCCATAACCTCGTCCCAAAACTCTCGAGTTGTTTCCTCTGCCGTAGCCTGCGGGGAAATACCCGCATTATTTACCAACACATCTAACCCACCATGAGATTTCATTAAAAAGTCAATTGTTGCTTCCCATGACTCTTCGTGTCGAACATCTAACTTTACTGCCTCATAATCCTTCACTGCCTCAGCCTGTGAGTCGTCAAGTATTCCCGCGATAATTGTTGCGCCTTCGCTCGACATTCTTTTTGCAGTGGCTAGTCCTATCCCTTGCCCAGCACCTGTAATCAATACCACTTTGTTTTTAAATCGATCAATCATTATTGTCGTCTCCTTTGAATTAATAATTAGAGATAAAAGTATCTAAAACAAGGCCTTTAGCTTCTCTTCATTAGGTGCGTAGATAATTCCTTTTTCTGTAATTAACCCCGTTACAAATCGAGCGGGAGTGACATCAAAGGCCGGGTTCCTAACCTTTATATTTTCGGGTGCCCACCGAACGCCGCCATATCCAGTAACTTCATCTGCCGAACGCTCCTCAATAGGAATATCCTCACCTGTAGCTATTGAAAGATCAATCGTAGATAGTGGGCAAGCGACATAAAATGGAATATCGTGTTCTTTAGCTAAAACCGCCACCATGTATGTGCCAATTTTATTGGCTACATCACCATTGGCTGCGACGCGATCTGTGCCAACAATCACAACGTCAATATCACCACTTTTCATAAAGTGACCCGCCATATTGTCGGTAATTAGCGTGGTATCGATACCGTCCTCGGATAGTTCCCACGCAGTCAATCGCGCGCCCTGCATAAAAGGTCGCGTCTCGTCGGCAAACACGGTTATTTTTTTTCCAGCCGTCACCGCAGAACGAACAACACCAAGCGCGGTTCCGTGCCCAGCGGTGGCAAGTGCGCCCGCATTGCAATGAGTTAGCACGCACGTTCCATCATCAATAATTGATGCTCCAAACGCGCCCAGTGTTTTATTAATATCAATGTCTTCGTTGTATATCGCGTGAGCTTCTTGGAGTAACACTTGCGCTATCTCGGCGGGTTCTTTTTTAATCGCCTCTAATAATTGGCCGCGCATTCGATCCAGAGCCCAGAATAAATTTACGGCAGTTGGACGACTTCCTGACAAAGCGCCTAAGGCGTCTGCAAGACGCTTATCAAATGAAACTTTATCTAATGACATGAATTTTTGGGCTTCCAACGCTACGCCGTAGGCTGCTGCAACCCCTATTGCTGGCGCCCCTCTAACCACCATCTGACGGATTGCATCTGCGACAGATTGTGCATCTGAATATGATAAATACTGAATCACGGCAGGCAAGCACCGTTGATCAATCATCTCAAGTTGTCCGTTGCGCCAACGTAATGTTTCTACGGTCATAAATCACCCGTCAACTTAATCGCCCTCAAACTCTATAAGGGTAAAAACTTTTTTTCCAAATGATTCCAGCTTCTTCGTGCCACCCAGGTCCGGCAAGTCAATGACAAAGCAACACTCGACAACCTCACCGCCGGACCGTTCAATCAATTTGGCAGCGGCCTCGGCGGTGCCGCCGGTGGCGATTAAATCATCTACGAGCAATATTTTCGAGCCACGTGTGAATGCGTCTGCATGAATTTCAATTTGATCCGTTCCATACTCCAACTCATAACTCTGTGACATTGTCTTTCCAGGGAGCTTCCCACTCTTTCTAACTGGAATAAAGCCCTTACCCAAGCTTGCGGCTAGAGGTGCGCCCAAAATGAATCCACGCGCCTCAATGCCTGCAATAAAATCAATTTTTTGGTGCTTATACCGGTCAACCAATAACTGAATAGTATGTCTGAACCCTTCGGGATGACTCAACAACGTAGTGATGTCACGAAACATAATCCCTGGCTTAGGGTAGTCTGGGATTGTTCTGATTAACTCGCTGATATTCATCGTTCGTCCTTAAAATCAAAATGCAATTTAAAAATATCAATAATTAGACGATTCATTACTTATTTAAAACGCGTCCTGCTATCGCATCAAGTGTGCCAATTATTTCAGGGTCACGAGCATCAGGAGACGTAATTAAAGCAAATTCTAATGCTTGCTTACAATTGCAGGCTGGGCCCGCTTCATCTGCCTTAATTAAAGGGGCGACTTCACTAATCAATGTTTTAGCTTTTTCTGCATTCCCAACCAAAACTTTAATGACCTGCTCCACGGAAACATCCTCATGATCGGGGTGCCAACAATCAAAGTCTGTGACCATTGCAATACTGGCATAACAAATTTCTGCTTCGCGCGCTAGCTTGGCCTCTGGCATATTGGTCATTCCAATCACGTCACAACCCCATTGGCGATATAACTTTGATTCGGCCAATGTGGAGAATTGAGGGCCCTCCATCACGAGATAAGTGCCGCCTCTGACATGTTCAATTTCAGCATTTTTTAATGCGGATTCAACGTGATCACCAAGACGAGAACAAACGGGATGCGCCACGGAAACGTGAGCAACTAGCCCCTTTCCGAAAAAAGATTTTTCTCGAGCAAACGTCCTATCAATAAACTGGTCAACGATTACGAACTTTCCCGGAGCAAGGTCCTCGCGCAAGGAACCTACGGCACTCACAGAAACCAAGTCGGTAACCCCTAACCGCTTCATTCCATCAATGTTCGCTCTATAGTTAACGTGGCTGGGTGAGACCACATGGCCACGCCCATGCCGAGGAAGAAATACAATTTTTTGACCCCTAAACTCACCGACCAAAAATTCGTCAGAAGGGGCCCCAAATGGGCTTTCAACTTTCGTCCACTTGGTGTTCTCTAATCCCTTCATATCGTAAACACCACTACCGCCGATAATTCCGATAACCGTATCAGCCATCATTGTTACTTCCTCTTCTAAACATTATAAAAAATCCAAATACACAACTTAAAAGGTAAGTCTTGATTGTTAATCACATCAAGAAAAGGTTTAAATCATTTATTTTTTTGTACTGTCCGACTTATTAAAAATACGCCAAGTAACAGCATAGGAATACATAACCATTGCCCCATCGAAAATCCAAATGACAAGAGTCCTAAATGCGCATCAGGCTCCCTCATAAACTCCACTATAAATCTAAACGAGGCATAACCCACCAAGAACAATCCCGATATCACACCAGTTGGTCGCTTTATTCTTGAGAAAAACCAAAGAATCAGGAATAGCGCTATGCCTTCAAGAAAAAACTCATACAACTGCGACGGGTGCCTACCCAAAGACGTACCTGATTGCGGAAAAACGATGGCCCAAGGAACATCCGTAGAGCGGCCCCAAAGTTCTCCATTAATGAAGTTTCCTATGCGACCTGCTGCCAATCCTAATGGGACTAGCGGCGCCACAAAATCGGTCAAAACAAGCCAATCTTTTTGTTTAAATCGAGCATAAAATGCTATCGCAACGCAGACCCCGATTAATCCCCCATGAAACGACATGCCCCCTTTCCAAACATAAAATATCGTTATTGGGGAATGAAGCACACCGGCTAAATCATAAATCAATGCATACCCTAGGCGTCCTCCTAAGATGACTCCTAAGATAATATAAAACAGTAAATCGTCGAACCCCCGTATCGAAATGGGAGAGTTATTGTTCGAGCGTATTCTTGCTCGACCGAGCATCAAGCCTGAGGCAAAGCCGACTAAATACATCAGTCCATACCAACGCACGGCAATCGGCCCAATGTGAATCGCTATGGGATCAAACTCAGGGTGATACAACATTACTTATGTCTTGCTCATTAGGAATTTTAATCTGAGACATTCTGCCACGAATAATCTTTACCTTTCTAAGTGACCCTTCAGTGTCACCAATAATATCGTACCGTCGAGGGGCCGGTATATAAGAGGCTAATTTAGCGGCCTGTAGTTCACTAATCCCCTCGGCGCTGCGATTAAAATAATGCCGGGCTGCGGCCTCGATACCATAAACGCCCCTACCCCACTCTATGACATTTAAATAAATCTCCAGAATTCTTTGTTTAGATAGCGCTGCCTCCAACATAAGCGTCACAATAGACTCTTGAGTTTTTCTCCAAACTGATCGGCTCGGGGATAGGAACAAATTCTTTGCTAGCTGCTGCGTGATAGTAGACCCCCCTGAAACAATCTTTCCTTCTTTCACATTCTTCGAAGCGGCACGCCTGAGCGACCCCCAGTCAAAACCATGGTGATCTACAAATCTTGTGTCCTCAGATGCAATAACAGCTGATTTAACATGTGATGAGATACGCTCATAATGAATCCATTGATAACTCAACCCCTTATTATTTTCATTCTTGTACGCTCTCATAAATGAGGTGCTGGTAGGTTCTACCCATCTTAAAATCAGCACGCGCCCCGCAAACCATAATTCATAGGCTAAGAACAACAAAATCACTAACCAAATAAATTTTGAAGCCCAACGTCTTTGTCGTCTCATGTCGCGCGCAAAGCCTCCATAACCGCTCGCGTCTCTGGTCGCTTGCCTCTCCACAAGAAGAATGACTCTGCGGCTTGCTCGACAAGCATTCCTAATCCATCTGAAATTTGATATGCCTTGGCAACAGATGCCCAGCGGCTGAACGATGTGTCATCTTTGCCGTACATCATGTCATACGCTAAAGCATTGGGTCCCAACACATTAGAACTAAGCGGGAAAGCATCGCCACTTAAACTGCTCGAGGTTGCATTAACAATCATATCAAACTCATCCTCAACAACATCTTGCAGCCCACCCGATAACAGCACGATAGGAAACCCTTTGGTATCTGCCTCTATCGATTTAATCAACTCGCGTGCTTTGTCTGGTGTTCGGTTAACAACCATGATTCGTTTTGGGCGTTCTTCGACAAGAGGCAGTAAAATCCCCCGCGCCGCGCCGCCAGCACCAACTATTAAGATTGATTTATCAACAATAGGAAATTCAAGATTACGAACGATATCGGTGACAAAGCCTAGTCCATCGGTATTTTCAGCATGAATCAAACCATCTTTGTTCACCAAGGTATTTGCGGCTCTAGCATGTTCCACGCGGGTCGAACGAGCTGTCGCCAGATCATATGCATCTAATTTAAATGGAACCGTCACATTCGCTCCTAGACCACCTTCAGCAAAAAAATCTGTAACCGCCCTCGTGAACCCCCCCAACGGACAGAGTATTTTTTTATACTCTATGGGCTCGCCGGTTTGTTCGCCAAACATGTAATGAATTTGCGGGGATTTACTGTGTTCAATTGGATTGCCGATAACGACATATTGGTCTCTCTCTCCCATTTATTTTCCTTGTTTTAAATCTAGATCGTTCTTCGTGAACGACCATTGTCTTGTAATAGAGAGAACATCAAACTGGGCACTCAATTTTGAATCAAAAGGGTCAAAGGGTGCAGATCGTTGCACAATGTCTATAGCAGCGTTATCCAGTTTTTTAGAGCCGGATGAGCGGTCAATCTCGATGTGCTCAACTGTACCATCAGAGCTGATGGACACCGTAACAATCATTACTCCCTCAAGTCGTTTGTTGCTCGAGTCTTGCGAATAAAGACGACTACCCGAATCCTCTATTCGTTGCCTCCACCGCTCAACGTATATTGCGAATTCCGCCTCCCTGACGTTTGCGCCAATGAACTTGCGCTTTGGTCTCTTTTGATAGCTGCTCCACTCTTTGTCTATTTTTGCTTGGAGCTGGTTCATCGATGTTTCATCCACGACATCCATTGAGCTTTCTGAATTAACCTTGTTTTGTTGTTGTGGCTCAGGGCGTTCAGAGTCTAACTGCAGCTGTCTCTTATACACATCTGACGCTGCCGACGATATGCAGTGTGTAG
>CAJXOL010000071.1 GCA_913057675.1 uncultured Pseudomonadota bacterium | reverse complement strand
TCTCGTGGGCTCGGAGATGTGTATAAGAGACAGATGCTAGTACAGTACTAAATAAACCCTGTCTCAATGGATGGGTTAATTACAATGCAGAGCCCATACGAGCTGGGTTCATACTAGGGTACTGTACCCCAGTACTCTTACCATTAGTATTAGAGGAGCGTGGTGCCGGAGTGGGATCCTCATCACTATCGTCACCATAACCAGAGAGACCCGCCAGCAAGCCAGCACTACTCGGTGGTGGACCACGAGGAGGTGCTGGAGTGTACTTAGCACGGCTGGTGGGCTGAGTGACACCTGCAGATGCAGCAGTAGTGGTAGTATCTTCCACGCGGGGACGTTTCTTGGACCCTTCACTCTCCTCCACTACCCCCTCTTCAGTAGGCCAGGATACCACTGGTACTGGTAATCCAGGTAGTACATACGATGCTGCTGGTGCTTTTTCCATTCCTGGTGGTGGTGGCATCACATTACTAGTACTAGTAGAAGTAGTATTACCCATGACATCACTTTGAGCACGTGGTTTTGCCCAATTCACACTTAACGCACGACCATTCACAGTAAGTGCGTTATATAACTGAGCAGCCGCGCCTTCAGCTGCTTCGCGATCAATATACTCAACAAAAGCACATCTTGCAGAGCGTAATAAATGAAAAGTCACCACTTCCTCTTTCTCTCGACCTTATTGTTTGTTTTGATCTCAAGCGCATCGGTCACGTGGACCACAGCCGTGGCGAGTGATCGTTTAGACGATAAGCATCTGAAACAACTGCTACTGCGTATTTACGATAAAACTGGCATGAGCATCCCAGATATGGAAGGACCACACTTTCCAAAAGTTGTGTTCGTCACACAACAGTACATCAACGGAATAGTTTGCAAGAAGAGGGAATGTAATGCTCAGGCAGCCACCAAAGACACGACTATATTTTTGGTGAATGGCCTAGATGTAAATACCGTTGAGGGTGAAAGCATTCTCTACCATGAGCTGGTACATACCCTACAGTTTCATAATTTTGGCAGAAACCCGAACTGTAAAAGCTGGATCAAACGAGAAGTGCAGGCCTATCAGTTACAAGATGAGTTTGTAAGTGACAACGGCTTGGATATGCCCTGGCTCAGAAGCGTGACACATTACTTGACTCAAATGTGCCCACAGTAAAGTATAGTCGATTCGTAGCAAGATCGCGCCTTTGAGATCGTTTCCGAACTAAAATATGACACCTTCCTTTTTTATGAGGCAAATCTCATTATGTTCAAATTCCTAATGCAACTCAGCGTTATATCCAGCATATGTTGTACTGTGAGTTATGCCAACCTCGGCAACTTGAATGATGCCGATCTAAATAATCCCATCATCGAAGAAGGTAAAGCGGCGCTGCAGCGAGAGGATTGGTCAGGGGCGATTATTATTTTCGAACAAGCTCTGCAAGATATATCTGGAAGTGCGGACTTACAAAATTTCTTGGGTTATGCTTATCGCAAGTCTGGAAATTTAACTCAAGCACTTGACCACTATAAGATGGCACTCAAAATTAACCCTGATCATAAGGCCGCTCTAGAATACCTTGGTGAAGCCTACATCGCCTTAGGCGACTTAAAAAGTGCCCAGATTCAACTGGACCGTCTGCAGCATCTTTGCTCCTCAACACCCTGTGAAGAACTCAATGAATTACAACAAGCAATGATTGAGGCTACTCAACAATGACGACAAGTAATGCGATCACCGCGATCCTATTCGACTTTGGTGGCGTCATCACTGAAAGCCCCTTTGAGGCATTCAACACGTTCGAAGTTGAGCACGGTCTACCCACAAACTTTATACGAGATCTTAATAGTAGTAATCACAATGTAAATGCTTGGGCACAACTTGAACGAGGAGAAATTTCTCCTGATGAATTTGATGAATTATTTCGCCATGAGGCGAATAAAAAAGGTTATGACATCGGTGGATTAGAAATTCTCAAGTTAGTCTTTACCCCTCTGAGACCTGATATGATCTCTCTCGTCCAACGGTGCAAAGTACAGTATCAGGTGGCGTGCTTAACCAATAATTTTCCAAAGACGCCAACACTAGTTAAATTGATCGGCGCAAAAAGACTAGACGATTGGCAAGCAGTATTGAGTGATTTTCCCAACGTCATTGAGTCCGCAAAAATTGGCTATCGCAAACCTGAGAGGCGATTTTTCCAAACCGCATGTGACGTACTTGGAGTGAGACCAGAGCATGCAGTTTTTTTAGATGATATTGGTAGCAATTTGAAACCTGCACGAATCATGGGTATGACCACTATTAAGGTGGTGAATGCAAAGCAAGCGATAAGCGCGCTCGACTCTATCCTCAGTTGAAGACAGCGCTAAGAATGGTCTTTATTCAAATGGATCGAGGCTTTCTAGGCGCTCGTTTAAGGAGTTGGTCGTAAACCACTCGTGGCAAGACTCTTAAAAAATACGCCACAATACGCATTTGCCAAGGCATGACATGAAAACGCTTATTTTTATCGATTGCTTTTTTAATGGAATGGGCCGCCGCTTCAGGTTTCATCAAAAATGGCATATAGAAAGGATTAACATCCGTCATTGCTGTTTTAATATACCCCGGACAAATGGTCAAAACTCTCACACCGCTTGATGACAACTCTACGCGCAAGCTCTCCAAGTAAACATTGACCGCAGCTTTTGACGCCGAATAAGCTCCGGACCCAGGCATACCTCGAAATCCAGCAATACTGGATATGCCCACCAAGGTGCCCGATCCCCGCTTCTCCATAGCGTCAATGAAAGGTTGGAAAGTATTCACTATTCCTAAAACATTCGTACGTATTATGCGCTCGAACACCTCTTGGTCCGCAACAGAACTAGTCATTGTGCCCACTGAAATTCCTGCATTTGCTATGACGACATCAGGGACACCAACAGATCGTATAAAATTCTCTGCGACAGCTCGCATTGCTAAAGGATCACCCACATCAGCGCTAAAATTACATACTGTTCCCGAGAGATCACTAGCCAACAAATCCAGTCGCTCTAAACGTCTTGCTAGTAGGCCTAGGGCCACACCTTCATTCGAAAATTCTCTCGCTAAAGCCTCACCCAAACCACTAGAAGCTCCCGTAATGAAAATACTCTTCATGGCGTCCCTGTTAATATTTTTCGCCTGCCGATCGACTGTGTGATCAAAAAATTTAGTATCGGAACGAATCGATCTCGTGATCGAATCATTGATGGCGTAGTCCAGTACACACGATCGATCAACAGAGTTGGTGTTACAGAAATTGGATATTGTTTGGTGAGTGCACGGGCACTATTAACACGCTCACGAATTCGATCAGAATTTAATAGCTGCTTAAATTCATCCACCTCAATACCATAAGAGCTGACCCACTCAAGTTGTGCACCCATCTCCCACAGCCTTTTATTCTGATCGTGTATCGCACTAAAAACCTCATAATGCATATGCGTCAAACGATCCAAAGTTTCAAGCGCATAAAACAGCGCTGCCAATCGGGCTGATTGTTCATTAGTAATAAGCGGTATGAGTATAAGATCAACATCATCTAACTGACCTAGATACCAGCGATCGAGATCAGGACCGAGTTGGTAACAACCCAAACAACTGTATGAAAAGAACTCCATCAGCTCAACGCGCGCGCCTGATGGAAACAGTTGAGTATCTAGTTTCTGGTAATCATCACCTAACTGGGGTTCATCAGCACTCACGAAACCCACGAACACCAAAAATAGAATAAACCCAACTTGGCGCCTCAGACGCACCAGTCGCATAACCTAATAAAGACTAATCTTTTTCAATGAGGGTATTAAGTGTGCCGATAAAACGAATAGGATCAACACCACCTTCGGGTCTTAGCACCATCGATGGACCAGTGATGTACTTCCCTCTAACGGTCACATAAGGCGTTCCAGGAATCCGATAGGCTCTCGTTAATTGAGTGGATTTTTTTACTTTTGCATCAATCCCAAAGGACTTGTAGAGTTTTTCAAATTCCTTAAATTTAATTAGGTCATTTTTTTTGGCCCAATTAAAAATCTTCTTGTCCGTAAGGAGATTGACTCTTTTCTCGTGAATTGCGTCATACACCTGGTGATGCACTGTTTTAAGTAATTGCATTTCTTCCAAAGTATAGAAAAGCTTCGCTAAAGGAATCATCTGCTCGTTAAAAATAGCCGGTATATAGTTAAATTGGACCCCTTCACGCGGCTTAGCCGCCCATGATTCAATCAATGGGTGAAAATCATAACAGTGTCCACAGGCATAACTAAAAAACTCATAAACCTGAACAACACTTCCTTGGTCAGCTTGAGCCTTTATAACTTGATACTCTTTACCCTCTGTAATCTCTTGGGCAGAAGCTTGCAAGCTCATCTGAGATAAGAATACAATAAAAATAATCAGTAGTGATTTCATATACCTATCCGTCTCTCGTCTGTTAGTTATTATTTGTCACCTTTATGACTGTAACGTCGAAATTAAATTCCGCCAAGTCAATCTTAATTTTATCTACGTCACTCGCCTCTTGATATGGGCCAATTCGGACACGATGCAGCAACCTCCCATCAACTGTTTCAACTGATTGAATACGCGACTCAAATCCGTTCATCGCCAATCTTGCCTTTAAATTATCTGCCTCCCTTGCATTAGATAGCGCTGCGATCTGTATAAAAAATATTGTGCTGTCTTGTGGCTTCGCGGCATTATTATTTTCTCTTAAGGGCTCGGATGTGCCATCTCCTCCGGGCAACAGCTTATAAAAATCAAATTCAACTTGCTCTTCTGCTCTCTGAGTCTTGGACTTAACGATGGAATTGATGACATCGTGGTTATCACCAATTTCTTGAGTGGCACGATTTACATAAAACGTTACGGCGATAGCTACCCCCAACCCGATGAAAAGACCAAGAAAAACACCGAGGCCTAACCTTCGTTTAGGAGCTGCACCACTATTTTTAATTCCACGCTTCACCATATCCTTTAATTTTACATGCGTTCTGGAGCGTCCACCCCAATTAATGATAATCCGTTTTTAATCACTTGTTTCACAGCAGCGACCAATGCAAGTCGGGACTGAATGAGACGTTCGTCGCCGCTCAAAATTTGAGTTGCATTATAATAACTGTGCAATAGTCCCGCGAGATCCTTAAGATAAAAAGCCACGGAATGCGGCGACAGCTCCCTCGAAGCAGATTGGATGATCAACGGAAAATCAGCTAAAGACCGCATCAAATCAAATTCATCAGATTGTGTCAAATCGCTGACATTAACGTTGGTCAGCTCGTCAACATTTTGTTCCGATTTGGCGAGTATGCTCGCACACCGCGCGTGAGCATACTGGATATAATAAACTGGATTTTCATTATTTTGAGCTTTGGCAAGATCTAAATCGAAATCCAAATGCTGATCACTTTTGCGATAAATGTAAAAGAATCTCGCCGCATCTCTCCCCACCTCATCTCGCAACTCCTCTAGAGTTACGAATTCACCCGAGCGCGTAGACATCGCCAATTTTTTTCCATCTCGATATAACACTGCAAACTGAATCAGCGGGATGCGCAACCGATCCGATTCCAGATCAAACACACCAAGGGCAGCCAAAGCCGCTCTAACACGGGGAATATAACCATGATGGTCTGCGCCCCAAATATTGATGACCGTATCAAACCCTCGCTTAAATTTATCGACGTGATATGCGATATCTGACGCGAAATATGTGTAGATATCATTGTCACGCCGAACGACTCGATCCTTTTCATCACCAAACTCAGTCGATCTGAACCATGTCGCACCTTCTTTAAGATACAAATAACCCTTTTGATCGAGGTCACGAATAACGGTCTCAATCTTCCCTTCATCGAAGAGTGACTGCTCCGAGAACCAGCAATCAAAATCGACACCAAATGCTGTCAATTCAGCACGACACTGCCCAAGCTGCTGCTTGAGCACATAACTGTGTATGACCCTATAGGAAGCACCCAAGTGTGTTTTGGCTACATCAATCCATCGGTCGATTATTTGCTCGTCGTCATTACCCTTTTCCCAATCAACCTTGGACTCGATTGAATCCAGGTTGTATCGGCTACCATCTTGAGTTTTAATGGCGGCTGCCATCATACTGACGTAGTCGCCTTGATAACCCTTCGAGGGGAAGGGGACCTTATGCCCAAAAAGCTCAAGGTATCGCAACCATGTGGATGCCGCCAGGATATCCATTTGGCGACCCGCGTCATTCACATAATATTCTCGAGATACAGCGTAGCCGACAGCCTCAAGTAAGTTAGCAATACTTGCGCCATAAGCAGCCCCGCGCCCATGCCCGACGTGCAGCGGGCCAGTTGGATTAGCTGAAACAAATTCAACCTGAATGTGCTGACCTTGGCCTATGCTGCTGCGTCCAAAATTTGAGCCCGCCTTGAGCACCTCTTGAATAACCCCCTGATGACAACTGTCGCTGAGAAATAAATTGATAAATCCTGGGCCTGCAACCTCTGATTTTTTAATCAACGTATCTGCAGATAATCTAGAAACAACTTGACTCGCAACTTCTCTAGGGTTCCGTTTTAATTCGCGCGCAATCTGCATGGCAATATTGCACGCATAATCCCCATGATCGCTTGACTTCGGGCGTTCCATAACAATTCTTCCGAGAGAAACGTCTAAGTCCATCTCTTTCAGCACCGAAGCAATAGCTACTCTAAGTTGATTTATCAGGTCAGTCGGATCATTCATGGCCACATCACTAGTTATTACAAAATATTATTGTATTTCTACTACAAAAAATTTACACATCGAGAGGATCAACATCGAGCACATACCGCACGGCATTTTCTTGAAACCCTTCGATGCAACCACTCCAAACACGCAAAAAATCCCTCATGGACTTTCGAGAACTCGCTTGAATCAAGATTTGACCTCGATAAAGACCTGACATTTTAAATATTGGCGATGGGACCGCATCATACACCTCTATTCCGAGCACCTTAATTCTCGAGGCTTCTTTCTGTGCTCGCAACAAGAACTTCCAAAGTTTATCCTCTTGCTTTCCCGCAACCCGCAGAAGCACCTGATAACAATACGGCGGAAATGTCGCCTCTTTGCGTTCCGATAATAATTGTTGCGCAAACTCATCAAAGGTCTGATGTATTAAGGACTGATAAACGGGATGTTGAGCGAATTCTGTTTGGAGCATGACTCGCCCTCGTTTCTTCCCTCTGCCCGGTCGACCAGAAACCTGCAACAACTGTTGGTAGAGTCGCTCTGTGGCCCTAAAGTCACTGCTAAAAAGAGATTGATCCGTACCCATAATTACTACTAAAGAGAGATTAGGAAAATCATGCCCTTTAGCTAACATTTGGGTGCCCACAATAATGTCGACTTTAGATTGCTCAATGGCCTTTCGCATTTCTTTAAAAGCACCTTTACGTTTCGTGGTGTCGCTATCAACACGTAAGATCGATGCACTCGGAAATTGCAGTATCAAACCCTCTTCTACTCTTTGCGTTCCTTGGCCCAAGTCGATTAAATCTTGATTGCCACACTCCGCACATTGTGCTGGCACCTTACTTTGATAGCCACAGTAATGACAACGCATTCGACTCGAATGATGATGTATGGTCAGTCGAGCCGAACAACGTCCACACATAGCCACCCAGTTACACGAGGAACAAAACAAAGCTGATGCATATCCACGCCTATTAAGAAATACGAGTACCTGCTCACCTGTATCCAAACATTGTTGGATCGCCTTTATTATTTCAGGCGAAAGTGTGCGACTTTGAGCCCGATCGATCGGGATTAATTCGATGTCCGGCAACGGACCTTGCGGTCGTTGCTCTAAAACGAGACGTTTGTACCGTGAATCAACGACATTAAAATATGTCTCCAAGGAAGGGGTCGCCGAACCTAAAACAATGGGAATTTTCTGTTGGCTCGCCACATAAATTGCTAAATCTCTCGCGTTATAACGAATGCCCTCAACCTGCTTGTACGACAGATCATGCTCCTCATCTACGACAATCAAACCTAAACGAGGCAAAGACGTGAAAACAGCAAGGCGGGTGCCCAAAACAATTGACGCACTACCCGATCGAGCTGACGACCAGGCTTGGTAGCGCTCTTTGTCCGTCATGCTGCTATTTAGAGTGACGATTTCATGCTGAGGGAAACGTTTACGCAAGCGAGATTCAAATTGAGGTGTCAAATTGATTTCAGGTACCAACACCAGCGCCTGTCGATTAAGGGCAAGTGCCTTGGCCATGACCTCGAAATAAACTTCGGTCTTGCCACTTCCAGTCACACCTTGCACCAACCACGTTTGATGCTCATGCAAATTAGCAACAATAGTCTCAGCGGCTAGACTTTGAGGCGTTGTTAGTTCAACAGACTTAACATCTTCTTTCTCGGCTTGCGCCAATGGCGCTCTGTTTGAAGCAATATTTTGACGTTGCTCATGTGTGTTGATCCAACCCTTAGCATGCCACTGCGCAAGCGCTAATCGTGCGCTCGAGTAAGCCGCAAGCGCCTCTGGTAATATAACCGGACCCTCAGACAATAAATCAAATAGACGTTTTTTAGCAACGGTCCGGGCGGTCAAGTGTGTCGGGACTTCGAGAGCCCCCTCATCGCTAAGCGTGAAAACTGTTTGCGTGCTGCGATTTGAAAAATCGACGCGACGTAAGGCTGTAGGCAAACCTAAGAATAGCGCTTGCCCCATACGAGCGCAGTAGTATTGAGAAACAAAATGACACAGAGAAAAGTATGAAGACGGTAGTGGCTCGAAATCAAAAACCGACTCAATTTCTTTTAATCTGCGCGGGTCAACTAAAGACGCGTCGGATATGCGATCTACGATTCCGACTAATTTTTTATTACGGAACGGAACGACAACAATTGACCCCCTAGTGACCCGATGGAAACCAGTGCGATAGTCGAATGGTCCTTGCAATGGGACGTCGAGATGAACTTGAGCAAAAGACATAAGCTAAACGTTCGAAGGCGTTTTCAACGAAATTTTGAAAATCTACAGAGACTATACCCCCACGCAATGTAGCGTGTTGCGTCTCAGCACGAGAGCAAAGGTACCAACTAGCCTTCTGTGTGGTAATCCCTACTTTGTTCATGCACAGCCTCAACGAGCGCATGCACATTCTCGGGCGGAGTAAATTGATTCACACCATGACCCAAGTTAAACACATGACCACATCCGTCCCCATAGCCTGCAAGTATCTCGCTTACTTCGTTTCGAATCACCTCAGGGTTAGTCAGCAATATCGCTGGGTCCATATTGCCCTGCAAAGCTACGCGATCACCTACACGCGTGCGTGCCTTGGCTATATCCGTTGACCAATCCAATCCCAGAGCATCTGCCCCAATATCTGACAAACCCTCTAACCACTGGCCACCCCCCTTGGTGAATACGACTTTGGGTATCACGCGCCCATTTACCTCTTTAATCAAACCAGCACAAATGTGTTTCAAGTTGTTTTGAGAAAACTGTTTAAAGGCAGCTGGAGTTAAAGCTCCTCCCCAAGTGTCGAAAATCATGACGGCATCAGCGCCCGCTTGAATTTGCCCATTCAAATAAGCAATCACAGATGCCGATGTCACATCTAATATTTTTTTAAACAAGTCTGGCCGCTCGTAAGCCATTTTCTTGACTCGGTGAAACTCCGTTCCCCCTTTACCTTCAATCATATAGCACGCCAACGTAAATGGACTACCCGAGAAACCAATAAGAGGCAGACTTCCATTTAGCGCCTGCTTAATAGACCGAACCGCATCAATTACATATTTAAGTTGTTCCTCTGGCTCTATAACTGATAAAGATTGAATCTGTTTTTCATCACGGAGAGGACGTTCAAACTGAGGCCCTTCACCATCCGCAAAATAAAGACCCAAACCCATCGCATCCGGGATGGTCAATATATCGGAAAATAAAATTGCAGCATCAAGATCAAACCGAGCCAACGGCTGAAGCGTAACCTCCGTAGCCAGCTCTGGATTTTTACAAAGGTTCAGAAAAGACCCTGCTTGACTCCGAGTTTTTTTGTACTCAGGAAGGTATCGTCCTGCCTGACGCATAATCCAGATCGGCGTGTAAGGCGTTGGTTGTCGGAGTAGCGCCCGGAGAAATATATCGTTTTGAAGCTCGGTCAAGTAACACCCTCTCTAAATCTGAATTAATTTTTTAAAACCAACTGGTACTTTAACGAGGAAGTTCCGATTGACCCATGAGTGTCTCATCTATGGAGCGAGCGCATTGCCGACCCTCTCGGATTGCCCAAACAACTAACGACTGACCACGTCGCATATCCCCAGCAGCAAACACTTTCTCACATGAGGTTTTATAGTCATCCGTATTTGATGCAACATTACCGCGACCATCAAGATCAATACCCAATGCAGACAGTAACCCCTGACGTACTGGATTGATAAATCCCATAGCAAAAAGAACTAGGTCTGCCTTGAGCTCAAATTCGCTGCCAGGCATTTCTTGCATCTGCATGCGTCCATCATCACCTTTAACCCATTCGACACGCGCCGCAATCAATTTAGTCACGCGACCCTCTTCACCCTCAAAGCGCTTTGTTGTCACAGACCAATCTCGAGCACACCCCTCCTCATGAGACGAAGATGTTCTTAATTTAATAGGCCAATCTGGCCACGTGAGAGGACGATCCTCCTCCTCCGGGGGCACAGGCATCAACTCAAACTGCGTTACCGAAGCCGCACCCTGACGGTTAGAGGTTCCAACACAATCAGAACCTGTATCACCACCACCGATAACGACAACATGTTTGCCTGTAGCAAGAATTTGACTATCTAATTGATCTCCGGCGACAACTCTATTTTGCTGTGGCAAAAACTCCATCGCAAAATGTACCCCTTCAAGATCTCGCCCTGGCACAGCCAAATCACGAGATACCTCAGAGCCCCCAGTCAATGCAATGGCATCAAATTCTTTTTTAAGCTCGTCATGACTGATGGTGTTTTGAGATAAATCAGTAACACCAGGCATTAGCGCTCCTGGAGAGCCCACACAAATACTGGTACGAAATTCAACGCCCTCCTGCTCCATTTGGGCGACTCGTCGATCGATATGAGTCTTCTCCATTTTGAAGTCTGGTATCCCATAGCGAAGTAAACCACCTACTCGGTCATTCTTCTCAAACACGACAACATCGTGCCCTGCTCGCGCTAGTTGTTGCGCACAGGCAAGGCCTGCAGGGCCAGAACCAACCACCGCAATACGCTTACCAGTCCTCTGGCTGGCCGGCTGCGGGATGATCCAACCCTCATCCCAACCTTTATCGACAATGGCATGCTCAATCGATTTGATTGCAACCGCTGAGTCGTTAATATTAAGCGTACATGCCGCTTCGCACGGGGCGGGGCAAATGCGTCCAGTGAATTCCGGGAAATTATTTGTTGAGTGCAATGTCTGTCTCTTATACACATCTGACGCTGCCGACGATATGCAGTGTGTAGA
>CAJXOL010000070.1 GCA_913057675.1 uncultured Pseudomonadota bacterium | reverse complement strand
TAAGGCCCCTCCGTGACGTGAAGTAGGTCAACTACGTCGTGGAATGAACGCTTACGCCTTACTGCAACTGTGTGAAAAATGTTTATCTGCATTTACGAGGAGGTGGCAACTATGATTGGCCCAAAAGTCATTTAACCCAACACCTGATTTTCCAATCGCGACAGTAAATTGGTAGTTCGCTCACAAACCCTGGACCCTCGCTCTATGGCACTTTGAATCAACAATTTATCGCCGATGATTACCAGCTTTTCAGAAGGCCGTGTAACAGCTGTATAGAGCAACGTCTGGTCCAGCATGTGCTTCGCATAGTGAGGCAACAGAAGCAGACAGGTCGGCCACTGAGAGCCCTGACTATTGTGAATCGTGATGGCGTAACCAAGCTCCAGCTTCTCTAAAACAGCTTGGTTTAGTTCTAAATCACGCCCATCAAGGTTCACGACCCCATAACAACCGTCCCGAGGTTCGTCATAAACTTCAGTAATGGTTCCCACGTCGCCGTTGCGGATGTCCTCTTCATAGTCGTTTACAGTAACCATCACCTGATCACCCAACCGCAGCTCTGAGTCAGATGAGGTCAACCATCGGACCCACCCATAGTCGGAATCGACATAATGCACTACTTGAGGCCGGTCCTTATCAAAGTGTGACTGGATGAGCTTGTTAACGGCTTTTACGCCAAGCGGCCCTTTGCGCGTAGGAGTAAGAACAATGGCTTGCTCAGGACCGCCACCTTCCAGGTATGCGGATAATATCGCTGACTCACATACGTCAGATGTATAAATGACGTCGTTCTTGGGGCTAGATAGCATTGAGTCGGAATATTCTGAATTCCGAATGCCGGTCGCAATTCTGTGGATGCCGGAGTCTTCACCTTGCCGCTTTACTTTTTTTAACTCAAAGACTGGCAGGTCACTTTGCATTGCGCAGTGGAATACGAGACCTGCTCCAACGGGCGGTAGTTGAGCAACATCCCCGACCAGGATGATCCGTGTCGCATACGGCAATATCCCGATCAGGCGGTATGCGGATAGCAGGTCCACCATGGACGCCTCGTCCACAACCAGCAGCAAATGGTTTGGCAAGTCGGGCTTATTGTCGCCCAGATGGTTAGCGATCAACTTGGCAACGGTCATTGCGTCACGACCTGTTGCCTCTGTCATGCGCTGAGCGGCCCTGCCAGAGAGCGCAACAAGTAATATTGGCATACTGTTAGAGACTGCCTCGTATAGAGCCAGAGCTGCCAACAGAATGGTAGTTTTTCCTGTCCCGGCTCCGCCGGAAATGACCGCGACATTGGACCTCACAACTCCGGAAACGGCTGCTCGCTGCTTAGCGGTCATATCAAACGGCAAACTTTTCTCAAAATTACACAATGCATTCTCTATGACTTCATCCGTTAAAGAAAATTCCCAAGTAGCAAAAGTAGAGCCAACACCTGCCTCACGGCCTGCACACTGAGCCAAAAACTTGGCGACCGAGGCTTCTTGAATTGCGTTCCCAACAAGCTGATAGCCACTCTCAGCGGGCACGAAGGTGCCTTTTTCAAGAGCTGATTCCACTATCCGTTCGAGCGGAACTGATAGCTCCTGACACACGGTCTTAGCTTGTTCTATCAGGATTTTTTCGGGCACGACAGTGGAGCCTGTTTTGTGACCGTAGGCCAAGGCAACCCTCTCAGCGATTGCTGCCAACAAGGACTCGTCAGAGACAGCGACTGAGAGCTTTCCAACTATCCCAAGAACATCTTCAAACGACACTCCAAATGCAGTAAGAACGAATGGATCAGTGCGAAGCTTAGACTCCACTTCATCCCCATATACTCGGGCCAATCGTTTAGCTACGCCCATTGGCAGACGGGATTCCTGTAAGAACTCCAGCGCGGCCCACATTGCCTCAGTTGGCCACTCGTCTACGATTAATCTCGCGGTATTGGGCGAAATACCGTTTACCGAAGACAGCACCTCGATATCTTCAGTCTTTGCGATTTGATTGAGTTCTTCACTGCTGTAAGCACGAACCAATCGCCGAGCTTTAGTAGTGCCCACACCCGCAACATTGTCACTAATCCAAGTCGCGAGAAGCTCCCCAATAGGCCGCAGTATTTTCGGCCTTTTAGGCTTGATCAGGTCCTCTCGTATCGTAAACCCGTCGCGTTGATATTCACGAGACTTGATCGGCCCCAAAACGCGCCAGACAGTGCCTAAATCTGCCGCGCTTGCGCAATAGTCAGGAAGCTTAACAACGAGTGTTCTGTATCGATTGATGTACGTGCCGTCCGTAGCTACTTCATAGGCAGAGAAATGGTTGTATGGTCGAGCCTTTGCAATCTGAATTATCATCTAGGCGCAATCCCGGTTTCTGCTAACACATCGGCCATTGCGGCATACCGCCGAAGCTTAGTCTTCAGGAGGGCGTTTTCAGCCTTGACCCGCGCCAATTCATCCATCAGTCGAGAGTTCTCGGCAGCAGTCAGGTCAGATTTACGTTCTGATCGTTCTGAGGCTGCCTTAAGAGACTTTCCATCCTCTTCTCGCTTCTTGTTATACCAACGCTGCTCCGCATCAGTGAGAAGCTTGTTGACCGCAGAGTTCTGAGTAACGACAGAGCGACAAAAGCCCAGCTCCTCAATAAGTGAAGCACGTTTAATCTTGCCTTGGTGCTCATAGTCTAGGTAGTCGCCAGCGGAATCACGGGCTTTGATCCAATTCTCAACTTTGTCTTCGTTGTCTCTTCCCAACTGCTGCCCGTTTGCCATTGCTACTTGCCCCGCTTGCTTGATGTTTTCATGATCTGCACAACGGAGTCCGGATCATCCGTGCTCTTGAGCAAAGAAATCACTGACGGTGAATGAGATTTAGACGCTCTCATTACAGCGATCATTTCCTCTTTGAGAATTTGGACCGCACTATTGAGCTTGGAATTGTGAGACTGCAAAGCCAAGATTTGATCTTGGTGAGCCTTGACTCTATTCTTCGCGATCACCTGAGATTCAGCTAAACCGTTCTCCAAGAGCCACTGAAGTTGTTCCACGTAAAGCTCAGAGGAGCGTTCAGCCATTTGCTTTCTTAGCTTTTTTACCTCCCCAACCAGATCCGGCTTATTCATAGCCTCAGGCTTTTTGGCATTGGATTGCTGCTGAGCTTTTACTTCCTTCAAGCCCTCAGACAAACGGTTTAACCTGCGCTGGTGAGCCTCAACGTGTTCATTAAGCTCATCGTGCTTTGCGATGTAGGACGGGCTCAATCCCAAGCTTTTACATATCACCGACTTCGCGATTTTGCGCTCGGAGGCAGATAGTGGAGCCTTGGAGGTTTTTATCAGCTGCTCGATTTCCTCAATTCGACTTTTAACAGCGTCGTAGGTTTTTCGCTCATTCGTGTTGTTTGCCCAATCTGGATACTCGTCGGGGTCTACTTTTGGCTTGCGGGGAAGATCGAACCGAGCCATCAGAAGATTCCCTCCTCGTCCGAAGTAATGTCAACGAGCGGAATGTGTTTCTCGAAATCTTCCAACGCGACTTCACACTGTCTAATAACTTTCCTGGATAAGGAGCTGAGTGCATCGAGTCCCAATCCTGCTCGCGATGCCATGACTTCCTGCTCACGCATTCCGATTCGCTGAATGACATCCTTATGGTTCGCAAGTGCGAGGCGGCCAGCACATCCTCCGCAATGTTCCCATTTCGCATTACCATACTGGGGTGTCTGAGTAGCTTTGTCATAGCACTTAGCCAACGTTTTTTGGGCCTTCGGCATCATGCAGTAGGAATATTCATGCACCTCCAAGACATCAAACTCGGAGAGCAATTCATCGATACCTTCCGGGGTTAAGAGTTCTATTTCACGAATGCGAGAGAGTAGATAGCGACCTGAAGGACCGAAGAACTCCTCTTGGCCCGAAGCCGCACGGTGGATCAGCTCGCGCATATACTGACGGTTGATCTCAGGCAGATCAGCTTTCACTTTATCTCTGAGATAATCCATGGTCATGAAAGAACCGAACCAATGACGGAAATGATTTCGGATAGCTTCTGGAACATTGCCGTCGAACCGTCGAATTGCGATTTCTGCCCAAGTATGCCTGAATCGGTGGCTTGAGAGGGGGTATCTTCCAGGATCAAAATCACTGATTAGGGCTGCGAGCATTTTCTCGTAAAAGCCTTTTAAGCCGAGGCTGCGTCCGGAACCACGCCCAGCCCTATCTTCGCCATACAAATATCGATTCCACTCTGTTCCGTCGAAAGGCGACTGCCTCCACGGTACATATACCTGTAGCAATGCTCTTTTCTTATCATCAGGGTGGTGAATTCCTGGGTTATTTAGACGTAATGCGATACCGGCAAAGTGAGCCGCATGTATCGAGACTGAGCGCTCCGTCTCGACCCCATGATTTGTCTTTCTGATCCGCGAAACAAAGGTGGCGTTTCCCTTTTCATCGATATTAAATGAATCCCTCGGAAGGGATTTAAGTTCTGATCGTCGTGCACCTGTAAGAATCGAAATCATTGCGGAGCATCGGTAAAGAGCAAAGCGCACCTGGTCATTCATCTCTTCGAGAGAGCTAGGCAAGAGCATGGAATTTATGTTGCCACCCATTGCCTCGTATTTGTCGAAAATCCTTTCAGCAATAGCAAATGTGTGTTTTCCTTTTCCTCGTTTTTTAGGCGATCTATATGCTACTTCGCTTAGCACCCCCTGCCTTTTTCGCCTATAGATTCTGTAAACACCATCTGCGTCCCGGCGATAATTACCCGTTAGAAACGCCTTCAAAGCTTGGGAAATTGAGGCCCGTGAAGGCATCTGACGTTCTATTGACACCTCTGAAACCCCTTGAACAATCGCTATTAGGGATTTCAGCTCAATAGACTCTTCAAATCCGAGACCTTCTTGGAGCATCAGAAGCGCAATTTCTATCGGAACGTTTCCCAGAGTTCCGCCTTTGATCCACTCTTTCCAATTCGTTTCAGTGCTAATCAGCGGTTTGACCAACTCAATACATTTGTCCGCACGAATTAAACACGATGGAGCATCAGTAAGCCCAAAAATGGCCTTGTTATCTTGAATTTGTTCAAGCACAGAAATCAGAGTGATGTATGATCGATAAGCAATGTAGAGAGGCAGCGACGTACCTACTCTTGCTTCGGGAGCAACAACTGCCCGACAAAAATCAGCGAGGCTTTGTTTATTTATCTCAGCATAAGAGCGAATTCCTGTATTTTTGCAGGCTCTTTGGAGGCGAGAGTAGTGATAAACCTGATTTCTGATACTGTTCTCTTTACCGAAAAGAACACCATCGATCACGCGATTGTGATTCAACAACATCAACTTGATAGTAAACTCTGTTTCTACGGATAGGCCTTCATACGCGCTCGAAATATCAATACTGAATGCGAAATGCTGGGTATTTCCATTATGGTCAAGTTTCGGTTCTCCATCGGCATTCCTAAGAATTTCAGTATCATCGACGCACTCCCATCGGTCAGCAACTAAATAGCCTGAGAAACTTGGATCCGACCCCTCTTTTTCTACATATTTATCAATTATTTCAGCGCTTACCACAGCGGGCCTCTCTCAGACTAAGATGTCAGACATGGGGAACACAACATCTTCATAAAGTTCTTTGGCTTCCGCTATTTCAGAAGGAGTGAACTTTTCAGATAACAGCATTTTGAGATACATATACTTCATGACAGCTTTTTGAAGGCGCTTCTCATTACTGTATTCGAGAACGCTCAACTGACGATCCAAGGAGTCTAGTGCAGACTGGATTAAGGCGATTGTGATTGGATGTCTTATGACTACTGTTTTCCCATTGCTGTCAGTCATCAATCCCAACTCATCGACAGCGAAGCCCTCTAAATCAACCTGTTCAAGGATTTCATTTATCTGTTCAAGGTCTCTTTCAGCCCTTGTCGATATGCCAAGAGATTTACGCAATTGGGTCATGGTCGATACCGAAGTGTTTTCCAACTTCGCTACTCCAAGCTGGCTTGCCATACTGACCATTTCATCGCCGACTCTCGCGCCAAATCTCGATGATTTGGCAATGTAAGCTGGCAATTTATTTGCGTACACATTCAGCTTTGTTTCAACGCTATGGTTATGCAATGCCGCATCACGGGCAATAGAACGCTGATGATCCTCGTCCGCTATACCTGCGTCACTGTTATTCGAAAGCGGCGTAGATTCCTTGGCATATAACTTGCCACTTGCAATATTCACAACCAGGCGTGCTACATGAGAAACCCCCACACCTATTTTCCCTCCGCCACGGGGATTACCTTTCGCTGCACCAAGCAAATAGGCTTTCTTGATAGCCTGCAAAAACAACTCGGCCTCAGGACAATTTTCTAAGAGATATTGGTTCGAGAGACTGCCGCTCATAGCACATAAGAGAAGTTCCAAGTTACTGCGGTTCTGCTGCCAAAAACGAAAACAACGATTTTGCGAATCATCACGAATCTCACTGAAGAACCATAAATCTTTAATGTCTTCCGTGAAGGAGTTACCGGTGACCAGTCCATTTTTCGAGGCTGCTTCTAACTGCGCTTTATGTGCCATTATCACGGTATAAACTGGCTGCTTCCGCCTGTAGGTGTGACCCTCAACTGAGGGAAAACCCTCATCTTTTTCAGAAGCCTTAGCGTAAGAGGTGCCACTAGTTCGGGAGGCTCGGTGTTTAATCGTATGTGGATCAAGTACTGTCGATATCGAGTTGTCTGTGATTGCCAAATCCTCGATAGTCATCCAGCGTAAATTTGACAACTGGTGCCGGTCTGAAGCAAAAATCCACGCCATACACACTTGCTCTGAAATGGAGTGTCCTAGCAAAGACCGCACTGGAAACACAGAGAAAAGTTTGCCGACCCAAGATTTCTTTAACGTTGGATATCCTCTTGTGCCTGGTTTCAGGTTGGACCAAGCTGAAGGGATACAAAGTCTGCGACTACTATGGTTGTAATATTGCTCAGGAATTTCTTTTAGCCAATTGATCTTGGCGGATTTTGACGTGCAAGCCTTGAAATCCCAGGTTTCTTTTGCCATCTCACTAATGTTTTGTTTTCCCGTAGAGGGCCCCAGGTAATCGACAACAAAACGTTCCGTCAAAAAAGGATGATCAATCCGTTTGACAATCTCAAAGCAGCCCCCAACGCTCATTTCGGTAGAGGTCGTTCGAGGCCCAAGCATGCCGGGCTCACTCTCCTTCAGAGTTCTTGAAAAGGAGATAAATTCATCAACTTCTTTAGGAAACTCTTTAAAAATAGCTTTACGGATCTTTTGCCATTCCAAGATAAAAAATGCGGAGAAAGACCTGAGACTCTTGATGAGTTCTTCAGGATCGATATCAAGTCCAAGATACTCCGTGAGGTCTGGATAAGCGTTAGACTCCGGCTGGCGCAGATCAGGAGCTATCTTGTCAGCCTGAATAAGGGTTGCACGTTCATCATCTGTGATCGGAATTTGCCTCAATAGCGCTGAATTGCGCCGGTAATGTTTACTCAGCCGAAGAGCTGCCATACGCCGAGCTGGCGATCTCATACAGGTGTAAAGTAGGTATTTTCCTTTTTCGCTCAAAGGCTCAGCTTTGAGATGACTGAGACAAAGTGAGTATATGTTTGGAGGAGTCTTTTCTAATCCCTCCCTCTCAAGAACCATCAAGACAAAATCAAAGGATTTCGCGTATCTTGCTAAAGTCGATGAGTCAGAAGCTTGGATAGAGAAAAACGTCGAGTTGAAAAATTTGACCATTCCTGTAATGAAAGGGTCGCCAGCCAAGTGTAGAGGAACACGCGATCTCCCTCCGTTTTTCCAGACAATGATGTCGTCACTAAACGAAAACTGGATAAAAGGTGCGGGCGCGTCAGTTCGCGCCCGTAGAGGTTCTCGACCAATTGCAACAGCAGAACGAACAACGGGTTCCAGTGTGCCAATACCTTCTCGAAGGTACTCGCTATTATCTGTTTTATCATCAGTCATGAGCGAACTCTTCTTGGTCACAAGAGAATGACTTTCGCCGCATTTCCGCCTCGTACTCATCTACCTTTTCCATATTACCGAGTAATTTCGCAGCAAAATGAAGGTAAATCAGCGTGGTTTTGGGATTACTGTGGCCCAGACGATCCATCAGATAAGTGCGACCAAGAGGCTTTTCGCCGGTCTCAATTTGAAGGCCTAAATTAGTCGCATAAGAGTGTCTCAACGCGTGGAATGTCCACATGGTGTTGGCTTCCCAACGGTCGGCATCTGGACTCTCTCCATACTTAATAAGGCTGTACTTTGTTTTACGGAAGAGGGTTGTTGCAAAATCGTCAGCCAACTCACCGCCATCCTTTTTGCATATCAGATGGTTTCCTAAATTTTGCCGATAGCGGCTGATAAAAGACTCGATCTTTCTTCGAAGGAAGGGCTCGATTACGATCGTCCTTACTTTCCCAGCATTTTTCCCCTTTCCGAATACGTTAAGCTCCACTTCGTTTCTTTTGTGATGCTTGGCTCTTGAGATCGCGGCTTCGATTTCCCCCACAGCAAGGTTCTCGAAAGTCGTGACTTCATGAGCACGTAGCCCTGCTTCATAGCCCAACCGCAGGACGATTTCGTTTCGCTCCTTGATATATGAATTTTTGGATTTATCAAACGATAACAGCAGATGAAACTGGTTTTCCGGGATGAATCGCTCCGACAACCTATATGGGTCATGCGAATTTTGTCGCCCCTTTGCTTTGGCCAACTTTAATTCTGCATAGGAGCTAAGGTGGTACGTAAACCTATCTCCTAGTTCAGCAAATCCCTGGTCATATAAAAACTGGAAGAATTCGGAAAGAACGATCTTGTGCTGATTGATCGTTGACCCAGAATTCCCTCGATCTTTCATTAACACCAATTCCAGGTAATTCGACATGTCTGTGTCCGTGAGATCGTCAAAGCTATTAAGCTCTGGATCAAACTCAATCTCTTCGATGAGGGACAAAATTAGAGATGCGTACTTTTCTACTGTCTTGATCTTTGCCCCACTCAGGCTTTTGCTCAAAAGGTAAGCAGATGCGGCAACGTGCAGAGAGTCGGTTTTACGGTTTGCGATTACAACCGTTTCAATACGCTGAGCGCCCCGATGAAATTGGACCGTTTTTTGTCGAAAAACCTGCCCCATAGACACTGCCCCTTGAATGGTCGCTAAAAAATTGTGTCAGACGTGCATTTGCGGGCCAGCTTTACCCGCGAGGGACGAGGCAAAAATCTAAGCTTTTCGGTACAACCGAAAAGTTACGACCGCATAGCTTTTTATGCGTATCTACCTCTCCTCGAAATCAAACTGTCACTCCAAGACCTTGAGTTTCGAACCATCGTCATCAGCAAAATCGAGATGTTACTGAAGAGAAACCTGGGCAGGCTGATTTACACGCATCGAAATTGCGACTCAAACCGTGCATGGCGTTTGAAGACTTTTTCGCTTCTTTTACTAACCACTCAGGGTTGGTAACTCGCGAATGTTGCGATGGTAACTCCATCAGCACTTCCTTTGTTACCTTCTCCAAAATAACGCTTCTGTTTACCAAGCTGAAATCTCTATTCATATCCCATCTGGTGCTAAAGCAGCCAATTCGATCACTCATCATCCTACTAACGGTACTAGAGCAACCCATTCTCTGCAAGCAAAAAACCAATATTTAATTTTTTCGGTGTTTTTAGCGGCATTTTCGACGAAGTTCCGCAATCTTTTTAGGTTGACGACCAAATAGTTTTTAAATCAGATCACGTAATGAGTAGCTCAAGTACTTTCCGGACTGACGGCCTCTACCGAACCGGATTTCCGTCGCAGTGCGCCTCCAAACCGGTCGCTTAGTACTGGCTATTTCGCTGTCAGCAAAAGCAACTCCAATCTAAGGAGCTTTGCCTGCCATGAAGGGGGGGGGGTAAAATTCGCCGAAAATGGCGCACATAAAGAGTGTAAAACATCCCTGTTTCAGTTGCACCACTCATTAGAATTTTCCAACCTTTTTTTCTTAAAATAGCGAATAGATTCTACTCAAAACCCATCGATATATCAGAGGTCGGCACCCTTTATTCTGGGTTGCGACGAGAATCTGAATTTAAAAGGATTATGTTCACTGAAAATTGGAGGTTAGTTTTAAAGAACGAGGAAGAGTTTTTGCAAGGTTTTCGTTCGATTTTTGAAATACTAAAAAAACGGGATTGATCTCACTGATTTTCTTTCACAGATCGAGTCAAGAAATAGTCAATGTAGGTTAATCTTCAAGCCTGCCCATTTTTACCACGATTTCTTAAATCTCAGAGCCGCGCACCTATATCTGAACAGAAATAATTTTTAAGAAAAAGCTCTATGATAGGTACTTTCAACAGTTCCTGAGGACGTTTGTTGTAGAGAATACGGGAAATGGAACTGACTGGTCTCAATAATCTATGCATTCCTGTTTTTTTATGCACACTGCGCTACTAATAAATGTTGTATAGATTTTTTGACCGTTATCAATCCGGGCATGAGAGTGGCCAAGGAAGAAATCCGAAGCCTTAGTGAAATCAAAAGCTCAATCCATTGTTGACAATTTTGCCGATCTAGTTAACGAATTCAATTTGCATGAGTAGAGTGTGATGAGAGTTTTCCCGAGGTTAGAAACTGATCGACTTGTATTGGATGAGATAAGCTAGAACAATATTTACGATTTATACGCTATATTTAGCGACCGCGCCACCATGAAAAACTATGACATTTACCCCCTATAATAATGTTAAAGATGTGCTAGAGATAATAAATTCCAGTCGACATAGATATGAAGCAGGCACAGAAATACTTTGAGGCGTGAAGCTGGATCAAAAGCTCATTGGTACTTGTGGTTATTTGATTTACAAGGAGGGTCGACGAGGCCTAATTTATTATGAAATGAATTATAAATATTGGCGTTGTGGTTATGCCACGGAGGCTGTAGATAGAATCGTCTTGTACGGTTTCTCGAACTTACTCTTACACCGAATTGAGGCGTATGTGTAAACTAGGGTTTACCGAATAAGGAACCTTAAGAGAGATTGCTTTCTTTTAAAGAGCCTATAAGACCCAGCATCTCTATTCAAAACTTAATTCTGATCAGTAATGCCCTCTCCGCAACATGCCCAAAAGCAATAACCAATCACACCGCTTTACGCTCGCTCAAACGGCCGGTCGCCAGACGCCCCGAAGGGATCACCGCGAAGTTTTACAAAACATACGCTTAAAAAAGCCAGTCTCAAAAAATGAAATCAGGCTGTTATTGCTGGAAACGTCTACAAAAAATTCATACGAAACAGCTGAACGTTTCAAATTATATACAGGTTTAGATTTCAGCTAGGTGTACGATCTCAGAACGGGTATTTTGTGAAGACCCTGGAAACTATCTTAATTCACATTTTCTCTGTCCCTCTTATACAGTAGGTAGATATATCGTCCGGGCCTTCCATGGTGTGCTCATAGTCTGTCTCTTATACACATCTCCGAGCCCACGAGACAGGCAGAAATCTC
>CAJXOL010000069.1 GCA_913057675.1 uncultured Pseudomonadota bacterium | reverse complement strand
CTACACACTGCATATCGTCGGCAGCGTCAGATGTGTATAAGAGACAGGTAGTGTATAGCTGGGTACTATTTACGGAGACCTGATGGCCTATTCTTTCACTGAGAAAAAACGTATACGGAAGAGCTTTGCGAAGCGCCAAGGTGTTGCGCCTGTTCCCTATTTGTTGGCGACACAGTTAGAGTCGTTTTCTGAATTTCTGCAAACTTCAGCAGCGCCAGATGAGCGTCGAAAGCAGGGTCTGCAAAGTGCGTTTGAGTCAATATTTCCAATTGAGAGTCATTCTGGTAATGCGCGTTTGGAGTTTGTTTCATATAAATTGGGGGCGCCTGCATTTGATGTGAAAGAGTGCCAGCAGCGTGGTCTTACGTATGCCGCACCTTTGCGTGCACAAGTCCGTTTGACTTTGCTTGACAAAGATTCGCCAAAGCAGGTTATCAAAGAAGCGAAAGAGCAGGTCGTGTATATGGGGGAAATACCACTAATGACCCCGACAGGTTCCTTTGTTATTAATGGTACGGAGCGTGTCATCGTGTCTCAATTGCATCGCTCTCCTGGTGTGTTCTTCGAGCATGATCGGGGAAAGACACATTCATCGGGAAAATTACTTTTCTCTGCGCGAGTGATCCCTTACAGAGGCTCTTGGCTGGATTTTGAGTTTGATCCAAAGGATCACTTATTTTTCCGCATTGATCGTCGCAGAAAATTGCCGGTATCGATTTTGCTCAAATCCATTGGTATGAGCGCAGAGGACATTCTCGGTTTTTTTTATGCGTTCGATAAATTCGAATTTGGAAAAAAAGGGTCAGAGTTTCATGTTAAGCCTGACCGACTTCGAGGAGAAACAGCTCGCTTTGACATCAAAACGAAGCAAGGTAAGTTAATAATTGAAAAAGATAAACGCATTACTGCGAAACACGTGCGTGATTTACGTGAGGCTGGTATTGAAAAAGTAGTTGTTGAACACGATTTTATTATTGGGAGAATCTTAGCTAGAAACATCATAGATGTAGATACTGGTGAGATCATTGCCTCGGCTAATGAGGAGCTCACTGAAGAGTTAATTGAGAAGCTGGTTGAAGGGAATATCGGAGAAATTGAGACCCTGTACGTCAATGATCTTGACCAAGGCGCTTATATTGCTCAAACATTGCGGGCTGATGACACTCCAGATCAATTATCTGCCAAGGTGGCTATCTATAGGATGATGCGGCCTGGCGAGCCTCCAACTGAAGATTCTGTGAATGCCTTATTTGGCGCGCTTTTTTATACTCCAGAGCGATATGATTTGTCTGCTGTTGGCAGAATGAAATTTAATCGACGCGCTTATCCAGAAGTTATTGAGGAAAAAACTTCGGATTGGCTCAAAAGCTTCTATGCAGAAGCGCGAAAGAATGATGTTCCAAGTGAAGGAACGTTGACTAATGCGGACATTCTTGCGGTTGTTTCGATCTTGGTTGAGTTGCGTAATGGTCGCGGTGAAATAGACGATATTGACCATTTGGGTAATCGTCGCGTTCGGTCAGTTGGTGAATTAGCCGAAAATCAATTTCGCTCAGGTCTCGTTCGGGTAGAGCGAGCTGTAAGAGAGAGGCTTTCTCAGGCTGAGTCTGAGAATTTGATGCCTCATGACCTGATTAACGCCAAGCCGGTTTCCGCTGCAGTCCGGGAGTTCTTTGGGTCTTCGCAACTTTCTCAGTTTATGGATCAAACTAATCCGTTATCAGAGATTACGCACAAGCGCAGAATTTCAGCGCTTGGACCAGGCGGATTAACGCGTGAGCGTGCTGGATTCGAGGTTCGAGATGTGCATCCCACCCATTACGGTAGAGTGTGTCCAATCGAGACGCCGGAAGGTCCTAATATTGGTTTGATTAACTCGCTAGCGCTGTATGCGCGAACTAATGAATATGGTTTCTTAGAAACGCCGTATGTTCGGGTGAAACAAGGCAAAGTCACGGATCAGATTGAATATCTGACAGCGATTGACGAGGGTCAATTCGTTATCGCTCAAGCGAATGCTGCTTATGATAAATCTGGCCGCCTAACCGACGAGCTCGTTTCGTGCCGGCACCGAGGTGAATTTACACTGGTTTCTCCCGACCGGGTGGAGATGATGGATGTGGCGCCATCACAAATCGTGTCGGTTGCTGCGTCTCTAATTCCATTTTTAGAGCATGATGATGCCAACCGGGCGCTGATGGGCTCAAACATGCAGCGTCAGGCCGTGCCTACGCTTCGCGCTGAGAAGGCGCTGGTTGGAACGGGTATTGAGCGAACTGTCGCGGTTGATTCGGGAACGGCGGTTCAAGCAGGGCGAGGAGGTTTGGTTGATTATGTTGACGCCTCAAGGATTGTAATTCGGGTAAATGACGACGAAACGCGAGCCGGCGATGTGGGTGTCGACATTTATAATTTAGTGAAGTACACCCGCTCCAACCAAAATACCAATATCAATCAAAAACCAATCGTTAAGCCAGGTGACATTGTCGCCCGCGGCGACGTCGTTGCTGACGGAGCGTCGACCGACTTGGGTGAGTTGGCCTTGGGCCAAAATCTCTTAGTCGCATTTATGCCGTGGAATGGATTTAATTTTGAAGATTCTATTCTCATCTCAGAGCGCATTGTTGCTGAGGATCGTTTCACATCGATCCACATCGAAGAGCTGTCAATTGTTGCTAGAGACACTAAATTAGGTTCTGAAGAAATCACTAGAGATATCTCAAATTTGTCTGAGGCCCAATTGGGTCGGTTGGACGAGTCTGGTGTTGTTTACATCGGTGCTGAGGTTCGTGCCGGAGATGTGTTGGTTGGAAAAGTCACGCCAAAAGGCGAAACTCAATTGACCCCAGAAGAAAAGCTACTGAGAGCTATCTTTGGTGAGAAGGCTTCTGACGTTAAGGATACCTCCCTTCGAGTTCCATCCGGTATGGCGGGAACGGTAATTGACGTGCAGGTTTTCACCCGTGAGGGCGTGGAGCGAGACAGTCGCGCGCAGATGATTGTTGATGACGAATTGGGACGGTTCCGCAAGGACTTATCAGATCAAATGCGGATTGTTGAAAACGATGCGTTTGGCCGTATGGAGCGTTTATTGATCGGAAAAATAGCGAACGGTGGTCCAGGTAAGTTAGCCAAAGGTACGAAAATCGCAAAAGCTTATCTCGAACAGTTCAACCGACACGACTGGTTTGACATCCGATTGGCTAATGAGGATGCAGCTCATCAGGTGGAGCAGGTTCGTGAAGGTATTGATCAAGCACGAGTTGATTTTGATGCGAGGTTTGATGAAAAGCAGAAGAAATTAACGTCTGGTGACGAGTTGTCGCCCGGTGTCCAAAAGATGGTTAAAGTCTATCTCGCAGTTAAGCGGCGCTTACAGCCGGGGGACAAAATGGCGGGGCGGCACGGTAATAAAGGTGTTATTTCTAAAATTGTTCCGATTGAGGATATGCCGCACACCGCAGATGGAACGCCAATGGATATTGTACTAAACCCTTTGGGTGTTCCTTCTCGAATGAACGTGGGGCAGATTCTAGAGACCCATTTGGGTTGGGCCGCTAAAGGCCTGGGCCACAAAATTGGTGCTATGTTGACCGCCAAGAGCAAGATCGAGGAAATTCGCGAATTTCTTGGTAAGGTTTACAACACCAGCGGTAAAATCGAGGATATTGACTTACTTACGGATCAAGAAGTTTTGGAATTGGCGACTCAGTTGAAGAACGGTGTCCCTTTTGCAACGCCTGTGTTTGATGGTGCTGATGAGGCTGAAATAAGACAAATGTTGGAACTCGCAGGATTGCCTCAAAGTGGACAAATCGCGTTGATTGATGGCCGAACGGGTGATCAGTTCGATCAAGAAGTGACAGTTGGGTACATGCATGTGCTGAAGCTGCACCACCTGGTTGATGACAAAATGCACGCACGTTCGACAGGGCCTTATTCTTTAGTGACGCAGCAACCACTTGGCGGTAAAGCGCAATTCGGTGGTCAGCGTTTTGGAGAGATGGAAGTTTGGGCACTTGAGGCTTACGGAGCGTCCTATACGTTGCAAGAAATGCTTACCGTTAAGTCTGACGACGTGAATGGGCGAACGAAAGTGTATGAGAATATTGTGAAAGGTGAGCACAAAATCGACGCTGGGATGCCAGAGTCATTCAATGTTCTCGTGAAAGAGATTCGCTCTCTCGTGATTGATATCGATTTGGATCGCCACTAAATGGCGCCGAGCGAGTATCTATACTTCGATAAAGAATTTAAAAGGGGCAAACAATGAAAGCGTTGTTAGATCTATTTAAGCAGGTCAATCAGGAAGAGGACTTTGATGCTATTAAAATCAGCCTCGCATCTCCGGAGAAAATTCGATCATGGTCTTATGGAGAGGTTAAAAAACCAGAGACGATTAACTATCGTACGTTTAAGCCTGAGCGCGATGGATTGTTTTGCGCAAAGATTTTCGGGCCTGTAAAAGATTATGAGTGTCTCTGTGGTAAGTACAAGCGATTAAAGCACCGAGGTGTTATTTGCGAGAAATGTGGCGTCGAAGTCACCTTATCGAAGGTGCGCCGAGAGCGTATGGCTCACATTGAGCTTGCGTCACCGGTGGCGCATATTTGGTTCCTTAAGTCGCTTCCTTCGCGATTGGGTATTGTTCTAGATATTCCACTCAGAGATATCGAGCGTGTGCTTTATTTCGAGGCATACATCATCACTCATCCAGGAATGACGCCCCTGAACAAAGGGGATTTGTTATCCGAGGATAATTACCTAGAAAAATTCGAAGAGTTTGGAGATGAATTCACCGCGGTAATGGGTGCTGAGGGGATTCGTGAACTACTCAAAAATATTGATATACCCGGCGAGATTGAAAGGCTTCGACAGGCCCTCAGTGAGACCGAATCTGATACTAAAATTAAAAAGATTGCTAAGCGACTTAAAGTTTTAGAAGCATTCAATAGATCTGGAATCAAACCAGAGTGGATGGTGATGGAGGTGCTGCCTGTGTTGCCGCCAGATTTGAGACCCCTGGTTCCTTTAGATGGTGGGCGTTTTGCGACATCAGACCTTAATGATTTGTATCGAAGAGTGATTAATCGAAATAATAGATTGAAGAGGCTTCTGGAGCTTAAGGCGCCAGAGATCATCTGTCGAAATGAGAAGAGAATGCTTCAAGAGTCGGTGGACTCATTGCTTGATAATGGACGTCGTGGCAAGGCGATGACTGGTGCTAATAAGCGCCCATTGAAATCGTTGGCTGACATGATCAAAGGCAAGGGCGGTCGATTCAGACAAAACTTGCTGGGTAAACGAGTTGATTACTCCGGACGTTCAGTGATTGTTGTTGGGCCTCAGTTGAAGCTACATCAGTGCGGTTTGCCTAAGAAAATGGCACTTGAATTATTTAAGCCGTTTATTTTCCATAAGCTTGAGGTTTTAGGCTTCGCAACAACGATTAAAGCTGCTAAACGATTGGTGGAACAGGAAGTTCCTGAAGTGTGGGATATTCTCGAAGATGTTATTAGAGAGCATCCGGTGCTCTTGAATAGAGCGCCTACGCTACACCGCTTAGGTATTCAGGCATTCGAGCCTGTTCTAATTGAGGGAAAGGCAATTCAATTGCACCCGTTGGTGTGCTCTGCGTTTAATGCTGACTTTGATGGTGATCAAATGGCCGTCCATGTACCTCTATCCATAGAGGCGCAGATGGAATGTAGAACTTTGATGATGGCATCGAACAATGTGCTGTCACCTGCTAATGGAGAGCCGATTATTGTTCCCTCCCAAGATATCGTATTGGGTCTCTATTACATGACTCGCGAGAAAATTGGTGCGAAGGGCGGAGGTATGGTCTTCGCGAGCGTCACGGAGGCGAAGCGAGCTTATCAGAATGGTGATATTGATCTTCAGGCGTCGTGTGAAGTCCGTATCGCCGAGGGTAAGGCTGATGAAGAAAGCGGTGTCGGTAGGCGAGTAAGTCGGCATAAGACGACCGTTGGTCGATCATTTTTGTCAGAAATTTTACCTGAAGGATTACTTTTTGAGCTCGTCAATAAGACGCTTAAAAAGAAAGAAATTTCCCGTCTTATTAACGTCAGTTTTAGAGAGTGTGGCACACGCGAAACAGTTATATTCGCTGATAAATTGATGTACACAGGCTTCACATTTGCGACGCGCGCGGGATTGTCGTTCGCAGTTAAGGATATGGAGATTCCGCAAGATAAGGTCAGAATTCTTGCTGAGGCAGAAGAAGAGGTCAAAGAAATCGAGGGTCAGTACACATCAGGTCTTGTCACGCAAGGCGAGCGATATAACAAGGTTGTTGATATTTGGGGTCGAGCGGGAGACGTTGTTGCAAAGGCTATGATGGATGGCCTAGGTAAGGAAGCCGTTAAGAAGTGGGACGTTGACTCCAATGCTTGGGCCCCACTTAAAGATGAAAAGGGACAACAGGTCTATCAAGAGTCGTTTAACTCGATATATATGATGGCCGACTCTGGTGCTCGAGGCTCTGCTGCGCAGATCAGACAGTTGGCCGGTATGCGTGGACTCATGGCGAAACCAGATGGTTCGATTATTGAGACGCCTATTACTGCTAACTTTAGAGAAGGCTTAAATGTGTTGCAGTACTTTATCTCAACGCATGGGGCTCGAAAAGGACTTGCAGATACAGCGCTAAAAACGGCTAATTCAGGGTACCTCACCAGAAGGCTGGTTGATGTTACGCAGGATTTGGTTGTGCTAGAGGACGATTGCGGCACGTCTCGCGGATTCGTTCAAAAGGCTTTAATCGAAGGTGGAGAGGTCGTTGAGCCATTGAGTGAAAGAATTCTCGGGCGGGTAGTTGCAGAGGACTTGGTAGATCCAGAAAATGGCGCACTACTCGCAACAGCTGGGACGTTGCTTGATGAAAAGCTTGTGAATCAAATTGAGAATAGCGGGGTTGACGAAGTTAAGGTAAGGACGCCGTTGACTTGTGAAACCCGTTTTGGGCTATGTGCGAGCTGCTATGGTCGTGACTTGGGGCGAGGCCATTTGGTTAGTGCTGGTGAGGCTGTGGGTGTCATTGCAGCGCAATCCATTGGAGAACCAGGTACTCAGTTGACAATGAGAACATTCCATATTGGGGGTGCTGCGTCGCGAACTGCAGTTGCTAGTCAGATCGATTCAAAATCCAAAGGGGTGGTCAAATTCTCTCCGCAAATGCGTTATGTGACGAATGAGCGTGATGAAAAAGTTGTTATTGCGCGGTCTGCGGAGATTGTAATTCTTGATGATGTCGGTAGAGAGAGAGAGCGACACAAAGTTCCTTATGGCGCGATGTTGCATGTCTCCGATGGTTCCGCCGAAAAAGCCGGAAAAGTTTTGGCGAATTGGGACCCGCATACGCGGCCTATTGTTACAGAATATTCGGGTACTGTTAAATTTGAAAATATTGAAGAGGGCGTTACGGTTGCGAGGCAGATTGATGATGTGACGGGACTTTCGACATTGGTGGTTACTGATCCTAAGAGGAGTTCGGCTTCTCAAGGGAGGGACTCTCGACCGAGTGTTCGCTTAGTTGATGAAAATGGTGACGAACTCAAGATTGCGGGGACTGACACACCGGTGAATATTACGGTGCCGGTAAATTCGGTCATTACCGTGAAAAATGGACAAAAGGTCGGTGTTGGTGAAATTTTAGCTCGTATTCCTCAGGAGAGTTCCAAAACCCGGGATATTACGGGTGGTCTACCGAGAGTCGCAGAACTGTTCGAAGCTAGAGCGCCTAAGGACGCTGGGATGTTGGCCGCGGTAACCGGCGCTATATCGTTCGGAAAGGAAACCAAAGGCAAACAGCGCGTAGTTATGACTGACAGCGATGGTGTATCCCATGAGTTTTTAATCTCTAAGGATAAGCACGTGATGGTTCACGAGGGGCAGTTGGTTAATACCGGCGAGTTGATTGTCGATGGCCCGCCAGATCCGCATGAGATTCTCAAGCTATTAGGTATTGAGGCGTTGGCACGATTTATCATTGATGAAGTTCAAGATGTTTACCGGCTCCAGGGTGTGAAAATCAACGATAAGCACATTGAGGTCATTGTGAGGCAAATGCTGCGTCGCGTGAACATCACTAACTCTGGGCACACCAGCTTCATCCAGGGGGAGCAGGTGGAACGCTCTGAGGTTCTTTCCGCCAACGAGAAACTTATTGCTGAGGATAAAATGCCAGCAACCTATGACAACGTGTTGCTGGGTATTACCAAGGCTTCGTTATCGACAGATTCGTTTATTTCAGCGGCGTCTTTCCAAGAAACGACGCGAGTACTTACTGAGGCAGCGATTATGGGCAAAAGGGATGAGCTCCGAGGTCTCAAAGAGAATGTAATTGTTGGCCGTTTGATTCCAGGGGGAACGGGTCTCGCATACCATCGAAATCGTAAGCGACCAGAAGTGCCTGATATCTTTGAGGACGTGCCAGCAGAGTCAGAGAGCATTTTTGAAGAGGTTTCAGAGGGTGAAGGTGAAGCTACAGCTTGACATAGGTGGCGGGGGGTCTTAGAATCGCCCGTCTTTTTCCCAGTCCTTGAATGGCTGGGGTAACGGTTACAGCACGAGTTGGGACAGGTTTCGTGTCCGTCCCAACTTTATTTATGTAGACCATAATTTTTAGGACCCGATATTTAAGATGCCAACTACAAATCAATTGGTTCGCAAAGGCAGATCAGTGCCGATTGTGAAAAGTAAAGTTCCTGCGCTCGGGGGCGCACCTGCGAAGCGTGGAGTGTGTACTCGTGTGTACACGACGACACCTAAAAAACCAAATTCAGCCCTAAGAAAAGTTGCCAAAGTGCGTTTAACGACCGGCTTTGAGGTGATTAGTTATATCGGGGGTGAGGGCCATAATTTGCAGGAACACTCGGTTGTCCTAATTAGGGGCGGGCGAGTGAAAGATTTACCTGGGGTGCGGTATCACGTAGTTCGAGGTAGCTTGGATACGCAGGGAGTTAAGGATCGTAAGCAGGCTCGATCTAAGTATGGGACCAAGAGAGCTAAGGGTTAAATGTCTTTATAACGGGCTGTTAATAGAATTCAAAGAGGTTTAAATGCCAAGACGCAGAGAAGTACCGAAACGCCAGATATTGCCAGATCCTAAATTTCACAATCAAGAGGTTGCGAAATTTATGAACGTAATTATGCAGGCTGGAAAAAAATCCGTAGCTGAGCGAATCGTTTATGGGGCGCTGGATCACATCGCGAAAAATGCTCAGGCTGATCCGTTGGAGGTCTTCAACACTGCACTGTCGAATGTGCGCCCTCTAGTTGAGGTTAAGTCTCGGAGAGTCGGCGGAGCTAATTACCAAGTTCCTGTAGAAGTTCGCCCTTCCCGTCGTAGCGCTTTAGCAATGCGGTGGTTGAAGGACGCAGCAAGGTCTAGAAGCGAGAAGTCCATGGCTGCGAGGTTGGGCAATGAGCTCAAAGACGCGTCAGAAGGCCGCGGGGGCGCCGTGAAGAAAAAGGAAGAAGTGCATCGTATGGCAGAAGCGAATAAAGCGTTCTCTCATTTCCGTTTTTAATCTTAAGTTATTTAGAAAGTACGCATGGCCCGAACTACCCCACTTGAGCGCTACCGAAATATCGGGATTAGCGCGCACATTGATGCTGGAAAAACAACCACAACCGAGCGCATCCTTTTCTATACGGGCGTATCTCATAAAATTGGCGAGGTACACGACGGCGCAGCAGTTATGGATTGGATGGCCCAAGAGCGTGAACGTGGCATTACCATCACTTCCGCAGCTACAACGTGTTTTTGGAAGGGTATGGACGGCACTTTGCCGGAGTATCGAATTAATATTATTGATACGCCTGGACACGTTGATTTTACCATTGAGGTAGAGCGTTCAATGCGAGTGCTTGATGGTGCCTGTATGGTCTACTGCGCCGTGGGTGGAGTCCAGCCTCAGTCGGAAACCGTGTGGAGGCAAGCTAATAAATATCAAGTGCCACGTATGGCATTCGTGAATAAGATGGACCGTCAAGGTGCCGATTTCTTCAAAGTATTTGGGCAAATGCGAGCGAGATTGAAGGCTAACCCAATCGCACTTCAGGTTCCAATTGGCGCCGAAGAGGGTTTTGAGGGGGTCGTGGACCTTGTCAAAATGAAAGCGATTTACTGGGATGACGCTACTGGTGGGACCGAATTTGAAATGAGAGATATTCCTGCTGAGCTACAAGCTGAGGCGGATGAGTGGCGAGAAAAACTGGTGGAAGCTGCGGCCGAATCATCTGAGGAATTGATGAATAAGTATCTCGAGGAAGGCAACCTTTCCGAGAAAGAAATTCAAGCGGGCATTCGCGCGCGCACCATCGCGGTTGAAATTGTACCGATGATGTGTGGTACGGCGTTCAAAAACAAAGGTGTTCAGGCGATGCTAGATGGGGTGATTGACTATCTGCCGTCGCCACTTGATGTCCCCCCAATGAAGTGCGAGACAGAGGCAGGAGAGCCGGCGCAGCGAAAAGCAGATGATGACGAGCCTTTCTCAGCATTAGCGTTTAAAATTATGACTGATCCTTATGTCGGTCAGTTGATTTTTTTCCGAGTGTATTCAGGGACGTTGCAAGCGGGTGACTCAGTCTACAACTCGGTGAAGGGCAAAAAAGAGCGTATCGGGCGAATACTGCAAATGCACGCGAATAATCGTGAAGAGCTTAAGGAGGTCCGGGCTGGAGACATTGCAGCGGCAGTTGGGTTAAAAGATGCGACTACGGGTGACACGTTGTGTGTTCAAGACAAGGCAGTGGTCCTTGAGAGAATGATATTTCCTGAGCCAGTTATATCGCAGGCCGTAGAGCCAAAAACTAAAGCTGACCAGGAAAAAATGGGCATTGCTTTGAGTCGACTGGCTCAAGAGGACCCTTCTTTCCGAGTTAAGACCGACGAAGAGTCTGGTCAAACAATTATCTCAGGTATGGGTGAGCTTCACCTTGAAATTCTTGTAGACCGTATGAGCCGTGAGTTCAGTGTGGATGCGAATATTGGCAAGCCACAGGTAGCCTATCGAGAGGCAATTAAAAAGTCTATCGAGATAGAGGGTAAGTTTGTTAAGCAAAGTGGTGGTAAGGGGCAGTACGGTCATGTTTGGTTGAAAATGGAGCCGTCAGAACAAGGTGTAGGATTTGAGTTTCATGATGCGACAAAGGGTGGATCGGTTCCTAAAGATTATATTCCTGCAGTGCAGAAGGGGTTGAGAGAGGCTATGACCTCCGGAGTTGTCGCAGGATACCCGGTGGTGGATATGAAAATTACCTTATTTGACGGTTCGTATCATGAGGTTGATTCGTCAGAAAATGCTTTCAAAATGGCAGCGATTCTTGCGTTTAAAGACGGCATGAGAAAGGCAACCGCGGTTCTACTGGAGCCTATTATGGCTGTTGAGGTGGAAACTCCGGAAGAAAAGATGGGTGATGTGATGGGTGATTTGTCCGGGCGTCGAGGTACGATCCAGGGTATGGAAGATATGATTGGGGGCGGTAAGGCAATTAAGTCAGAGGTGCCACTTTCAGAAATGTTTGGGTACTCCACTACTCTCCGATCCCTGACGCAAGGGCGCGCGACCTACTCTATGGAATTTAAGCATTATGCGGACGCACCGAAAAGTGTTGCCGAGGCAGTGGTTAATAACAAGTAGTAGGTATTGGTTTTCAACTAGTTGATTAAAGGTTAAGAGGACATCATGGCAAAGGGAAAGTTTGAGCGGACAAAACCGCACGTGAATGTTGGAACAATTG
>CAJXOL010000068.1 GCA_913057675.1 uncultured Pseudomonadota bacterium | reverse complement strand
ATCTACACACTGCATATCGTCGGCAGCGTCAGATGTGTATAAGAGACAGACTTCAACCTGTCCATTGGGTGCTTAGTCATTTATACCGTTGGTTCGCTAAACGCAGATTTCACAAACTTAATCACTGCCAGATTGCGCTCAAAGAGAAATTAAACAAATAGCTCGAAGATTTAATTCATCAACCCCCTGACTAAGCATCTTTTTAATAACTCGCGCGTAAGCCTTTTCATTAGGATCTCACAGTTCTCCAGTCACTACACACCAAATCAACGAGTGACTAAAGAACGCGTCGGACCAAACTAATAGAAAATCGTCGTGCCATAATGGATCAACACGATAAATATTGTTTTACTAACCATCTATGGAAAAACCATTTTCACTAGCTTGTGAACGCAACCAAGGTCCGATACTTTCGGCCATCAAACCAGCACTTGAAAATGTTCATGATGTTCTAGAGATTGGCTCCGGCACTGGCCAGCATGCCGTATATTTTGCTCAGCATATGCCATGGCTCAACTGGCAATGCAGTGATGTTCTGGGTAATTTGGCGGGCATAAATTTATGGGTTGATGATGCTAACTTGGGTAATCTGTTAACCGCGGTAGAGTTGGATGTCTCAAAGACCTCTATCAGGCATCAGTATGAGGCTATCTATTCGTGCAATACACTGCACATAATGTCCGAACATCAAGTTAAAGACTTTTTTAACCTGATCAGTACAATCACTGATCATCATCCTGATCTGTTTATATATGGCCCGTTTAATTATCAAGGGAAATTCACCTCGGGCAGCAATGGTGAATTTGATCGTTGGTTGAAGGAACAAAAGACTGAAAGCGGCATTCGAGATTTTGAATGGGTTAATGATCTCGCAGAGAATATTGGTTTCGCATTAGTAGACGACAAGCCAATGCCTGCTAACAATCGTTTGTTACATTGGCATCATAGTAATAAACATATCGTCTAAAATTAAATTTATAAAAATTGCGCACACAAGGAATTCGAGCTAAACGAAGGAAACCCAACTACTCTTGAGAGACAAACTAAATAGCGGCATTATATTTCCACTTTTCTGGCGTCACGTAAACAATCTCTTGATTAACACCGACCATCACATCGCCGTCCTGAATATTAACTTGAACTTTCATTGAGCGACTCACATGCTTTCCCAGTTCCCTAGTGTTCTCTTCTGAAAAATTTATGACCTGAAGGTTATCAAACCGAGTAGTGCTGTTTTTGAGCTTCTCCCACCACATCTCAGCCGTCCTGCCTCCGTAGCAGTAAATAATTACCTCATTGGCTTTACCGCAGGATTGACGCACAATCTTCTCGCTCGGAAGCCCCAATGCCACCCAAAACTCAAGCTCGCCACTCAAGCTTTTTTGCCAAATATCCGGCTCATCATCCGTTGCCAGCCCCCTAGAGAACTCCAATCGCTCTCGCGCATTGAGCGCAAATGCGAGAATACGCACCATCAAACGCTCATCCGTCTCGGAAGGATGTTTGGCAACAGTCAAATTATGGGTCTCGTAATAATGTCGATCCATATCGGAAATGGATAGTTCTATCTTATGAATCGTGGCTTTTTGTGCCATTTTTTGCGCCTTAATGAAAACTGATGAGAACAGTATTGAAATTTAGTTCCACATTATGCAATATGTGCACTGAGTTTTTGGAACTAATCTAGGTCCATCACCTCTTACTCTAGCGCTCGTTTAATATAAGTTTGATTTGGCGAGGGAAATTAGGATAGTTTTCGTTTTTTTTAAAGGGGGTTCTGTGTCACGCTTCGCACTTTGTATCTTAGCTTTTTTCAGCGTAAACGTCAGTTTGGCGGTTGCCGGAGACGTAGAGGCTGGTAAAGCTCGATATGCTCAAAACTGTTATATCTGTCATGGCCCTTCGGGCAAAGGAATGGCTAGTTATCCTAAATTAGCCGGTAAAGAAATTTCTTATTTGGTTGATAGGCTTGAAAGATACCGAGCTGAGGAGAGATTTGGGCCTAATTCTGATCTTATGATTATGAATGCAATGCCTTTGAGCGATGAGGAAATTGCAAACCTAGCAGCTTATTTGAACAGCGCAAAAGTAAAATAAATATTATGTTTAATTATCTTGGAGGCAATTACAAATGAAGAAGAGTTTACTCTCTGCTCTGTTCTTCCTTGGGTTCAGCGTGTTAGCTACTAGTAGCTTTGCTGGACATCATGGAAACAAGAGCGCAGTTGTACCAGAAATGAAACAAGAAGCTGTGTTAACAGGACTCGAGAGCCCTTGGGATACAGATTTTCTTGCAAATGGAACGATGTTCTTTACAGAAAAGTGCAAAGGCTTTTCAGTAAGACTACCTTCTGGAAAAGTGCACGCCCTTTATGGCATGACTGGCTCCAGCGGTTTCGCGGACGCAGGTGAAGATCTCTGGTGCACCAACCAAGCAGGTATGTTGGGTATCGCAGTTGATCCAAACTTCGAGAAAAACCGTAGAATTTATGTTGCTTCTGCATCCACCAAGTATCATGGTGCTGGATGTAAAACAAATTTCGAACGATGCGACGGAAACATCGTAATGAGATTTGAAGTCAGCAAAGATTTCAAGAGCGTTTCAAAGCGTACCGATATCGTTCAAGATATTCAATTCAAGCCTTTTGAATCGAATCATCCCTTCGGCGGTAATGGTGCTCACAATGGTAACCGACCAACTTTCGGACCAGATGGAGCATTATGGATCACCACTGGTGACCGACACAGAGGTGTTTGCCCACAATCACCTGATTTAATGTGCGGTAAAGTGTTGAGAATCGACACCGACGGTAATGCGCATCCTGGCAACAAGCCACCTAAAGGTTACGACAAGCGTATTTATACGTACGGACATCGAAACGTTCAAGGTATCGCGTTTAGAAGTGATGGACATGTCTTCACAGCTGAGCACGGACCATGGCACAACGATGAACTAACTATGCTTGTAAATGGTGGTAACGGCGGATGGGACCCACGTCAAAACATGGGTGGCCGTGGAGAGTGTCCAGACGAGTACTGCGGATACATGCCTAACCAGAAAAAAGGTGTGATTCCAGCTGTTCGCGCAGCATTCATGCCAATGAGTGACACCCGATTTGCTGATCTAATGCCACCTGCGTGGCAGAACAACGGCTACTCTCAAGGTACATCTTCAATTGTTTTCCTAGAAGGAAAGCAGTGGGGCATGTATGAGGGTCGTGCAGTTGTAGGCATCATGGGTATTGCTTTTGGAGGCACGCCAGCTGGTATGCGTTTAGACGTATATGACATTGCTAAAGACGGGCAGTCAATCAAGAGTGTGATTCATCTACCAGTTGAAGCAAAACGCTACCGTGGCGTAACACTTGGGCCTGACGGCGCATTGTATGCAAACACGGACGAAGGTGAAATCTACAAGATCACAGCTAAGTAATAATTTAACAGCTGCTAAGTAGTAAGGAGCGCCGCATTCGTGTGGCGCTTTTTTTGTGAGTCCAGTCTTTTTACTGATGACTAGAGGTCGTTAACTGACCCAGCCTCCGGCTAGAGGAATGATTTGACCAATAATGTGATTACATTTTTCACTGGCCAAATATGACGCAAGCTCAGCGGTTTCCTCCGCAGAGCCAACCTTGTTGGTCGGTACATTTTTGCGCACGTGATCCAAGAACTTTTCATCAGACAAAAGTCGATCAGGGTAGTACGTATTATTATTAATATAATTTTGCGCAATCGCATTGACTTGTATATTGGATCGGGCCAATTCAATACCCGCTGCTTTGATAAAGGAGTTTTGCGCGCCTCGCGCAGCACAATACGCTGAATTATTGGCAATACCTCTAAGCGGCGCAGCGCTCGTTACAGCAATTATTTTTCCAGATTTTCTCTCCAACATCTGAGGTGTTGTAGCACGCACGAGATACATCAAGGGATCGAGCAAAGCCTTAAATAACGCATCCCAGTCCTCATTTTTAATGAGTTGCACGGGGCTAGATCTCGGGGGCTCTGCTAGGTTTACAACTAAAACATCAATGGTGCCTGAAGACTCAATCAAGGCCTCGCACTCACTTTGGGTAACTAAAGATCGATCATCCGTTAGAACATTAAACCCCATAGCCTTAAATTTCGTCGCAATAGCCTCACCCATATATTTTTGAATACAGGTGATTAGAACTGTCCTATTTTCCATTTCACATTTCCTATTAATTAATTTTACTCATTAAAAAGCCTCTTTCTTTTATGTTATTTAAATCATTCTTAAAGATATTGAGAATAAAACAACATATTTACACTTTGAAATATGGATAAAGCCCAACAAATATTTCTTACCAGACACACTTTATGGGAATTACTCAGCTCACAAGTGTCATAATCTTTTCAGATTAACTAACTTAGCATCCTATGAACGTCGTTTGGTTTAAAAGAGATTTGAGAGTATCAGATCATGCTCCTCTTACATCAGCCACTCAAAGCAATCCCACTCTAGCCCTGTACATTCTAGAACCACTCCTATGGCGGGAAAAAGATCTGAGTGCTCGACACTACGCATTTCTTCAAGAATCTCTATTAGATCTGCAGTCACAACTAAAAAAACTTAATTTTCGCCTCCTCATAAAAGTCGGTCACGCTGAGGAGATATTTACTGAATTACATCACAATCTTAAAATTACCGCCGTATTTTCACATCAAGAAACGTGGAATGACTGGACCTATCAAAGAGATAAACGCGTCTCCAAATTGTTCAAGGCGCTGTCAATCCCTTGGCATGAATTTCAACATAATGGAGTGGTTAGAAAACTAGTTTCCAGAGATGGATGGGCTAAACAATGGCACCACTATATGACTGCGCCTGCGATAGCAATGCCCGAGCGACAACGCAGTCTTGATATAAATATCGACTCTGATAATTTACCAAGTCCTACCCAGTTGGGCCTATCGAATGAGACTTGTCAGGCCCCGCAAGCAGGCGGACGACATTTTGGGTTGGCGTTACTAGACAGTTTTTTTGAGACACGCGGCAAGTTCTACACCAAAGAAATGTCATCTCCGGTCACGGCTTACGAAAGCTGTTCTCGACTTTCAACCTATCTCGCCTTTGGATCGATATCTTTACGGGAAGTCTATCAGCTAGCTCAGGCGCGCAAAGTTGCGATATATGACCAAATGCCACCAGGGTCTCCCTGGAGATCCTCGGCACGGTCATTTTTATCTCGTCTCAGATGGCATTGTCATTTCATTCAAAAATTAGAAGACGAGCCGACTATTGAATTGAAAAATTTACATCCTGCTATAGACGGACTGAGAGAGGGACAATTTAATTGGGCACACTTCGAGGCTTGGAAGGAAGGCCGCACAGGATACCCATTCATTGATGCCTGTATGAGAGCCTTGCGCGCAACTGGTTGGATAAATTTCCGAATGCGTGCCATGTTGGTTAGCTTTTCATCCAACCATTTATGGCTTCACTGGCGCGAACCTTCCTTACATCTCGCCCAGTTATTTTTAGACTACGAACCTGGAATACACTATTCTCAAATGCAAATGCAATCAGGGGCAACAGGGATTAACGCAATTCGTATATACAATCCAATTAAACAAAGTATTGACCAAGACCCAGAAGGGATATTCATTAAGACGTGGGTCCCGGAGCTAGCAACGCTGTCAACGGCACATATTCACACTCCTTGGTTGGCGCAGAATCCTCCTAAGTATTATCCTGCACCAATTGTCGATGAGGCCACTGCGAGACGAGAAGCCAATGAAAGACTTTATTCAATAAGAAGATCAAAAAACTTCCAAAGTCTATCTTCAAAAATTGTTAAAAAACATGCCAGTCGAAAAAAAACCTTTAAGACTTCTAAGACTAAAAAACTTCATTCGGACGCTGCAGGGAAACAAATTGAGCTATTTTGATTTGAGGAACATCGTATGAAAAAAATGGCGATTATCGGTTCAGGACTATCAGGCCTAACGCTTGCTCACCTCCTGAAAAAGCGCTTTGAGATCACACTTTTTGAGAAAGCACGCGGTACGGGCGGACGACTGGCGACAAGACGCGCGGCTCCTTACTCCTTCGACCACGGCGCGCAATACTTCACAGCAAGAACCAATCCCTTTCAGAAATTTATCGAGCCACTCATTGATTCCGGCTTAATCCAGCCATGGACGGCACGATACGTGAAGTTTGAAGGTAGTCAAATAATTGAGCGTGCGGACTGGGCTATGGATGAGCCTCGCTACGTAGGTGTGCCGAGCATGAATAGCATCGCAAAATACCTCGCTCAAGACTTGGACATCAGAGCTAACACCAAAATCTCATCATTAAATCAAATCGACAAATGGCAATTAACCGATGAACAAGGTCTTAGCTACGACAACTTTGACTCAGTCATTTCGACCGTACCCGCACCTCAAGCTCTAGAGCTACTTCCGGAGAATTTTGAGCATTATCAATCCATAGAGGAAATAGAGATGACCGGCTGCTTTTCTCTGATGCTTGGCTTCTCTGATGACCTCTGCCTCGAGTTTGATGCGGCGCATATTACTCATTCGGATATCAGCTGGATTGCAGTTAACAGTAACAAGCCAGGGCGAGGGAATTTGTTCACGCTGATGGTTCATTCATCTGAGGCATATGCCAAAGAAAATCGCAATGTAGACCGACAAAAAATAATCGACCACTTATGTCACCAAACAAGTCATATTTTAGGCCACGATATAAGCCATGCTGACCTCAAAACTGTTCACAGTTGGCGGTATGCAAACAATGCGAATCGCGATGCCCATCCTCCATTCGCTGATCATGAATTAAGACTTTCAGCATGTGGGGACTGGTGCCAAGGGGGCCGTGTTGAGGGCGCCTTTACGTCTGCTCTCAACCTTGCGAAAGCCCTAGAGACACGGGGCGACTGAATTCTGCCTCAATATCGCCCCAATAGTTCTCACTGTACGAATATCACCCCACATAGTAATGGCAACGAGACCGTCAGCACTTACAACGTTCACCCTCATTTGATACATCGCGTAGTGCTAGTAAAATTTTTGATCAATTAAGTCAGTTAGCAGCAACCCTACCAACAGAAACATCATCAAAATGGGAGCTCACCCTATTCAAGCTTTTTTAGAGCTCACCGAGTAACGAGTTACATACTAAGATTTTTACTTGAGCCGATCAGAGTGTTTTGCCAAATAAAACCACTCCTGGTCGACTTGGGCCTTCGTATTCGGAAATACAATCCACCCATCCTGGTCCGCAGTTAATGCACTGCCATCACTCCGATGGGCGATGACCGTCCCTCGTTTAATTTCCTCAAAGCTCAACCAATCTCGCGTAAAGCAATCATCAGGGTCAAGTCGATCAATAACCTGGTAAAGACGTATTACCTCGGGTTCTGTAACGGGCGCAGGCTTCGCATCTGACGTCATACCCAGGTGTGCGAGTGTATTACGTATTGCGGTGTAAGCTGTCAGTGGCGCCCCATCATCCGCGTGCTGTCCACACTCAAGTGTCACTGCGATACCACCGCTGCGCCGCATGGTTTCCGTCGTGCCAACGCCATAATCAACGTGAGCCTCAATACCGCGTGCTTGACGATCTCGAACCCCTTGAGCGTACGTCTCAAGCCAACCTTCAACAAATCGATCAGCGCCCACACGTAGTGCCAGAGCCTCTTCCTGCTCAGCACGGGCTACCGGCTCTACATCACCCGCATTGTTAGATGCGCCAATTAGCGCGAATGGAATACCAGGTGCCTGAAACGAATGTAGATCAAGCAACACATCGTGTTGCTCAAGCATCGGGCAAAGCACATTACAGATTGAATCTTCAAAGTCTTGCGGATTGTCACAAACACGCATGTTGCGGTTCAGGTTACGGTCACCGTGGCGACGTTCAAGCTGAAATGCAAGTGGATTAGTGATCGGCACCATGGTGAGTATGCCTTGCTCTATACAGACTTCTCCAGCTTCAATCTCTCGGTGTAAACGCTGTAGTGCTTTCGTCCCACAGGTCTCGTTTCCGTGTACCGCACCCAAGATGATTAGCTTTGGCCCTGGTCGTAAACCGACAAACTGACGCACAGACAGACCGGTTGGTGTACGAAGCTCCCTCATAATCCACCCATCATAATATTTCGTCTTATTTCAATATTTGAGTCACACAAAAAACCGCACAACGACGTTAGCTTTGCGTTACGCGGCGCACCTGATATTAGTTAGGTAATTTAGCCTTACGAAGATACGGTGTCAGCGTCTCGAAACTTCCAAACTTTGCCTTAGCATCTTCGTCGCTAACAGCTGCCGGTATGACAATGTCTTCACCTACTTGCCAGTTAGCTGGGGTTGCCACACCATTCGCCGCAGACGTTTGAAGCGCATCAAGCGCTCTGAGGACTTCAGCAAAATTTCTCCCAACAGTCATCGGATAGGTCATGGTGAGCTTGAGTTGCTTATCGGGCCCGATAATAAACACTGAGCGCACGGTTGCACTATGGGCGGGCGTTCGACCATCGGGCAGGTACGCCTCGGCAGGTAACATATCGAACGCTTTCGATACGGCAAGATTATCATCAGCAATGATTGGAAACTCAGGCCTTGCACCACCGACTTTTTCAATATCTTTTTTCCAACTTCGATGGTCCTCTGCGCTGTCTACTGAAATACCAATCACTTTCGTGCTGCGCTTATCCCACTCACCTTTGAGCTGAGCAACTGCCCCAAACTCAGTGGTACATACGGGTGTGAAATCCTTTGGATGTGAAAACAGTATTGTCCAGCTATCACCCACAAAGTCATGTAATGATGTCCCACCCTCATCAGTTTCCACTTTTAAATTAGGTATTGTGTCGTTGATTCTTAAACTCATTTTTCTCTCCTGTAGTGTCGCACTCAACTTCCAAAATACACGCTGATTATACTGGTACGTTTCCCTTGCTATTCTCTCCCATTTCAACTTGAAAAGCATCTATTGCAAAGTTATATACATATACAAATTAATAAATTTTCGACCCACGAGTCGTTATTGATATTGATTTTTTTACTTCCATCATAGATTTCAACCGTTTCACGTGAAATGTCTATATATTAGAAGTCTTGGGTGACTAAGCCGCCCGTTAAATCTTCGAAAGTGCTCTCAAGAGGTTTCTCATGAAGGGATTAGCAATTTTAGTACGGTTTATGTTGCTCACTTCTTTGATCGGGTTCATTGCCCCACAAGCAAGTGCCCAATTTAATACATCACTTACAGATTCGATTTATCACCAACCATGGATTTTACACAATCAGGTCCTGGATCAGCTACCCGAGTCTCAAATCCAGACGTTGCATGACACCACAAACGGTGAAATGCTTCGCACTCTCCTTTATTTAGAGACAGATGCTAAATATTATGAGAATCAGGTGCTCGAAGCCATCAACCAATTATTTGGGTTTCCAGGATTCTCAGAAATCGCGAGAGAAACATCTCAGAACTGGAGCGAGACACTCTTGAGAGTGGATCGGAACCTCAAGATAACGTACAAGCAATTGGGTATCCAAAACGACTCCTCCGTGCTTGAAGCCAATGCCAGCACTCAAATACTCATTGAGGCATTAGCCAAGCAACAGCCTTTTGAAAAAGATGTTTTAAATTCACTTGGCAGAGGAGTAAGAGCACTTACTGTCAGTATGGCCAACCGTTGGTGGCTTGGGTCAGAGGGGTTGACAACAGTGGTTAAAAAATTAAAGGCCCCCGAGATACAAAGGACTGAGTAACACATATCAACACTGAGTTTATAATGTGGTCTCTTTGCTTATAAACACACTATGACATTAAAAACAAAACTACATACAGCCACTTTGGAACCTAGTTTCACCGCGATCGATCAGGTTGAAACAATCATTAGACGACAGGGTTACGCGAATATTGGTCCGAATGACCTCATGGGACTCTTTAATACCAATGTAGAAGGCCTCCAAGCGCTGACTGAATCTTGGCATCACCTGTCACCTGATCAGTACTTAAAAGATGGGGGCAAATATAGAAGACGACGGCACGCAAGCCTAACAATCCGCCATGCGGACGTGGATGTGGTCACTCAACGGGCGCATTGGCAACCAACAACCTACAACGCACTTCATGGCGGTATGCACCGATGGTTCGACCCGATTACTACAGACGTTTTATCCTCAGGATTTTTCCAAGGTTTACTGACATGGTTGGCAAAAATAGCATCGCGCATTGACGGCGACAGACTCTGGTACAGCGAAGCACACCAATTTCGTATCGACACGACCGACGGCATTGGTCGACCAACGCCGGAAGGAGCGCATCGAGACGGCGTTGACTGGGTTGCCCTGTGCCTGATTTCCCGACGTAACGTGACAGGCGGAGAAACTCATGTGTTCGAAGTTGACACACCGAATGGACAACGATTCACCATGTCTGAGCCATGGAGCCTACTTATACTTGACGACAGACGGGTTATCCATGAGACAACACCCATCCAGCCTGACGGTGATGACGGTTGGCGTGACACACTTGTAATCACGCTGAGAGCTGACGGGTTTCTCGAAGACACCGCCACCAATAAAAAACTATAGTGTTTACCCGTGCACCCCACTATGAATAACACACTCGAGAGCGCAACTACTTCATGTTAAATATCTCCTGGGTCTGTCGACACACTTGGAAGCGAGCCGCACACAATACGATGTGGTGTCTTGCTGGTTGCTCCATCGGTGACTTGGGGACAATTGCCTATGCCCAGTGGGTGGCCTTGGCGTGGCCCGTGTGGCAAATCATGATGCTCGCCATTATTAATGGGCTTCTAACCTCAATAGCACTAGAGACTTTAATTCTCACAAGACAGATGTCCCTGCCAGTCGCATTCAAAACAGCAATCGGCATGTCCTTGATCTCGATGATCGCAATGGAGTCGGCCATGAACCTACTCGATGTTCTGTTAACTGGTGGTGCGATGTTAACTTGGTGGGTCATCCCACCCATGCTCCTCGTGGGTTTTTTAGCCCCTCTGCCCTACAACTATTGGCGACTAAAAGCACTCGGCAAAGCCTGCCACTGACCCCACATCGCGCCAACATACTTATTCACTCAGCACAGCGTGAATCAATGAGCAGAAGATAATTATCTATTTGTAATCCAAACTGTTTGGTACGGGTCAAGCGTCATTTCACTTCGATGAGAAATTAACAGCGCCCCACCGATAAGATCAACCCAGTTTTCCACCTCAATTAAGTTTAAATCTGCAAGCTGCAACCTCTTAGGAGATGAAGTTAAATTAGTAATTGCAAAAATACTCTGTCCACGATCCTGGCTTTGTCGCCAAACGCCAAAAAAATCTCGACCTAGTTGAAGTGTGAATTGTGTGGCGTTAGGATGAAAGGCCGCCTGGGCAGCCCTCATTTGAACCAACGTTTTAAGCGTATCGAATAGTATGCGCTCACGAGAGTGAGTACTGCTTAAAAGTGAATCGATGCATTTCTTTGTATATTTTTTTCTATTAATCCGTCGATTAATACCAGACGACGATGCACCATCCATATCATTCTCGGCTGCCAGCAATGAGTTGATATATATTGCGGGAACCCCCTCTAAGCTAAACATGATTAAATGTGCCGCGATAAACCTTTGCATCGCGTGATGACCATTTGGATCAGCATCAGTTTTCTCAAGCGCACTGTATAAGGTTATATTCGCCTCATAAATATTTTTAGTTCCATCCTGCATCTGTCTCTTATACACATCTGACGCTGCCGACGATATGCAGTGTGTAG
>CAJXOL010000067.1 GCA_913057675.1 uncultured Pseudomonadota bacterium | reverse complement strand
TGCCTGTCTCGTGGGCTCGGAGATGTGTATAAGAGACAGACGTTCTATGCGCAAAACTTCAAAAAGACCACAGCCATTTGCAATATCTGTTGCTTTAGTTGACCAAGGCGAAATGGAACCAAGTCGCGGAACTACAACAAAATCGGCAACATCTTCTGATGATCGTGCTTCTTTAGGCCCATAAGAGAGAATTTTATTAAGCTGTATGACTTGATCTGCCGACAGTGATTTATTCACCTCTACGAAATGCCAAAAAACGGCTGACACCTCACTGATTTGTGGGTCGATAGCCTGCGCTTCTTTTAATAGTTTATCGTGGCGAAATTGAGAAAGGGCTTGACGACCTTTTAGAAAAACGATTTCCGGCATGTGGTTTATGATTTTGAGTAAGATATCTTCAAACCAAGATTATAGCTGACGAATGCCCACGAAATATCCAGCCATAAATCAAATCGCTTATACTAAGATGATGCATATGGTACCGGTCTACCAGACTGAGCAGATACGACAGATAGAGGAGCACATATTCTCTCTCGATCCCAAACCTGACTTAATGGAGTTAGCAGGAAAAACTGTCGCCGAACTTGCAATTCAAGTTACACCAAACCATGCTCGGACGGTTTTAGTCATCGTAGGGCCCGGGAACAATGGCGGTGACGGATACGTTACTGCTAGACATCTAAAAAACGCAAATTTCCACGTTTCGATCCTCGCCCTACTCGACACCCGTCAGAACTCTCCTGAGGCAATTAGTGCACTGAACAAATGGAAATTAACCGGTGGGACAATCCAAGATGAAATAAATAATAGAGACTCCTTTGATATAGTCATTGATGGATTATTTGGGATTGGATTAACACGTAATCTTACGGGAAAACTCGAAGAGCTCATTTCTTATATTAACGGGCTACAGGCTACGATTATCTCTATAGACATACCTTCTGGACTAAATCCAGACACAGGTAACATCATGGGTTGTTGTATCAAGGCACACCATACCGTGACTTTTCTTGGATACAAAGTCGGGCTACATACAGGTCTTGGACCAGATTATTCAGGCACTATCCATTTCAGTGACCTCAATATGGGACGCATCATATCGCCTGATAACCGTGGTTACCTAATCGGAAATGATGTCCTCGACAATGTGCTAACACCAAGAGCAAAATCATCTCATAAAGGGACACATGGTCAGCTAGTCATTATTGGAGGAAGTGCAGGTCTAGTGGGCGCTGCGATATTGTCAGGGCGCGCAGCGATTAAATTAGGCGCAGGACGTGTTCTGATTGGTTTTGTCGGTACAGCATTGCCTGCGATAGATTGGATGCAGCCAGAACTCATGATGAGGAACGCATCTGATGTCATTCAACTCAATAACACAACGTGTATCGCCATCGGGCCCGGTCTTGGCATAGATAATATAGCGTACGACATGTTGTCAAAAGTCTTACTCCTACCCGTACCGATTGTCTTGGATGCGGATGCGTTAAACCTTATTGCTAAACACCCTGCACTCGTGGCACTAGTTAATAGTCGTTGTGACCCCACTGTACTCACACCACACCCAGGTGAAGCCTCTAGGCTATTGAACTGTTCCATTATGGAAATCCAAGCAGATAGATTACAAGTAGCACTTGCATTAGCGAGTAAATTTAATGCCGAGGTGGTGCTTAAAGGCGTGGGTAGCGTATGCGCATTCCCCGATGGCAATTGGTTTATCAATACAACCGGGAACGCTGGGATGGCCAGCGCAGGAATGGGTGACGTATTGACCGGTATTATTGGTGCATTGATAGCGCAAGGGGCTTATAGCCACACGGCTCTATTGGCCGCAGTGCATTTACACGGACTCGCAGCGGATCAATTGTTGGGCGATAGATGTGGTCCAATTGGAATGACTGCATCAGAAACAATTGATGCAGCTAGAATAATACTCAATAAAAAAAGATGCTAGCGTTAAACAAATTCTCTAGTGATATACGATTAAAGATATAAAATCTAAAGGGTATACAGATGTCGGAACAGCATAATTCAGTCGATGCCATTATTATTGGTGCGGGATTCTCAGGGCTGTATCAACTCCACACACTTCGGGATCAACTAAACCTTAGCACGATGGTTTTAGAGGCCGGTACAGATCTAGGTGGCACCTGGTTTTGGAATCGTTACCCTGGGGCACGCTGCGACTCGGAGAGCTACTCCTATTGCTATATGTTTTCTGAAGAAATTTATAAAGAATGGAGCTGGTCAGAACGCTATCCCGGCCCTCAAGAAATTCGTAACTATCTTGATTTCGTTGCTCAAAAACTCGAACTCAGAAGTCATATTAAATTCAACACCCTTGTCACAAGTGCGCACTTCATCGAAGAAACAAATCAATGGGAGTTGACAACAAAAAATGGGGAAATATACCGAGCAACCTATTTAATCACTGGGATTGGCTGCATCTCCTCTGCAAACATTCCAAACATTCCTGGCTTGAAAAATTTTAAAGGTGAGTGGTATCACACTGGCAATTGGCCACATGAGCAAGTCTCATTTGAAAACAAACGAATTGGGCAAATTGGAACTGGGTCTACTGGAATACAAGCCGCACCCGTAATTGCTGAAACTGCGGGTCATCTTCACGTCTTTCAGAGAACCCCAAACTATAGTGTTCCAGCTCGAAACGCACCACTCACGGATGACTGGAAGGAACATGTTCATAAAAATTTTAAAGAAATCAAACAGGTTGTCCAATCGACTCCAAATGGATTCCCATATCGGATCTCCACAACCAAAGTGTTTGAGCAGTCCGAGAATGAGAGGCAAACCGCCTATGAAAAAGCTTGGCAAAAAGGTGGGCTTCAATTTAGAGCAACCTATCAGGATATAACGACAAACAAAAAAGCAAACGACACTGCAGCTGAATTTCTAAAGAACAAAATTAGAACAGTAGTACGAGACAAGGAAACAGCTGAATCACTTGCTACTATTGATTACCCGTACGCTGGAAAGCGACCACCTATCGATACAAACTACTTCGAAACATTCAATAAGGATAATGTTTCACTTATTAATCTTAAAAAAGAAAGCATCGTCAAAATTACAGAGAATGGGATACAGACCACAGAGCGGCATATCCCTTTAGACATGATTATCTTTGCAACAGGATTCGATGCCATCACGGGAAAATTCTTTGAAATGGACATTCAAGGAAGAAATGGAATCTCCTTAAAAGAAACCTGGAAAGAAGGACCAAAAACTTATCTCGGCTTGCAAACACCAGGCTTTCCTAACCTGTTCACAATCACCGGACCCGGAAGTCCATCCGTGCTGTGCAATATGCCGGTAGCTATCGAACAGCATGTCGAATGGATTACGCATTGCATTGAACATATGCGAAATAATAAGATTGATACGTGTGAGGCTAGTCAGGAAGCTGCTGACAAATGGGTGGAGCATGTTAATGAGGCTGCGAATGCCACACTTTTAGTTACAGTGCCGCATTCTTGGTATTTAGGTGCTAACGTTGTAGGTAAACCACGCATATTCATGCCCTATGCGGGAGGCATGGATCGATATAGGGCGTTGTGCGAAGATGCGGTTAAAAATCATTATGCCGGCTTCATTATGAATTCTAAAAATTCTACAAATCATTCTAAAAATAACTTAACCAATCACAACTTTGATGCCGCAAAAAAAATTACGACTCCAGGCATTTAAAACAAATTCATCAATAGGAAGCCGATTCTATTAAGACACCAAGGACTTACATAAACTCATGCCCAGCACAGTCATTAGTATTGATCCGAACACGTGGATACCGATCAGGATTGCAGCCCAACCTACTCGACCACTTTGAATAAGTTGCACTGATTCCACCGAAAACGTAGAAAACGTAGTCAAACCGCCCAGGAAACCAGTAATGACCAACAATTTCCATTCTGGTGATAGTTGAGCGTTATGCGAGAAAAACTCCACAGCCATCCCAATCAAAAGGCCCCCAACCAAGTTGGCCAAAAAAGTTCCTAGTGGGATATTTTTCAGTGTGGCGTTAAAGATGAGTCCCAAACCCCATCGGATCCAAGCACCTCCAGCGGCACCGAGTCCAATCGCAACAAGTTTCATCAACACGTGTCGATCCTTATTTTTTTAACATCTCTATTCAAAAAAACAGCTTACCCTAACGTAAAGGTGCTTGAACCTGTACGAACCCAAATGAAGCAAGGATATTTATAACTTTAATCGTTTTAAGAAACGCCAAGAATCGTTTACTCTGCTCTAAGTGGTCAGTGCTATTCACAACACCTACCGGATACACTATCGCGGATGGTACCTTAACGGTTAGTAGTTCATTCACACCATTTCTCCGCGCTCGAATATCGGTAGCATATACAAACGCCAAGTCAACTTCTCCGCGAGCAACGTAGTCAAGACACTGACGTACATTCTGCGTAAAAATTAATTTAGAAGAGATCTTATTCCATAAAATTTTATCTACAAGCACCTCCTGAGCATACCTCCCAGCCGGAACACTATCAGGATTGCCAACAGCAATAAGTTTAACCTTCGAACTCAAAATATCAGAGATGTGAGAGAGCTTAAATGGCAAATCATCACGACCAACCAAAATGAGATGATTTCCAGCAATATGACGCACCAATTCTTTATGAATTAACCCCTTTTTTACTGCCTCTTGCATTGTTAGCTGATCTGCTGACAAAAATAAATCTACCGGCGCGCCTCGTTCAATTTGCCTTAGCAAAGTTCCTGATCCAGCGAAGTTAGTTGAAACTTTTATATCTGAATTTACAGACTCAAATTCCACGATAATTTCTTGAAGTGCATCCGTCATACTCGATGCAGCTGAAATCAGCAATTCTGTTTCTGCCGCATAACCAGAGCGACAAATCACAAAACTCAAGACACAAAAAGCTACAAATTGTTTAAAACTAAACATTCGTAATCCCTGCAGCACTCCACAATATCTTCCTGATTTCAGGTCGAACTGGAGCACCAAGAGGATCTCTATAGGGTTTGCCAGACAAATCAACAGAATCTGTGACTAAACCCTGATTAATAAGTACTAACCGTTGCCCTAATTCGGCAACATCCTGCGGATCATGCGTAATCAATAAAATTGGAATCCCAAAAATCAATTGAATTTTTTTAAGCTCCACTCTCATCTGTATTCTTAGTAAAGGATCAAGCGCCGAGAAAGGTTCATCGAGAAGAAGAATCTCCGGTCGCTGCAACAGTGCCCGCGCAAGGCCAACACGCTGCCTTTGGCCACCTGAGATTTCAAAAGGATACTTCTTCGAGAAATCCTTAATTTGAAATATTTCAAGTAATTCTTGAACTCGATCCAAATCAGCCCCTTTCAAGCTTCTTGAAAATATGGAACGTCGCGAAAACCCAATATTCTCAGCTACTGTCATATGAGGAAACAACGCATAATCTTGGAACAAATAGCCTACATTACGATGCCGTGATGCAATATCTATGCCTTTCACAGAATCAAATAGCACCCGATCATTAATAGTGACCTTTCCAGATCTGACACTTTGCAAGCCTGCAATTATTTTAAGCAATAAGCTTTTACCTGCACCGGACTGCCCAAACAGAACTGTAATATCTTCATCACAACTAAATCGAATATTTAAATCGAAATCGTGTCCACCGGACCGGAATAACTGCTGAACGTCAACATCTACTCTCATATATGGTTAAGTCACGCGATATTTCGGTCGAAACAAATAGTTCGACGCAAGTAAAACGACAATACAAACAATAGAAGTAACAATCACCAGAAAATTAGCGATCTGATCATGACCGGCTTGCACTGCCTCATAAACAGCAATAGATAGAGTTTGAGTTTTCCCAGGCAAGCTCCCGGCCACCATCAGCGTGGCACCAAACTCTCCAAGCGCTCTCGCAAATGCTAACATTGCGCCTGCCAATATTCCTCGAAGCGCAAGGGGAAGGGTCACTAAGGAAAAGACTTGTATCTCACTTTTACCTAAGACTCGGGAAGCGTCCTCTAACTGTCGTGAGACCGCTTCAAACGCGGATCGTGCTGATTTATAGACCAAGGGGAAGGCAACTATCGAGGCGGCAATCACGGCCCCCTGCCAAGTAAATATTAAATTAATACCAAATTGAGATTCCAACCAAGACCCAATCGGCCCGCGGCGCCCTAAAAGCACGAGCAGGTAATAGCCTAATACGGTTGGGGGCAGAACCACCGGCAAGGTCAGTACCGCATCTAAAAATTCTTTTCCCCAAAACTCTCGCTTAGCCGCAAGCCAGGCGAATGAAACCCCTGCAATTGTCGCAACAATAGTCGCTAACCCTGCCACTTTTAGGCTTAAAAGCAGCGGGATCATAACGGCATCTAAAGTTATAGGAAATGAAAACAAAATTTATAAAAACGTTATCTTATATTCATAAATATTTGTTTTTAATAATATTTTGGCGCCATAAAAGCGCCAACATCGAACTTGATTTAAAAAAGGAATTTAAAATAATCACGAACGCTAATACCTATTTCGTTATATTTAATTAGATATAGCGCTAAATGTCAAGCACGTGAGCACTAACGCATATATTCAGAGAACTCCGACATCTCAGTTCTAACACTATTAGTCGCCTTACGCTCCATGGCTCGATAGCGCAAAAGCACTTCTTTACCAAACTCGGTAACTTGGGCGCCCCCCCCGCGGGTTCCACCAGTAAGGGTTTCAACCAGCGCAGCCGCGAAGCATTGGTTCATCGTATCAACAAGTATCCATGCTCTCCGATAAGACATTCCAAGCTCACGCGCAGCCGCAGAAATAGAACCGTTTTTTTCAATAGAATCGAGCAAAGAAGCTTTACCGGGGCCCATGGCTATGGACTTTCGGAAGCTGACCTTTAATTGTGGTTCTAGCGTATCAGGCATTGTAATTTGAACTACGAACCCTCGCCTTGAGTCCAGCGCTCAGCAGCTTCAGCATCACTCGCCCGCGCCTCTACCCACCTCTCTCCAGACGACGTTTGTTCTTTTTTCCAGAACGGCGCTCGCGTTTTTAGATAATCCATTAGGAACTCACAGGCCTTGAATGATTCGCCACGATGTGCACTGGTCACAATAACAAGCACAATCTGATCTAAGGGCTGCAGCGCACCTACTCGATGAATAATCAATGTATCGTAAATATCCCAACGAGTCTTCGCCTCATTGACAATAAGTTCGAGAGCTCGCTCCGTCATTCCAGGATAGTGCTCAAGCTCAAGGGTGGAAACATCTTCCCCATCATTTAAATCACGAACGACACCGACAAAACTGGCTACAGCACCCACTTTAGGATTTTTTTTCCTCAGAGCCAACATTTCCTGACTTACATCAAAATCTTCTATTTGTACGCGTACACTCATGTCGTTATCCGCCTGTCACTGGTGGGAAGAGCGCCACTTCATCCGCATTCTTTAACAAAACGTCGTCTGACACCATTTCCTGATTGACGGCGATACGAAAGGGTTTATTTTCGTCCAGCTCACGTTTCCATACATCCCCTCTGTGACGCAATACGTTGAGCACATCAGAGATCTTGTTCTCAGTATCCGCTATGACAATAACTTCCTGACTGACATCGAAGGCCTCTCGAAGTTTTGCAAAGAACAATATTTTTATTTCCATATTAATTAACTCAATTTTGTATCAATCTTATTTTACATTTCTTGTGAAACAGTAGTTTTTTAAAATGCTCCTGATGTTCAACACGTAGAACAAGACCGTTGTGTTCAATCGTATATAATGGATCTAGTATTACATAAAATAACAAATGTTTAGAGAAGCGCATGAATTCAACCAATCCATTGCTCATTGACTCACCTGTTCAAGATACACGACAGAGACATCTGCGAGACCTTCGCATCTCTGTTACAGATCGGTGTAACTTCCGATGCACCTATTGCATGCCCAAAAGCGTCTACGACAGGAATTTTAAGTTTCTAGAGCGGGCCCAGTTACTCTCTTTTGATGAAATCAATCGTCTAGTCAGTATTTTCAAAGATCACGGCGTAGAAAAAGTACGCATCACAGGTGGAGAACCGTTACTGAGAAAACAACTTGAGAAGCTAATTGGAATGATTTCGGCGTCGCATCAACTCGACCTGACACTTACCACGAATGCTACGCTGCTTAAGCAAAAAGCTGCGGTGCTTCAAGATGCCGGGCTACACCGGATTACAGTTAGCCTGGACTCACTGAACGATGCCACTTTTCAGATGATGAACGATATGAAGGTTCCTGTCTCAACGGTTTTGGAGGGGATCGAAGAAGCTGATAAAGTTGGTTTCAAGCCAATCAAAATCAATATGGTTGTGAAACAAGGAGTCAACGATCATGATGTTTTAGAAATGGCTAAGTACTTCAAAGGTAGCGGGCACATTGTTCGTTTCATTGAATTTATGGATGTCGGCTCAACCAATGGTTGGAAAATGAGTCATGTCGTATCATCACAATCATTGGTAGATCGCATCAATGCTGTCTACCCAATCGAGCCGATCGAACCAAATTATGTTGGTGAGGTTGCCGAGCGTTGGAGGTATACGGACGGCTCAGGAGAAATCGGCTTTATTTCCTCGGTCACACAAGCTTTTTGTCAATCATGCACTAGAGCTAGATTGTCGGCCGAAGGATCTATTTACACGTGTCTATTTGCCACCCAAGGGACAGATCTTCGTATGCTGCTTAGAGCAGGTGCATCCGACACAACAATCTCAGATGTTATCTCTAAGCTTTGGCAAGCAAGAACCGATAACTATTCTGAAATAAGAACAGCTGAAACCGCCACAACACGAAAAATAGAAATGTCATACATCGGTGGATAAATGATCCAAAAGATCAGGACGTTAAACTTATGACTCAAAAAAATACATTAGAAATCATTACCCAAGAAAGTGATTACGATCCTAACTCAATGCCCGTGGATAAAGCACGAAGCTATATGGGTGCATTCTTAGATCCTGTTACCAGCTCAGAATGCGTGTCTGTTCGCGATGCGCTCGGGCGTATTTTGTCACAAGATGTAATCTCACCAGTCAATGTTCCTCAGCATGACAATTCAGCGATGGACGGGTATGCAGTTCGAAGTCTTGATCTAACAACAGACGAGAAGACAGAGCTGAATATAGTGGGTACTGCCTTTGCGGGTAAACCTTTTGATGGAGTAATTAAAAAAGGCGAGTCAATCCGAATCATGACTGGAGCAGTCATACCCGAAGGTGCTGATACCGTCATTATGCAAGAGCGGGCTGAAAAAATAGATAACTGTGTAAGAGTAGATTTCTTTCAAAAAGGATCGAATACTAGGAAAACCGGTGAGGATCTAAAACTTGGATCTGCAGCCTTACAAAAAGGACATAAAGTCAGGCCGGCAGATCTCGGACTTATTGCATCACTCGGGATCCCCGAAGTTAGTGTCTATAGAAAACTTCGTGTCGCCTTCTTCTCCACCGGTGATGAGCTGGTTGGAGTTGGGAATAGCCTTGAAGAAGGTCAAATTTACGACAGCAATCGCTATACGATTTTTGGAATGCTTACTGAGCTGGGATGTGAGCTTATTGATATGGGCGTCATCAAGGACACGCCGGAAGCCGTTGAAGCAGCATTTAGGGATTCGACAAGCATTGCTGATGTCGTTATTACCAGTGGTGGTGTATCGGTAGGTGAGGCAGATTTTGTAAAACCAATGTTGCAAAAAATTGGTGAGGTTCTTTTTTGGAAAATAGCGATGAAACCAGGTCGTCCTTTAGCCTTCGGTAAGGTAGGTCGGTCTCATTTCTTTGGCCTACCTGGGAATCCAGTTGCCGTCATGGTAACTTTCTACCAGTTCGTCCAATCAGCTCTTAAAACACTGCAAGGCCAAGTAATGCGAACTCCTTCACCAATGTTCAAAGCGCGCTGCACTGGGCCACTTAAAAAAGCACCTGGCCGCACCGAATTTCAGAGAGGCATCTTGAGTCAAACACCCGCTGGTGAATGGACCGTCAAGCCCACCGGGGACCAAGGATCAGGAATTTTATCTTCAATGAGCCAAGCGCATTGCTTCATTGTTCTTCCAACAGATATGGGCAAAGTTGATGCTAATGAACTTGTCGATGTGCAACTTATTAGAGGGCTAATTGACTCATGAAAAAAATTGAAAAAACAGAAGAGCAATGGCAGGCAGACTTAGCACCCGAGGAATATCAAGTTCTTAGAAAAGATGGGACAGAGCGCAGTTTTAGTCATCCGTTGAATAAGGAACACCGCAAAGGTGTCTTCGTTTGTGTCGGGTGCGCCACGCCTCTATTTACCTCCGAAATGAAATTTGATAGTGGTACTGGATGGCCTAGCTTTCATACTCACATCGATGAGGCATTCATAACAAAAGTTGATAAAAAGCTTTTTATGTCCCGAACAGAGTACCGATGTGCAATTTGTGATGGGCACCATGGACATGTCTTCACCGATGGGCCTGAACCCTCGGGCCTGCGCTACTGCAACAATGGTACAGCGTTGAAATTTATACCTGACGAATAATGTAATTCAGACTTGGGGTTTATCTAACGTTAAAATTGCCTCTCGAGATAGAACACTTAAACCTTCACCTCCGTCATTAATCATATACTCAATAATTTCCTTTCTCATTCTAGGATCCCAGAATCGAGTTATATGTCCAGCGACTCCGTTGATCGCTTCTTTTTTGTCCTCTTCAGATACAAAAAAATTAGAAATATCATTCACCATCTTTACCAATTGAGATGAATTCATACTGCATCCCTTTCTAATAGAACTCGCTCTTTGTGTGAATAAATCGTCTGGCGTCCGTTGCGTGCGAAACCTACTAAGGTAACATCACTGTTAATCGCGGTCTTTATGGCAAGAGAAGTAGGGCCAGACACGGCTACCAATAGACCAACATTAGCTCTAGCTACCTTTGTGACCATTTCATAACTTGCCCGACTCGTAATCAAAACAAACCCTGGAGGTGCATATTCCGAGTTTAATAAAAACGCTCCAATCAACTTGTCTAAGGCGTTGTGTCGTCCAACATCCTCTTTAATCAAACTAATATTTCCATCTTTATCCGACCATGCCGCTCCGTGTAACGTACCGACCTCATGATTCATCGTCTGTAAGGTGTCGAGCGATTGAAGTGCTCCCTGTATCGCTTTCGTTTTAAAAGTTTCTGGAGCAATAACTTTAGATACCACCGGTATAGCCGCCTCAAGCGTTTCCTCTCCACAAAGGCCACATCCGGTACGACCCACCACATTCTTCTTGCGTTTTCGCAAGCCATCACTAATCGTTCGAGATACACTAATATAAGCAGTAATTCCCTTCTCACTCTGAATAAATTCAATGCCATCTATTTCTTTGGCACGAGAGATTATATGCTCAGTGAATGAAAAACCAACCACAAAGTCAGTCAAATCTGAAGGACTCACCATCATTACGGCAAAAGGCTCACCATTAAATACCAGGGCTAACGGGACCTCCTCGGCGATTGAATTGAGCTCTAGTGCAGCCCCACCATCGAGCGTCCACTTGAGTGCTTCTCGTTCAATGATAGCGTTACTGGTCACCGGTGCTCCCTAAACCCTCTCAGGCTCAGTGGCCTTGGCTAACAATTCGAGCTGTTGTTTATTAAACTGTTCAAATTGCTTTTGCCATTGCGCTGGCTGAGTTACAGGCTCCACCTGCACAGCAGTAACTTTAAATTCTGGACAGTTAGTGGCCCAATCAGAATTATCCGTCGTGATGACATTAGCACCTGACTCAGGGAAATGAAATGTGGTGTAAACAACGCCCGGCTGGACTCTATCAGTCACGTGCGCACGCAATACCGTCTCACCTGCTCGACTGCGGATCCCAACCCACTCACCTGTCTTAACACCGCGCAATTCAGCGTCACTCGGGTGAATCTCAAGTCTATCCCTGTCTCTTATACACATCTGACGCTGCCGACGATATGCAGTGTGTAGA
>CAJXOL010000066.1 GCA_913057675.1 uncultured Pseudomonadota bacterium | reverse complement strand
CTACACACTGCATATCGTCGGCAGCGTCAGATGTGTATAAGAGACAGCCTTTACAGGACCTATTTGATAAGTCTGAACAACTAACAGAAGGCAATTCTGGTCTGACGCTTACAATTGCTGCTAATTACGGTGGGCGTTGGGATATTTTGAATGCGCTGAGGAAAGCTATTGACGAAGGAGTCGATATTGTTTCAGAAGAGGTTTTATCGCGGCATATGCAGCTAGCATTTGCCCCTGAGCCTGATTTGCTTATTCGTACGGGAGGTGAAGTACGTATAAGTAATTTTTTGATTTGGGATTTGGTTTACACCGAACTCTATTTTACTGACGTTCTTTGGCCAGATTTCGATTCTGGCGAGTTTATGAAGGCAATTACTTCTTATTCTGGTCGAGAACGCCGATTCGGTATGGCTGGATTGCGGGCTGATGGCTCATCAATCATTAAGGAAGGTTCATGACGAATTACTCAGCATTGAGGGCTAGAATCGTTACCTCAGCTATCTTAATTTCCATATTGGTGTTGGCAATATTTAATCTCCCCCAGTGGTTATGGGGCCTAATACTGTTAGTCCCTCTTGCTATGATTGGTCTTGAATATTCACGTCTTTTTCGTTGGAGTCAACGGGACAGCGTAATATTTATCCTTCTGTGCAGTGCCATCTGCGGCCTTCCTTTTTTCTTTATCGGCCAGTTCGAGGCAGTGTTAAATTCAGTTGCCACATTTATGTGTTGGGTCGCAGTTCTCTTTTGGATGTTCCTTGTCCCAGTTTTAATTCGGTATCGGCTTAGTTCAAGTCATCACGTTCCGAATGTTTTAATGGGTATTCTTTTGATTGTGCCAGTTTGGTATGTTCTTGTTTCCTTACAGCCGCAACCGTATGGATTGATTTACGTATTGGTTGGTATCTGGTTGGTCGACATTGGTGGTTATTTTTTTGGGAAAAGTCTAGGGAAGACGAAACTCCTACCTTCGGTGAGTCCTGGAAAAACCATTGAAGGTGTCCTGGGTGGATTGTTTCTTTTAATCTTATATGCTTTGGCCTTGCGCCTATCCTACGCGGACGTTTTTGTAGGCTTAAACTGGGGTCTATTACTTGTGCTTACTCTATTTTTCGCTATGATCTGTGTAGTCGGTGATCTTTTTGAGTCTTACCTGAAGCGAGTATCGGGTGTTAAAGATAGCGGAGGTGTCCTACCTGGACATGGGGGTATACTTGACCGAGTCGATAGTATGACCGCTCTCCTGCCTTTTTCTTTTTTAGTCTCGAAATTATTGTATTGATGACTGCGATTGCTGAGCAAAAGCGAGTCTGCGTACTTGGATCCACAGGTAGTGTTGGGGTAAGTACGCTCTCTGTTATTTTGCAACAATCTGATCGGTTTCAAGTGTTTGCATTGACTGCGCACTCCAACATCGATCTTTTAATGGAACAGTGTCGTGTTTTTCATCCCAAGTACCTTGTGGTTACAAATCCGGATTTATATCAAGCTTTGTCCGTTAGAGTGAAGGTTGATTGTCTTGGTGCGGTGGTGATGAGTGGTTCTGAAAGTCTAAACGAGATTGTTTCTCATGAAGACGTTGACATCATCGTCGCGGGGATCGTAGGAGCTGCAGGACTTGATTCAATTTATCATGCGCTTTGTCGGGGTAAAAGGGTATTGGTAGCAAACAAAGAGCCGTTGGTTATGGCGGGTGATTTTTTAGTTGACGTTGCGAAGAAAAATCATGCGACTATCCTTCCGATTGATAGTGAGCATAATGCAATATTTCAGTGCCTCTCTCAGTGCGTGCCTCCATATCTCCATGACCAAGGCATATCAAAAATCCTTTTGACAGCCTCTGGGGGACCATTTTTGAATACTCCTATTGATGAGCTTAAGAATGTGTCGGTATCTCAGGCGATCAAACATCCAAAATGGGAAATGGGTAGAAAAATTTCGATTGATTCTGCGACCATGATGAACAAAGGGCTTGAGGTTATCGAGGCGCACTATTTATTTGCTGCCCCGGTGGATACGATTGAGGTGGTGGTCCATCCTCAGAGCATTGTTCATTCAATGGTGCAGTATGTCGATGGATCAACGCTAGCTCAGTTGGCCTACCCTGATATGCGAGTCCCAATTGGCCATGCTTTAAATTACCCTCATCGAGTTGCTCTTAATGTTAAACCATTATGCTTGGAGGATATGTCTTCACTTCAATTTCAAGCTCCAGATTTCAAGCGTTTCCCTTGTTTATTATTGGCTTATGAAAGTTTGACCAAAGGGCGAGCGGCTGTGGTGGGTCTTAATGCAATCAATGAAGTTGTTGTGGCGGGGTTTTTGGATAACAAAATTCGATTTTCTGATATCTCTATTCTCATCGAATCAGTGATGACTGATTTTAATGCGTCAAATCCTAACACTATCGAAGAAGTCTTTGATGTTAATGCTGCGGCCAGAGAATTTGCGACTGAGCACTTAAGTAAGTTCAAAGCTGCAGAAGTTTATGGAGGTGTGTAAGCAATGAGCACGATGTTCACACTGTTTTCGTTTTTAATTGCTATCACCGTATTAGTGGGCTTTCATGAACTGGGTCACTTTTTTGTCGCTAAATTATTCAGAGTCACAGTACTTACATTTTCTATTGGTTTTGGTCGTTCTATATGGGCAACACGTGGTGGTGTGAATCGAACTAAATTTTCTATTGGAATGATTCCCCTTGGGGGCTATGTGAAAATGTTGGATGATGGCGATGACGTACTCCCAGAAAATCGGGAGGGGGTTTTTAGTTCTAAGCCAGCGTGGCAAAAAAGTCTGATCGTTATTGCGGGTCCCTTGGCTAATTTCGTTCTCACCTTTGTTTTATTCGCGATTGTGTTCAGTTTAAGCGCTACAGCATTAAAACCTGTTTTAGGTGAGCCGCGTGTTGAGTCGGTGCTCTACGCATCTGGTTTAAGGGGTGGTGAGACTGTATTGCAAATCAATGATCGAAAAGTGAGTAGTTGGTCTGACTTACGTTGGGAGATGATTCGTTTTAGTGGTGATCGTCTTGAGTTATCGGTGCGTCGAGAGGGATCAAATACGCCTGAAACGTTTAAGCTTGATTTTCTGGAGCAAGACTCCCCGATAGATTGGGATGCGATCGGCATTTCGGCGCCCAGGATTGAGTTGTTGCCCATCGTAGGGAGGATTGATGCGACTGGTAGTGCGTTCCTATCCGATTTGGCGGTTGGTGACCAAATTGTGAGATCTGACCAGACGCCGATAAGAACATGGAGTGATTTCGTCACACTGATTAAAGCGAAGCCAGGAGAATCTGTCAGTATCGATGTTGAGCGAGACGACCAGTTAGTCACTATTTCCCTTTTGGTAGGATTGAATGAGAATTCTGAGGGGCGGATTGGAGTAGCTCCAGATCCAGGTGGCATTATTCAAGAGGAGTTAATTGATCGTAATGGCATCACTATTTTTGGCTCCATTATTAAGTCTTTTCAGCGGACATTAGATCTAATTGGGTTTACGTCACGAATGATCATAGGACTCATCACTGGCGACGTTGGATTAAACAACCTGGCTGGGCCGCTCGTGATCGCTGATCAGGCTGGAAAAACGGCGGAGATTGGGTTGTCAGCCTTTTTGTCTTTCCTTGCTGTGCTTAGTATCAGTTTAGGTGTGATTAACTTGTTCCCGTTGCCGATGTTAGATGGAGGGCACTTGGTTTTTCACCTGTACGAGTTATTTTTGGGCAAAAAATTACCAGAAAGAGTTATAGTTACGGCTCAGCAAATAGGAATGATATGTTTAACTGTTTTAATGGTTTTCGTCATTACAAATGATATTTTACGTTACTTGGGGAATTAGACAGGGTGGCAGCGCATGAATAATGTATATAAATTTGTTGTGCTATTGTTTTTCATGAGCCTGAGCCTCACAGCTACCGCCCTTGATACGTTTGTTCTGCAGGATATTAAGATAGAGGGGATTCAAAGGACTGACCCTGGTGTAATATTTTCTAATATTCCTGTTCAAATCGGAGACCGCGTTGGGCCAAAAGTGGCAGGGCAAATCATTAGTTCTTTGTTTAAAACAGGGTTTTTTGATGACGTTCAGGTACTAGTTGACGGGAACGTCCTTGTTGTAAGAATAGTCGAACGGCCCGCTGTTTATAAAGTATCTGTTTCAGGGTCGAAGCTATTAAGTGAAGAACAAATCATTGAGGCGTTGGGTCAGATGGGTTTGCGTGAGTCGGCCATACTCGACGGTGCAATACTCGATCTCGCCGAGCAGGAATTAAAAAATCTATACATGTCAAAAGGCAAGTATGGTGTTGAGATTTTAACGACGACAACGCCGCTTGAGAGGAATCGCGTTGCGGTAACGTTTGATGTGTTTGAGGGCGCCAAAGCACTAATTGAAAAGATAAACTTCGTAGGCAATACATCTTTCACAGATGATGAGCTCCGTAAGCAAATGAGCCTTAAATCCCCTGGTAGAGTTAATATATTTAAAGGAGCTCTCGAATACTCTAAGCAAAAGCTGGAAGGGGACCAGGAGAAAATTCGATCACTTTATCTCGACAGTGGATATGCGGACTTTCAGATTGAGTCTACTCAAGTTCAACTATCTTCTGATCGGGAGCGCGTGTACATAACGATGTCTTTCTCTGAAGGCGAGAGTTTTTCTTTCGATTCTATTTCAATGGCTGGTGATACAGTCGTTAGCAGTGAAGATTTGTTTCAATTGGTAGATATTCAGCCAGGTGAGGTGTTCTCTCGAAAAAGACTGACTGATCTATCGCAAAAAATAACGGATCGTTTGGGAGAGGATGGCTACGCTAACGCGAATGTAAATCCGGTGCCAGAAAAGGATATTGAGGGCTCTAAAATCGGCTTCACTCTATACGTCAATGCTGGGCAACGGGTATATGTGCGGCGCATAGAGATTAATGGAAACCTTGATACTAGAGACGAGGTCATTCGTCGCGAATTGAGGCAAATGGAAGGCGCTTGGTACTCGGTAAAAGATATCAATCGCTCCAAGCAGAGGTTGAATCTTTTAGGATTTTTCTCTGAAGTAATCATAAATACAAACACCGTGGCGGGAGCTGCCGACCAAGTTGATCTTGAAGTTAAGGTTGTGGAACGTATGACGGGAAACTTCACAATAGGTATGGGTTTTTCGAGTGCGGACAAGTTATTACTTCAACTCGGACTTTCTCAAAACAACTTCATGGGGACTGGTAACTCACTAGGGTTCACGGTTAGTACAGGTAAGATTAATGAAACCTATGAAGTTAGCTATACCAATCCCTATGCCACAGATGATGGCGTAAGTCGCACTTATAAGGCTGGCAAGAGAGACACCGATGTCAGCAGCTTGGTAGTATCTGCGTTTTCGACCTCAACAACCAATGGGTCTGTTACCTTTGGGGTTCCCCTCACAGAATACGACAGAATTTATTATGGTTTTGGGGCAGAGCAAACGGAAATCACGTTGGGGTTGAACCCAACGCTTGAGTATCAAGAGTTTGTTGATCTCAATGGTGCTGACAATACGGTAATTCCTCTGACGGTCGGTTGGAGTCGAGATAAGAGAGACAGCTCAATTTATCCAACCGACGGTATGGTGCAACGATTTGGTACGGAGTTAGCTAGTCCTTTAGGAGATTTATACTACTATTCACTGACGTATAAGGCTGAGTGGTATCGCCCGTTAACGGAGACATTAACTCTGCGTTTAGGTGGGTCGGCAGCATATGCGGAAGACTATGATTCAAAGCAACTTCCTTTTTATAAAAATTTTTACGGGGGAGGGGCAACCTCCCTCAGAGGTTATCAGCCCAGTTCCTTGGGTCCTCGTAACGCTCTTGGTCAGGCATTAGGTGGAAAGCGCCGCATGCTTTCTCAGGCAGAGGTGATATTCCCATTGCCAGGGCTCAATTTAGATAAATCGATGAGGTTTGCTTTTTTTGTTGATGCTGGTTCGGTTACGAATCATTTTGAAGATGGTTTGGATGAGATGAAGTATTCTGCCGGTTTAGGTTTTAATTGGTATTCGCCTGTTGGTCCAATGAGATTTAATTTTGCTAAGGCACTGAATGCCGATGCTTCTGATAGAACGGAAGCGTTTCAATTCACATTGGGTACGGGTTTTTAATTAGATAGGCTTGAGGAGTTTAGTGTGAAAAAAATATCATTAAGTTTGTGTGGCTCAATTTTGACAGTTCTGGTTGCTTTAACTGCAACCGCAACCGCAACCGCAACCGCTCAAGAGCTAAAGATTGGTTTTGTAAATACTGACCGCGTTTTTAAGGAGTCAGCCCCAGCGGTTCGTTCGCAAAAGAAGCTCCAGGAGGAGTTTGCCCCTCGTGATCAAGAAATAAAAGCTGTTGGCGCTAAAGCTAATGAGGTGAAGTCAAAATTGGAGAAGGACGAGTTGACCATGGCTGAGTCTGAAAAAAGAAAGCTTGAGTCTGAGCTTGCTAGACTGTCAAGAGAAATTCAAAGACTGCAACGAGAGTTCAGAGAAGAGCTTAACCTTAGGAAACAAGAAGAGCTCAAAGTTATTCTGCGTATCGCGAATGAGGAAATCGATAAGATCGCAATCAAAGAGAAATACGATCTAATAGTTCAGGAGGCAGTGTATCGCAGTAGCCGCGTGGATATTACAGACAAGGTGATAGAGGCTCTCGCGGACGACTAACGTATAGAAAACTTGAGAGAAGAAAGTTTGTTTAAGACCCTAACAGTTGAGGCAATTGTAGATAAGTTGGGAGGGGATGTTGTCGGCGATCCCACCATTTCTGTAACTGGGGTCGGATCTATACAAAACGCTCGCACTGGGCAATTAACTTTTTTTTCGAATGCTAAGTTAGCGTCGCATATTCCTACAAGTAGGGCTTCAGTGGTAGTTGTGGCCGCCGAAAATGCCAAAAACTTTGGTGCGACGACGACAAAAATCATCGTTGAACATCCTTATCTATACTTCTCTCAAGCGTTGAATCTGTTGTTTCTCACACGTAATGTTTCAAAGGGCGTGAGTGAGACAGCGACTATTGCTGATACCGCGATGTTAGGTGACAACGTTACAGTAGGTTCCCATGTAATTGTTGAGGAGGGAGCGGAGATTGCTGAATCTGTTGTTTTGGGGTCTCGAGCTTATGTTGGTAGAGCAGCAAAAATTGGTAAAAAAACTATACTACATCCTGGGGCAATCGTACTTGACGGTTCTGAGATAGGTGACAGTTGTGTGATTCACAGTGGGTCGGTCATTGGCGGTGACGGATTTGGTTATGTTCAAGATAATGGTCAATGGATTAAGGTTCCTCAGGTTGGACGTGTGGTAGTCAAAGATTATTGTGAAATCGGATGTAATTCGACGATTGACCGAGGTGCAATTGATGACACCGTGATAGGTAACGGGGTGAAAATCGACAATCAAGTTCAAATTGGACATAACTGCCACATTGGTGACAACACGATCATTAGTGGGTGCGTAGGAATTGCAGGCAGTGTTGAGATTGGAAAGAACTGCCGAATTGGTGGCGCAGCAATGTTTACCGGGCATTTAAGTGTTTGTGACAATGTTGATATATCTGCTGGTTCGTTAGTCTCAAAGAGCATATTAAAAAAAGGTAGATATACCAGTGTCTACCCATTAAGCGAGCATGGGGCATGGAAAAAAAATGCGTCTGCTATTCGACATTTATCTGATCTTAAAGCACGAATTAAGGAATTAGAGGCTCTTTTGTCTAGACCTTCCGGTGACTGAGATAGTTAGCAATGCGTTAGGAGTGTTTGTCATTTGATTGGGAAACTTTATGAATATTAATGAAATTATGAAAGTGTTGCCTCACAGGTACCCTTTCTTACTGATAGATCGAGTAACTGCTTTTGATCCTAACCAAAGCTTGGTGGCGACTAAAAATGTCACTATTAATGAGCCTTTTTTTCAAGGACATTTTCCCGGGCATCCCGTTATGCCTGGTGTGTTGATTATCGAAGCTATGGCACAAGCAGCCGCTTTGTTGGCATTTAGATCCTTGGGTACGACGAAACCTGAAGACCATGTTGTTTATTTTGTTGGGATAGACAAAGCACGTTTTAAGAAGCCTGTAGTGCCGGGAGATCAGTTGGTCATCACGGCAGAGATTGTCCGCAATTTGAAGGGTATCTGGAAGTTTTCAGCTAAAGCTGAAGTTGATGGGAAGCTTGCTTCTGAGGCTGTTCTCATGTGTACGATGAGGGAAGCATGATTCACCAAACAGCGATCATTGATCCTGGCGCCCAAATTTCTGCTGATGTTGAAATTGGGCCTTACTCGATTATTGGAAAGAGTGTTTCAATAGGTTCTGGAACACGTATCGGCGCCCATGCCGTCATAACTGGTAAAACTTCAATTGGTGAAAATAATCATATTTATCATCATGTATCCCTAGGTGAGCAGCCACAAGACAAAAAATATATGGATGAAGAAACAGGTCTTGAAATTGGTGATGACAATGTCATTCGTGAGTTTTGTTCGTTCAATACAGGCACTGTGCAGGATAAAGGGAAGACTGTTGTCGGGAATCGGAATTGGGTCATGGCCTATGTCCATGTTGCCCATGATTGTATTGTTGGTGATGATGTTATTTTGGCTAACTGTACGCAATTAGCGGGTCATGTTGAAGTTGGAGACTTCGCCATGCTTGGTGGTTTTACGGGTGTTCATCAGTTTTGTCGTGTTGGTGCTCACGCACTGACCGGGGTTGGATCAGTCGTGCTCTCAGATGTACCCCCTTACGTTACATGTAATGGTGACTCGGCTAAGCCTCACGGTATTAATGCAGAAGGACTGAAAAGAAGGGGTTTCGGTCAAGAGGCCATACGAACAATACGACAAGCTTATAAAGTCTTGTACCGATCATCGCTTTCTCTAGAAGAAGCTAAAGAGAAGATTTGTCATATGGCAAAGGATTCATCCGAAGTGAAGATTGTATGGGATTTTTTAAGCTCCAATTTGAGTAGAAGCATTATTAGGTAATGTTTAACCCGGCTCCCGCGTTACGTGTCGTAATCGTTGTTGGTGAGGCATCGGGTGATGTGCTTGGGTCAGCACTATTAAAAGAACTAAACCAAAGATTCTTAGGTTTGGAATCCTTTGGTATAGGCGGTCCCCTGATGGTTCATCAAGGATTCAGTCCGTGGTACTCAATGAGTGAGCTCTCGGTGATGGGTTATATAGAAGTACTACTCAAACTTCCTCGCTTGCTCAGGATCCGATCGTCACTCGCAAAAAAAATTGTTTCTTACAAACCTGATTTAGTCATTGGTGTTGATGCTCCTGACTTTAATCTCTCACTCGAGCGAACTATTCGAAATAGTGGTATTCCAGTTATGCATCTCGTTAGTCCCTCAATTTGGGCATGGCGATATGAGCGGATCCATAAAATCCGCCAGTCTGTTGACCACATGTTGGTCTTATTCCCGTTTGAAGAGAAAATCTATGAGCAAGAAGGTATTCCAGTTTCCTATGTGGGCCATCCACTCGCAGATGAGATTGAGCCTGAAGTTGATCGGTCGAATTATCGAAGTAAGTTAGGGTTTTCCTCTGGCAAAAAGATTGTCGCACTTCTTCCTGGGAGCAGAAAGACAGAACTCAAGCAACATCTTAACTTAATGCTGGATGCCGCTAAGCTGATTCAAAATTCTTCCCCTGAGATTCGTTTTTTGGTTCCCTTATTAGATAATGAAGCTCATAATTTTGTACATTCGATTTTATCCAGGCGCAACGTTAATTTGAACGGTACGATTGACTTCGTTGTAGGAAAAACGCAGGACGCATTGAAGGCTGCAGATATTGCGATCATCGCTTCCGGTACCGCCACATTGGAAGGATTACTGTGTGAGTGTCCTATGGTTGTGACTTATAAAGTGTCCAAATTGACTGCATGGTTGATGCGTCTACAAGCAAATGCAAGGTTTGTGTCGCTTCCGAATATTATTTCGAATGAATCATTGGTCAGTGAATTAATCCAAGAGGATGCGCAGCCAGATTTGCTTGCCAATGAAGTGATTTCAATGCTCGAGAATTCGGATCAACTCATATCTTTACGTGAACGATTTAGACGTATCAAATCATCGCTTAGGATGGGGTCAGCCAAACGAAGTGCTGATGTAATTGAGCAATTCTTAAACGTTTGAGCAATAGTCAAATTATTTCGGGTGTTGACGAGGCGGGAAGAGGGCCTTTAGCTGGAGAGGTTTATGCTGCCGCCGTTATTTTGAATCCCAGCCGACCCATATTAGGATTAAAAGATTCTAAGAAGCTTTCTCCTAAACGTAGATCGGATTTATCTATCCAAATTAAGCGAGAAGCCTTGGCATGGTCGGTCTCTTTTTCTACGGTTGAGGAAATTGATATTCTGAATATCCTAAACGCCACGCTTTTGGCTATGAAGCGAGCAGTGGAAAACCTAAGTATAAGCCCGGAACTCGCCCTAATTGATGGCAATAGGTCTCCCACCATATATGGCGTAAGGACCCAAACGATCATAAAGGGTGATCAAACTGAGCCTTGCATCTCTGCGGCGTCGATCATCGCTAAAGTTGCTCGAGACGAGCGTTTAATGGTGTTAGATCAAATGTATCCTCAGTGGGGTTTTCGTGCGCATAAAGGATACGGAACCAAGTCTCATATTGCGGCGATTAGGGCTTTTGGAGTAACGCCGTTTCATAGGAAAAGTTTCGAACCCATTAAGTCTATGGGTCTGAATTGAGAGCTTGGATTAAAATGCCTGTCTTTTGAGCTTAGCTTTTTGCATGATGACTGTGGCCAGTTCTTCTATCGATCTTGAGGTAGTGTCTAAAAATTCAACATTGCTCTGCTTCATTAATGCTTCCGATAACCGCACCTCAGTTTCGCAATTTCTCAATGAAGCATATGTGCTGTCAGGACGACGTTCATTACGAATGCGCACCAAACGATCAGGGCGAATAGTAAGTCCAAATAATTTATTCTTAAATGCATTTAGAGCGCTTGGTAAAGCTAAGCGTTCGAAGTCCTCTGGAATCAAAGGAAAATTTGCTGCCTTGATGCCGAATTGCATCCCTAAATAAAGGCAGGTTGGGGTTTTGCCGCATCGGGATACTCCAACCAAAATAACATCTGCTTCTTGTAGCTCTTTGGTGGATTGTCCGTCATCGGAGGCGAGCGCATAATTTACGGCGTCCATGCGTTTCAGATACCCCGACCCTCGATTGCTATGTGAGCGGCCGACTGAGTGATTGGACTTAACTTTAAGTTCTGCTTCCATCGGAGCAATGAATACTTGAAAACAGTCGATGTAGAGTGCATCTGCTTTTTTTATGATTGACGATAACTGGGTGTTGACAAGCGTACTGAATACGAGAGGGCGACTCCCATCAGGTAGACAGGCTTGGTTGATTCGCTCGACGGCTTCATTAGCTTTTCTAGAATTGTCGATAAAGGGCAGGGTGATCTCATTGAAACTTACTTCTTCAAATTGAGTTAGTAAGCTGTGGCCCAACATTTCGGCAGTAATGCCGGTTCGGTCAGAGATGTAGAAAGCTGATCTTGTCTTTGTAGTCATTTCTCTTGTTCGTGTGCTGCAATATACTGCGCTGTTAGGGTAAAATAATGATCTTCAATGTACCAACAAATATTAAAGTCAGATGAGCATAACAGATAAAAAAAATCCCCCCTACGTGATTCCATTTCAATCATTGCGCAATACCGATGTTGAGGAGGTGGGAGGTAAAAATGCCTCTCTAGGCGAGATGATCAGTCAGCTAGCAAGTGTGGGGGTTGCGGTTCCGGGAGGGTTTGCGACGACTGCTGCTGCATTTAGAGATTTTCTAGAGGAATCAGGTTTAACTCAGAGGATTAACGATGAGTTATCTACTTTAGATATTGAGGATTTGAGCGCATTGACAACTGCGGGCTCAAAAATTAGAAAGTGGATTGTGGAGTCCCCATTGACTCCGCGACTCCAGTCCGAGATTGATGCAGCCTATACTGAGTTAATGGCGACGCAGGGTAGCGGTGTGTCTTTTGCGATACGGTCTTCAGCGACAGCTGAAGACTTGCCTGATGCATCATTCGCTGGTCAGCAAGAGAGTTACTTGAATATTCGTGGCCTAGATAACGTGCTTGAGGCGATAAAACACGTGTTCGCTTCCTTATACAACGATCGAGCGATCTCTTATCGAGTGCATAAAGGTTTCGAGCATTCCAATGTGGCGTTGTCAGCCGGGGTGCAGCGTATGGTCCGGTCAGATGCCGGATCCAGTGGTGTTATGTTTACGCTAGATACTGAGTCAGGCTTTGATAAGGTAGTGTTTATTACGTCTGCGTATGGGTTGGGTGAGACTGTTGTGCAAGGTCAGGTCAATCCTGATGAGTTTTATGTTTACAAGCCAGGGGTAGAACTAGGTTTGCCCGCCATTTTACGTAGAAATTTAGGCAGTAAAGCTTTACGTATGGAATTTTCTGATGATCAATCCGCAGGAAAATCGACTCGAACAGTTTCTGTGTCAGAAGAAGAAGCAGGTAAGTTTTCAATAAATGATGAAGAGATCCAAGAGCTTGCAGTGCAGGCGATTAAAATTGAGAAGCACTATGGTCGACCAACTGTCTCTTATACACATCTGACGCTGCCGACGATATGCAGTGTGTAGATC
>CAJXOL010000065.1 GCA_913057675.1 uncultured Pseudomonadota bacterium | reverse complement strand
ATCTACACACTGCATATCGTCGGCAGCGTCAGATGTGTATAAGAGACAGAAATTGCGTAGTACCCCATCACAAATTGCGGTGACGATTGTAGGTCGAGAATAATTCGATCACCTTTTTTTACACGACACTCGTCGCGCAAGTATGCAGCGAGTGTTTCAGTCTGATGCAGTAGGTCTAAATAAGATATTTTGGTGCCGTAAAAAACAATCGCTGTCTTTTTTGGGAATCGCTCGGCAGATACAATCAGATTTTTGAATATTGTTCTTTTGGGAGGCTCAAGTTTACGCGGTAAGTGAACTGGCCAATGCTTGAAGTGTCTACTTTGAAACATAAGTTTTTAGGCTATGCGATTTTTGATTAATGTATTAAACGAAAACTATACCGAAATGTCCGTTCTATTGTTGGCTGTATACTCAAGTTTTAGTCGAATATTAAGCGGGGAGTAAGCTATGTCGGATCAATCACTGAAAGGTAAGATCGCCGTTGTCACTGGGGCGAGTCGCGGGCTTGGGCGAGCCATGGCTATCAGTCTCGCACAGGCCGGCGCGTCAATTGCTTGCGTTGGAAGAAATGAAGAAAAGCTATTGGAAACGAAGGCACTCCTAAATGACATTGGTGTGGATTCAGATACGTTTGTTTGTGATGTTCGTTATGAAGATCAGGTAAGCGATTTAGAAAAAAAAGTGAGTAAGCGATTTGGAGCCATTCATATTTTAGTTAACAATGCCGGGACAGCAATTCGCAAAAACCTCATTGAGTTTTCTTTAGATGAGTGGAATACGGTTATGGACACTAATTTGACGGGCGTGTTTCTTTGTTCGAGAGCTTTCGTTCCTCATATGAAAACCCATAAATGGGGTCGAGTTATCAACATCACCTCCATCATGGCTAATGTGGGTAGCATTGGACGGTCTGCCTATTGCGCATCCAAACATGGGGTCTTAGCAATTACTAAATCAATGGCTTTAGAGCACGCAGATGATGGTATTAATGTCGTGGCGATTAGCCCAGGTTTTTACGCGACAGATCTGACTGCACCACTGAGATCTGACTCGTCGAAAAGTGATGATCTATTATCAAATGTTCCCGCACGTCGCTGGGGGGATCCAAAGGAGATTGGGGAGATCGCTCGATTTTTGTGCACTGACGCAGCCTCGTTTATAACCGGCACTGATATTTTGTCTGATGGTGGCTGGGTGGCGCAGTAACAGTTCAATCATTGACATACGGAAATTCTCATAATATGAAGACATTAGTAGTTGGTGCGGGTGTTGTAGGAGTGACTACGGCGTGGTTTCTTGCTAAACGTGGTCATCAGGTAGAAGTGATTGATCGGGATTCCAGTTCTGGCCTAGGTGCTAGTTATGCAAATGGCGGGCAGATCTCTGTCAGTCAAGCAGAGCCTTGGTCTAATCCTGGCGCACCGCTGAAGGTTCTTAAATGGTTAGGTCGAGAGGATGCGCCGCTTCTCTTTCGAATGCGGGCGGACTTGAAGCAGTGGTCTTGGGGTCTTAGGTTTTTGTTGGAATGTTTTCCTAGTAAAACACGCCAAAACATGCTCGATATTTTGAGATTGGGTATTTATAGTCGCCAGTGTTTGCAGGAGCTTCGACAGAGTGAGGGTCTTGAGTATCATCAGGTCACAAAGGGCATTCTGCAGATCCACACTGACGAGTCCGAGTTTGCAGCTGCTAATTTGCGTTTGACTTCGCTGCTTGAGTACGGTTTGGATATGTCTGTGTGTGCCGCTGATGAACTGGTTAGGATTGAGCCTGCTTTGCGGCAATCAACAGTCCCTATTGTGGGAGCAACCTATGCGGCCGATGATGAATCGGGGGATGCTCATGTTTTTACTCGGGAACTCGAAGAGGCATGCAAGCGTCGGTATGATGTAACTTTTTCTTATGACACTGCAGCTATTGGGTTTTTAGGTTCTAACGATTCTATTGGAGGTATCCGTACCCGTAATAAGGAAGGTGAGGTCGCAGTTAAGGTGGCTGATGCTTATGTGATTGCTACGGGTAGTGTCACGGATGATGTTTTACGACCACTAGGGCTGCGAGTTCCCATATTTCCTGTTAAGGGTTATTCCCTGACGGTCCCAGTGATTGATCCAAGTTTGGCTCCACAGGTTTGTATTACCGATGAAAATGGAAAAGTCGCCATGTCCCGGCTTGGTAATTTTTTAAGATTGGCAGGTACGGCTGAGCTGAATGGCTATGATGTTTCGATTAATGAAGCGAGGTGCGCAGGCATTGTAAATCGAGTCAAGAAATTGTTTCCGCGAGGGATGGACTATGAAAATGCGCGAAAGTGGGCTGGGCTAAGGCCCATGACACCTTCGAGTGTGCCATTAATAGGTCGTACAGAATTTGGTAACTTATTCATTAATGCAGGGCATGGAACGCTTGGTTGGACATTGTCTTGCGGCTCCGGATCTGCAATTGCAGATATAGTGAGTGGTATAAAACCTGAAATTAATTTTTCATTTCTTTAAACGTACTTTCAATAAATGATGTTTGATAAAAAAAGCCCACATATATGTGGGCTTTTTGTTAGGACGGTTTGTAGGGGGCTATTACCAGAGTAAAGCGCCGCCTCCATTTTGCTGTGCAACCATCATATACAACATTGGAATTGAGAGCATGGTATTAAATCTCGAACCCATCATTGCTATCTTCGCAGCAGCAGCTTTTTGGGCGGCTTCAACGGTTACAATCCCAAGAGCTTTCTTTTGGGCGGGCCAGATAATGAACCAAACATTAGCCGCCATAACGAGGGCCATCCACATGCCAATGCCGATGGCTAGATATCCAGTGCCAAATGATAGGGCAGTTGTTAAGTAACCTTGCCCCTGAGCTAGTATTACACCGGTAACCACGGTCGCAAGAGCACCATACCGGAACCAAAATAGTGCGGCTGGTGCAATGACTTTACCGATCGCTGGTTTTTGTTCGTCGGGTATCTTTGGCATCGAAGGCATCTGCACAAAATTGAAATACCACAATATGCCTATCCACATTGTGCCGGCGAGCACATGCAACCAACGCATGACAAAGATTCCCCAAGCGTGTGACATATTGCTGGCGTCCCCCATGCTTGATGCGATGAGTAGCAGAGCTACCAGAATCACTACGCCAGCAAGGACAGTCTTGCCTAGCGATTGAAATATTGCAGTCATAAATATCTCCCTGTATTTAGAATCCACTTTTAGTTTCGCGCTCACACGTTTAATTTCGTGTTCACTTGCCAGATTGGTGAGTTCGGACACTATCCGGCTGGCCGAAGTATAGCCTAGAAGTAAACACAATCAAAGAAGCGTGAACCGATTTTGATGCTTGCCCCAGATCACTTGTCTATCGTCAGGGATGCTCTAGGATCTAGTTTGGATCCGCTGGTCACCGGAATTTATAATGCGAGACCCATACCTGATGCTTTGAGTGCTTGATTCAGTTTTTTCAATTCTTGGTTAGGAGTTTTCACAAGTTGGGGGTGGACCTCTGCCTGTTCGATTCGGCTGAGCAAAACTAGCGCTTCTTTCATCCTGTTTTGCATGTCAAGGAAGGGGGGGCGGAATAAAACACCTTAGCCAAGGGATATATCCGATCTTTGATGGTTTGGGCTAAATCTAAAGTTTTACTTTTAACTGCATGAAATAAATGAACTTGTAGGTCGATAATCACGCTGCCAGCTCCTGAGAGCAGTCCATTCGCATCCATAGTGAGAAATGCTATAAGCCAGAGCTGTGAGTTGTCAGTAAATTGCTGGGGTTAACAGGGACTGAAAGGTCTTAATGTGGTTCTCGTGGAGCATCAGGTCGTTTGAGCAGTCTTTGATCGCTATGATGGTCGGTACGACATCGAATAGTTTTAGTAGGGTGTCGAAGGGGTAACCCAGTCCAGTTAGCATTGGATATTAGAAGCAAATTAAGGGTAGATCCGCTGCATTCGCAATTTCACTAAAATGGGCGATCGCCATTTCTGGTTTTCGTTGGCTACCCATACACATGGTGATGGATGGAAAAACCAGTAAATAGGAGGCGTCTCCTGAATCTAACATTTTTGCGATTCGCGTAGATTCCTTGCTTCCGTCACCATAGAACCCATTAATAACTGGGCATTGGTCGCCAATTTCGTCCATCTTAGACTTAAGAGTTTGCTGTTGCTCTTCGAAAGAACACGCATGTACTTGAGACGCATTGCCAGTAACGGTAACCGCAGATGCGCCTGGAATCAGTGCGTAACCTCTGGTGTATTTGCTTGTGGCAGAGTCATTAATGCTGAGATCTTCGTTAAGCATCATTAACATCGCGCGCATAATTCCACTCGGTACGAATTGTTTAAATTTAGCCACGAAGCGTTTCTCCCATGCAAATTCCTCAAGGATGCCGATTCAGTCGTTCATAGCAACTCTAGCCGAAACTATATAACGCTAAAAGTTCTCGTAGAGCAAAGTGTCATTGTGTGTCGTAATATTGTGGTGGTAAAAAAAATATATGTTGATATTTACGTCAGGAAACTCGGAATAAAAACAGACATAGGAGATAAAAATGGAATTTGAAACGATGCTATTTAAAGTTGAGGACAATATTGCGAGAATAACGATTAATCGCGAGAACTCATTCAATGCTGTCAATGGTCAGGCAGCAAAAGATCTTCACGATATTGTTAATTTGATGGCGAGTAGTAAAGATGTTCGTGCAGTAGTGATTACGGGCAGTGGAGATAAGGCTTTTTGTGCGGGTGGGGATATTGCTGAGTTCCATGAGAATAAGCATCGTCTAGAAGCATTGGTGCGAGAAATGACAGGATATCTCCACATTGCTATTTCACGGTTGGCCTGGTTAGATGCGCCGGTTATTGCAGCTGTGAATGGCGCGGCGGCTGGGGCTGGATTGAGCCTCGCTGCATGTTGTGACTTAGTCATAGCCTCTGATACGGCAAAATTTACCAGTGCTTACACGCGTATTGGCCTTACGCCAGATGGAAGCTCCACTTACTTTTTGACGCGAGTTATTGGACGTCGTCGAGCGCTCGAGTTATATCTAACTAATCGAACACTAACCGCCCAAGAGGCACTTGATTGGGGGCTTGTCAATCGAATTGTGCCTTCCGCTGACCTCCAAAAGGAAGTGGACCAATTGGCTCGAGATCTCGCTGCAGGTCCTACATTGGCGCATGGTGGGGTGAAAAGATTAGTGCTTATGTCGCCAAATGATACGCTGGAATCACAAATGGAACGGGAAACTCGGGAAATCGCTCGTATGGTAGGCACTGAGGATGGCCAGAATGGAATCGCTGCATTCATTAATAAACAAAAGCCAGTATTCGAAGGGCGATAACTCAAGGAAAAATTTTATGCTTAGTAATAAGCACTTTGCGTCAAAAAAATCGCTGCAAATTAATGGGAAAAAGATGGCCTATATCGATGTGGGCGAGGGTGACTCGATTGTTTTTCAGCATGGGAATCCAACATCATCATATCTGTGGCGAAATATCATGCCTTACTGTGAGGGTTTAGGGCGACTGATTGCCTGTGATCTGATTGGGATGGGTGACTCAGACAAGCTAGCTGAATCCGATGCGAGTCGTTACTCATATGCTGAGCAAAGTGAATACCTTTTTGCGGTATGGGATAAATTAGATTTAGGGGACAGAATCATCTTCATTATTCATGATTGGGGTTCAGCTTTGGCCTTTGATTGGGCTTCAAAGCATGATCATCGAGTGCAAGGTATCGTTTACATGGAAGCGATTGTTGATGTGATGATGTGGGATGATTGGCCAGAAAATGCACGTAAGGTGTTTCAAGCATTCCGGTCTCCTGCTGGGGAGGAAATGATTTTGAACAAAAATATTTTTGTCGAGCGTGTGCTTCCTGGATCTGTGTCTCGAAAATTGAGCGAGATTGAGATGGACGAATATCGCAAGCCATTCAAAAATCCTGGTGAGGATAGGAGGCCTACCTTGTCGTGGCCAAGACAGATTCCCATTGGAGGTGAACCTGATGATGTGGTGAATGTTGTTAGTGAATATTCCCGTTGGCTTAACGGTTCTCAAGTACCTAAACTTTTTATCAATGCGGAGCCTGGGTCTATTTTAGTTGGACGACAGAGGGACTTGTGTCGCCAGTGGCCAAACCAAACTGAAGCGACGGTACCAGGGTTGCATTTTTTGCAGGAAGACAGTCCTGACGAGATAGGTAAATATATTGCGAGCTTTGTACAAGGTCTTCGCTCTGAGTAAATCTTACAGGTCGAATGAGATGTAACATCTTTTAGTTAAGCGTGAAATAATTGAAGACGAGATTGGACTCACAGCCTATTGCGTAAATGTGGCTATGAGCTACGGCGTCAAGGCTGATGTTAGAGAATTGAACGGCGCTAGTAATCAAGTGATTGACTTTGCTTCGAAGGATTTGTCCCAGTAGCCGGCAAATAACGGTATGGTTTTGAAGTCTGAAGTAGATTTCAGGAAAGGGTGATTTTATGTTTATGAATTTAAAACGATTGATGCTGATTCTTGGTCTTTACGCAGCTGGCATTACGGCCTTAAGTGCAGCTCAAATACAAAAACAGCACATAACGTTACAAGAAGTTCGCAACTGGTCTGTCAGCTCTGACGAGAATCTGAAAAACAAATTTTCAGGCTTTGTGCTTGGTATTCATGACGCTTTTAACGAACTGTTTTTTTGTACAAAAAGTGATGTGACACGGTTTGATCTAGAGGATACAGCGAGGACGTATTTGAGTGCTCATAGTCAGTTACGTCAAATATCTGGGGCGGATGTTGTTAGGCAATCTTTGTCTGAGGTTTATCCTTGTGGAAAGCCTTAAATGCCTTTGAGAACGAAAAGTTATCCGAGGGGAGAGTTAGTACGGCTAGAACACGTCTCCAAGGTGCTGAAGAATAACCCCCTAAGGGATCCTTATCAGCGGGATGTTTTAGTTTGGCTACCTCCGGATTATGGGGCTAATGCGACGCAGAGATATCCGGTTTTTTATGATTTAGCTGGTTTTACCGGGTCAGGTCCAGCGCGTTTGAATTGGAAGCCTTTTGGTGAAAATATGGCTGAGCGATTAGAGCGTTTATTTCACGAAAAAAAAATTGGCTCGGTCATTGTGGTATTTCCAGATTGTTTTACATCGCTTGGTGGTAATCAGTATATTAATTCCTCCGCATTAGGTCGCTATGAAGACTATTTAAACTTAGAAATTGTTCCTTTCGTAGACAGTATGTTGCGCACAAAGTCATCAGCCAAACATCGCGCCTGTTTCGGGAAATCGTCTGGTGGTTATGGGGCTATGGTGCAAGGCATACATCACCCCGATGTTTGGGGTGCTATTGCTAATTTGTCTGGTGATGCTCATTTCGATGTCGTTTATAGGCGGGATTGGCCAAACACATTGGATGCATTAGCAAAACATCGTGCCGCTAATTACTCGCCGAAAGAGGGTTCAAAGAGTGAGAAAGCTAGACGGGAGTTTGTAAAGCATGGGATGGACGATGGAAGAATTAAACGTTTTTTAAAAGCAACATGGTCGCGAGAAAAAATATCTCTTTCAGAGGGACATTGTTTAATGAACCTTTGCATGGCGGCCACATATGATCCTGATCCAAAAGCGCCGCTTGGTTTTCGAGTGCCATTTGATATGGACACAGGAGAGTTAATTGAAGTGCGTTGGAAGCGTTGGTTGGCTCATGACCCCATCAATTTGGTAAAACGTTTCGGGGGTAATTTAAAGAAGTTAAAAGGAATTTGGATAGAATGCGGGACAAGAGACCAGTATTTTATCCATTATGGAACACGTATTTTGTCACAACGATTGCATGGTCTAGGTGTTGATCATGTTTACGAAGAATTTGATGATAACCATTCAGATCTTGATTATCGACTCGATAGAAGCTTGCCATTTCTATTTAAGGCGATCAGTTAGCATTTATGGGTTTGGTAAAACCAGACATCAAGAGAGCCCGCGATATGATTCAGGCTGCTTCCTCAGTTGTGATTTTGACAGGTGCTGGAGTCTCTACTGATTCAGGAGTTCCTGATTTTAGGGGGCCGCAGGGGGTGTGGACGAAAAATCCGCTTGCTGAGAAGATGTCGAATATTCGATATTACATGACTGACCCCGAAGTCAGGCGTTTGGCGTGGCAGTCTCGCTTAACCCATCCTGCGTTAAGTGCAATACCAAATGATGCACATAATTCTATTGCCGCATTTGAAGAAGCTGGGAAACTACTGACCTTAATTACCCAAAATATTGATGGGCTCCATCAAGCCGCTGGTAATGAGGCGAATAAAATCATAGAAATTCATGGGACGATTCACCGAGTAGTATGCATGTCATGCAAAAAAAAAACGAATATGCTGGATGAGCTTGAGCGGGTCAAAGGAGGGGAGCTTGATCCCACTTGCTCGAGTTGCTCGGGTATTTTGAAAAGTGACACTATTTTCTTTGGGCAACCGTTAGACGAGATAAAAATTAATGCAGTATTTGATTGTGTTAAAAATAGTGACCTCTTGTTATGCGTCGGCACTACGCTTCAGGTGTATCCGATTGCAAGTGTTGTGGACGTTGCGAAATCTACTCGCACTAATGTACTAATCGTTAATAACCAGCCAACACAGTACGACGCAGTTGCAGATGCGGTTTTGAGAGATCCAATCCAAGTGGTACTGCCGGTCCTTCTAGGTTCTTGATTGCCTTAATCAAATTTTGCCTATAGTGTTGTTCTTAAGTTTTAGCACTTATTGAGTTATTCCTTTTGAGGAGATATTGCCCTAATGACTTCGTTTGATCCGTTTGCTTCAGTTATAGAGCTGGGTCAACAACTCCGTTCTGGGCAACTCACATCGGAATCATTGACTCAGGCTTACTTGAATAGAATCAAGCGCTACGATAACAAATTCAATGCGTTTGTTGAGGTTCTTGAGACTCGTGCGCTAGAACAAGCAAAATTTGCTGATGCGGAACTTGGCGCGGGGTTCGACCGCGGCCCGCTGCACGGCATTCCTTATGCGGTCAAAGATTTGTATGATGTTGCTGGTGTTCCGACTCGGGCGGGTACCGAGCTGCTATCCGATAATGTGCCGAATGAGAATGCCTTTATTGTCTCTCACCTCGAAGAGCTAGGAGCTATTCTTGTCGGTAAGACTCATACCGTTCAATTTGCTTACGGCGGTGTCGGCATTAACAATAAACTTGGTACCCCAGTAAACCCTTGGGCTCGTGAGCATTACATACCTGGCGGGTCTAGCAGCGGGTCTGGCGTGGCGGTTGGTGCTGGCCTTGTTCCCATGGCGCTTGGTAGTGATACGGGTGGGTCGGTAAGGATTCCCGCTTCATTCAATAATGTAACTGGATTGAAAACTACCGTCGGTCAAATTAGTCGTCGAGGTGTTTTTCCCTTAAGTTGGACTCTTGATTCGGTGGGGCCGCTCACGAGAGACGCTAGAGACGCAGAGGTCGTGTACCGGTTAATGGCAAAGCAGGATCTTGATGACTCTTCTATGCAAGATTTTCAACCATTAAGAAGTATAAGTAAGACTTTATCACAGGAATCTTTGGCAGGGCGCCGACTGGTTTACGCTAAGAATGTATTCTTCGATGACTGTGACCCTGAGGTGGAACAATCGGTTTTAGGAGCAGCTTCTGTATTTGAAGAGTTAGGGGCTAGCGTTGAATATCGGCCTTTTGAAGTCGCAAATGCGGCGCTCCGATTGAATCCAAAAGGCTTAGTCATTGCTGCGGAGGCGTACTACTTAAATAGGTTATTGGTCGATGAATATTTTGATCAACTTGACCCTATCGTGTCGCATCGTTTGATTAAAGGAAAAGATGTCACGGCGGTAGATTATCTTGATATCCAAAATGGTCTTAAATCGATTAGGCATCAAGCCATTGATTTTTTTGATACGGCGGATGCATTACTCGTGCCAACCGTGATGATTCCGCCATGTTCTGTTGCGGCGTGTCAGGATAATATTGAGACATATTCTAAAATAAATGTAAGCTGTTTACGTAATACTGCGATAGGTAACATGCTAAATTTAAGTGCCGTGACGGTGCCATGTGGCTTTAATGCCCTCGGGCTGCCAATTGGTCTAATGATTTACGGTAGACCATTTGATGAAATTAAAATTCTAAAGATTGCTAGAGCATTTCAGAGCCAGACTCAGTGGCATTCTCAGAGGCCATATATCGATTAGTGTTAGATTTTCAGCGGGGGCGTGTTAATGCTTTAGGGCGAATCTTAAAGACATATTATTTTGAGGAGGAATTGTAGTGAAAGAAATTTGTCGAGGTTTATTATTCCCTGAAGGACCTGTGGCCATGCCTGATGGGTCACTGCTGCTTGTGGAAATTGAACGTAAAACGCTCACACGTATTGATCCTGATGGAAAAAAAACCATCGTAGCGGATTGTGGCGGAGGGCCCAATGGGGCTGCTCTAGGTCCCGATGGGAAAATTTATATTTGTAATAATGGTGGGTTTGTTTGGGCTAAAACAGGATCATTTAATCGGCCGGGAGAAGCTCTGCCGGATGACTACGAGGGGGGGTCGATACAAACGGTTGACCTTAAAAGTGGTGAGGTAAGTACGTTATATCGAGAGTGCAATGGTGAATCTCTTAAAGGGCCAAATGATATTGTCTTTGATCGCTTAGGCGGATTTTATTTTACGGATTTAGGTAAGCGTCGTGGTCGGCAACTAGATCGAGGATCAGTTTTTTACGCAAAGGTTGATGGCTCAATGATCGTTGAGTTGATTCACCCTTTTGACACTCCCAATGGCATCGGTCTATCGCCAGATGAAAAAACACTCTATGTTGCTGAGACCAATGCTGCTCGGCTTTGGGCGTTTGACATTGATTCGCCCGGTGTATTGAAAAAAAACGGACCACACCTTTTTTGGCCGGGTCGGTTACTTCATAAATTTAGTGGTTACGAGAAGCTTGATTCACTCGCGGTCGATGCTGAAGGTAATGTTGTTGTCGCGACACTTGGGACGGGGTGCCTCACTGCTATTGCGCCAACGGGAGAGGTTAGGGCAAGAGTGCCAGTGCCGGAATTTGATTTAATGGTAACAAACGTTTGTTTTGGCGGTCCAGATCTCAAAACTGCCTTTGTCACCTCCTCTGGTCTCGGTCGACTATATTCCTTTGAATGGCATTGTCCGGGATTACCTCTAAATTTTTTAAATACCTGAACAAGTATTACTGAGTTGAGGTTTTTTGAGCGCCTCTAATTTTGATATTGATGAGTTCTACGGCGAGCGAAAAAGCCATAGCAAAGTAAATATAAGATTTTGGTATGTGAATTTGAAAACATTCCGCGACCAGTAAGACGCCGACCAATATTAAGAATGCTAACGCGAGCATTTTGATGGTGGGGTGTCTGTCCACGAAGTTACCAATACCCTCGGCCGCAAACATCATTACGACAACGGCTAAGACGATAGCAATGACCATAATGCTTAGTTGATCTACTAAGCCGACTGCGGTGATTACGGAGTCTAGCGAGAAAACGATATCTAAAATAGATATCTGAATAAGTATTGACAGTAGGCCGGCTCTTTTGTTTGATGTTCTCTCAACGTTTACACCCTTCAGTGCTTCATGAATTTCCTGGATCGCCTTACCAATTAGAAATAACCCACCGAAGAATAAAATTAGGTCACGACCTGATATCCCAACGTTGGCCAACGTGATAATTGGTTCACGCAGCGACATCACCCATGAGAGCGAGAAGAGAAGCCCCAACCGAGCGATCATCGCGAGCGAGAGTCCAAGACGACGTGCGAACTTACGTTGGGCTTGTGGCAACCGGTTAACAAGTATTGAGAGAAAAATAATATTATCGATACCCAGAACAATTTCTAAAGCTGTTAGTGTTCCAAGTGCAACCCATGCCTCGGGTGAGGCGAACCAATCAAACATTTTTCTTTCTAAATTTAATGAACATACATCTATTATAATTTAGTGCGTAGCCTGGCACCTGTAAGGTGTTTTTGAAGCTGTAATTTTCCATGTATTAATTTGAATATTAGTCTAATATTTTTTCTGTCGTAATTGACTAATGAGCGTCAATGCTATGAGTGCCGCCCCAATTATGTCGGTCTCTAGCCCTGGTTTAATGAGAACTAATGCTGCAGTCAATAAGCATATGCGTTCCCAGGCAGAGGTTGATTTAAATAAGTAACCAGAGAGACCAGACGCAAGGCATATGACGCCAATGACGGCGGTAATGCTTGTTTGCACTATTTCCATGCCGGTACCAATGAGCAGCAGAGATGGGCCAAAGACAAACATAAATGGAATGATATATCCCGTTGCACCAAGTCGCAGTGCCGTGATACTCGAGTCCCAAATTGATGCGCGAGAGATTCCATTTGCAGCGTACACAGCTAATGCAACGGGCGGTGTGATGGCGGACAGAATAGCAAAATAAAAAACAAACATATGGGCGGCCTCGACCATAACGCCTAGCTTCACAAGTGCGGGAACCAACAGTGCGGTTTGCATGATGTAAGCGGGGGCGGTTGGCATGCCCATGCCGAGCAGTATGCCGGCAAAACTAGTTAAAACAAGTGCTAGAAATAGATGATTGTTTGCCGCGGAAAGCACTAAATTCGTGAATTCTAATCCTAACCCAGTAATAAAGATCACACCAATGACAATGCCTGCACAAGCGCTGTCTCTTATACACATCTCCGAGCCCACGAGACAGGCAGAAATCTCGT
>CAJXOL010000064.1 GCA_913057675.1 uncultured Pseudomonadota bacterium | reverse complement strand
CCTGTCTCGTGGGCTCGGAGATGTGTATAAGAGACAGATCCTGCGGTTAAACGATTGCTTCACATGGCTATTGATGCCTGCCTTCGAAACGGAAAGTACGTGGGCATTTGTGGCCAAGGCCCATCTGACCATCCAGATTTTGCTGAGTGGTTAGTTGGTGAAGGGATTAGTGCGATATCGTTAAACCCAGATACGGTTGTCGATACTTGGATGTACCTTGGTAAACACCTGCCGCACAAACAGGCGAGTTAAACCAAAATTTTTGGCAACATTTCACAGTCTCTTCGCATCAAAATTTTGACGCAAGATACTCATAGCCGATGTTACAATCGGCGCTTAAAATTTTTAAATGAAGTACACGTGAAATGACTAAATATATTTTTGTTACTGGTGGCGTCGTATCTTCTTTAGGCAAAGGCATCGCATCCGCGTCACTCGCGGCAATACTCGAATCTCGAGGTATTCAGCTGACCATGCTGAAACTTGATCCTTATATCAATGTTGATCCTGGGACTATGAGTCCATTTCAACATGGGGAGGTTTTCGTTACCTATGATGGCGCTGAAACTGACTTAGATTTAGGCCATTACGAGCGCTTTGTTGATGTTCGAATGGGTAAACGCAATAATTTCACCGCTGGTCAGATTTATGAATCCGTGATTCGCAAGGAGCGACGCGGGGACTACTTAGGAGGCACAGTTCAGGTTATTCCGCACATCACTGATGAAATTAAAAATCAAATTATTAATGGTGCTGATGGTGCTGATGTCGCGCTTGTGGAAATCGGCGGTACGGTTGGTGATATCGAATCACTACCGTTTTTGGAAGCGGTTCGGCAAATGAGCCTTGAGTTTGGTCGAGAGAATACGTGTTTTATTCATCTGACCTTAGTACCATATATTGCCTCTGCGGGTGAAATTAAGACCAAGCCCACGCAGCATTCGGTAAAAGAGCTACGTCAAATTGGTATTCAACCGGATGTTATTCTATGCCGTTCAGAGCGAGAAGTTCCAGAAAATGAGAGGCGAAAAATTGCTTTGTTTACCAACGTGTCGGTAGACGCAGTCATATCGGCAATTGATGTGGACAGCATCTATAAAATCCCTTCATTTTTGCATGCGCAAAATTTGGATGAGATTGTCCTCACCAAGCTGCAACTTAAGGCACCTCCAGCAAATTTGATCGAGTGGGATAATTTAATCCAACGACTTGAGCAGCCTTCAAAGCAAGTAAATATAGCTCTTGTTGGGAAATATGTTGACCTTACTGAGTCTTACAAATCATTGTCTGAGGCGTTGATTCATGCCGGCATTCACTGTGATGCGAAGATTAATATTTCTTATATCGACTCGGAGGAAATAGAAAGCAAAGGAGTTTCTTTGCTAGATGGGATGAACGCAATTTTGGTTCCTGGTGGATTTGGAAATCGTGGTGTTGAAGGGAAAATTCAAGCAATCAATTTTGCCCGAAAGAATGACATTCCTTATTTAGGTATTTGTCTAGGTATGCAGTTGGCTGTCATAGAGTTTGCTCGAAATGTTCTTGGTTTAGCAGGTGCTCACAGTACTGAGTTTGATAGCGCAACAAAACATCCTGTTGTTGGCCTTATTAAGGAGTGGATGACTGCAGAAGGTGAATTGGAAAAAAGGGGTATTGATTCTGATCTTGGTGGAACAATGAGGCTAGGTGAGCAGCAGGCATTGCTTAAATCTGGGTCTAGAGTAGCAGAAATTTATGGGGCTTCATCTGTGGGTGAGCGTCACCGTCATCGTTATGAAGTTAATGATCAATATCTTGAGAGCATTCAGTCGCAAGGCTTGATTGTCTCTGCGACGTCTGAAAAAGAAGGGTTGTGTGAGGTGGTTGAATTAGCAGGCCACTCTTGGTTTTTAGCGTGTCAATTTCATCCTGAGTTCACATCTACTCCTAGGAAAGGACATCCGCTATTCAATGGGTTCGTGGCGGCAGCTTTGGGTCATATCGAGAGAAAGTGAGTGCGCAATTAATGCGCATCCAAGCAACATTACATTTATTTAATGGGTGGATATTTTGAAGATAGCTGGATTTCCTGTAGGCCTTGATGCTCCGCTTTTTTTAATTGCAGGGCCATGCGTGATTGAATCCGAAAAGATGACGCTTGATATCGCACGAACGCTAAAAAGCATCGGCGAAGCCTTGTCGATACCAGTTATCTTTAAAGCGTCGTATGATAAAGCAAATCGTTCATCCAATGAATCGTATCGAGGTATGGGGCTAGAGCGTGGTTTGGACGTGCTTGCATTAGTGAAGTCTCAAGTTGGATTGCCAGTGCTGACGGATATCCATTCAATTGATGAAATTGATAAGGTGGCTGCGGTCGTTGATATGTTGCAAACGCCCGCATTTTTGTGCCGACAAACAGATTTTATTCGCTCGGTTGCCGCAACAGGTCTGCCGGTTAATATTAAAAAAGGTCAATTTTTATCTCCTAATGAGATGAAGGAAGTTGTCAAAAAGGCGAAGGACGCGAGCGGCCAAGACAATATTCTCGTGTGTGAGCGTGGCGCGAGTTTTGGTTACAATAATTTGGTCTCGGACATGCGCTCACTAGCGATTATGCGTAACACCGAATGCCCTGTTGTGTTTGATGCAACTCACTCAGTTCAATTGCCCGGTGCAAAGGGCCACGCTAGCGGTGGGCAAAGAGAATTTGTCCCAGTTCTGGCTCGGGCTGCTGTAGCTGCAGGTATAAGTGGAATTTTTATGGAAACGCATCCAAATCCAGAAAAAGCTCTGTCAGATGGCCCAAATGCATGGCCTTTAAATCGTATGGAAAAACTTCTCGAACAACTGAAGAAAATTGATGATCTTGTGAAATCTAGCCCGTTCGATGAGATGGATGAGGGGCTTCTAAATATTTAAAGGAAAGTTTGGAAAATTATTATGAGTTCAATAATTGATGTGATAGCGAGAGAAGTAATCGACTCACGTGGCAATCCAACAGTCGAAGTTGATGTTCATTTAGATACAGGGGACATTGGTAGGGCCACCGTACCATCTGGAGCTTCAACGGGAGTTAGAGAGGCTGTTGAGCTCAGAGATGAAAATAAGAATCGATATTTTGGGAGAGGCGTTTTGAAAGCTGTTGAGGGCGTTAATTCCGAAATTTGCGAGGCTATTATTGGTTTGAATTCGACAGACCAATCGTTAATTGATCAGACATTAATAGCGTTAGATGGCACTGAAACCAAATCTCGATTAGGTGCTAATGCAATTCTTGCCGTGTCGCTTGCAAGTGCAAAAGCAGCTTCTCTGAGCGTGGGGCTTCCACTATATCGCTATTTGGGAGGGTTGGGTGATGCAGAGTTGCCAGTTCCGATGATGAATGTTGTCAATGGAGGTGCGCACGCGAATAACAGTCTTGATATCCAAGAGTTCATGATTATTCCAGTAGGCTTTGATTGCTTTGGTGAGGCTCTAAGGTGTGGAGTTGAGATTTTTCATACTTTGCGCCAACACGTGGATGCCGCCGGTATGCCTACCATGGTCGGCGATGAGGGTGGATTCGCTCCAAATTTTAGTGGGAATGAACAAGCACTTGATTTCATTCTCAAGGCGATAAGTGCTGCGGGTTATGAGGTTGGAAGCCAGGTAGCGCTTGGGCTAGATTGTGCGAGCTCCGAGTTTTATAAAGATGGGAAATACGCATTACAATCAGAGGGGCTCCAATTGTCGTCCTCGGAATTCTGTGATTACCTTGCGACTTTGGTTGGTAGGTATCCGATTATCTCAATTGAAGACGGAATGTCTGAAGACGATTGGGAAGGTTGGGGGATGCTAACCAAGCGTTTAGGTTCATCGGTTCAACTGGTTGGTGATGATTTATTTGTGACTAACACAAAAATATTAAAGCGTGGAATTGATGAATCTATTGCCAATTCTATTTTGGTTAAGATTAACCAAATTGGCACGCTCAGCGAGACAATGGCAGCTATTGAAATGGCAAAACGCGCTCGCTATACCTGTGTAGTGTCTCACCGCTCGGGTGAGACAGAGGATACCTTTATTGCTGATCTGGCAGTCGGTTCGAACGCGGGACAAATAAAAACAGGTTCACTGTCTCGGTCGGACCGTTTGGCGAAATATAATCAGCTACTCAGAATAGAAGAGGAGCTTGGGAGTCGAGCAGTTTATGCGGGTCGCGGGGCATTTTATAATTTAAGTTAAATGAAAATAGTAACCGTTACCTTAGGTCTTCTAATACTTTTACTCCAGTATCCGCTCTGGCTTGGAAAAGGCGGCTGGCGTGATGTATTTGATTATCGTCAGGCTTTGAATGATCAAGTTAAGCAAAATGAAGGTGACCGTTTTGTGAATTCTCAGATAAAGGCTGAAATCTTAGATCTGAAAACCGGGTTAGACGAAATCGAGGAGAGTGCCCGGTCTGATCTAGGTATGATAAAAGAAGGTGAGGTATTTTTTAAAACTCTGGATAAGCCCTTGATTGAAGCGTCGAATTAAATGTACCCAACTTGATCATCGTATCTAATAAAGCACGCTTATTTGCTGTCATTAAGTAATGGTTAAATTTACGAAATCTTTTGGTTGATTTAGATTCATGAATGGGATTTGACCATCGTGATCATTAAATTTAACATAGGATTTTTTTAGTCGAGACTGCCATTTGGAAACTCTTCGAGTGCCTTTTTCTATCTCTATTGTTAGATCATTAATGGTGTTTATAGTTAATGCGCAATTTAGATATTGAATGCCACTATTGGTCTTGGCAATCGCGATGTCTGATAGATTAGAATTAAGGTTATTGATTAGTTTCTCTGCGTAATCTTTCGGAATGTTGATTACATCACAGGGCGTGATCACTACGTTAGTAGTTTTGATCTGATCGGTTACAGATGAGATGCCGATTAAAGGTCCTTGATCTCTGATCCTATCTTCTATCACGGAATACCCTAAATTTTTCAAATATGCTAAATCTTGATTGGCACTGATGATGATTCTGTCGACTTGAGGTTGTATGACCTCTATGACATGCTCAATAAGCGTATGATTTTTAAAGGGAATCAATGCCTTATTATTACCACCCATCCGTTTACTTTGCCCTCCAGCTAAGATAATACAAGTGATCCCGTTTTTAAACATTTTGTATCTACTTTCTAAATTATGATGTTCAATGTGGGGTGATCAAAGACGTAAGTTTACCCCACATTTATCATAGTATGAATGGGGTTGATCGCCTTGATAGAGGTGTAATTTTCATACTGCGGAAAAGGATTTTAGACAAAAGAGCGGAAATCGCGTTTAATACTTAAAACAAAAATTATAAGTTTGAAATTAAACATCAATGGAGGAGGAAAGTATGTTTGGATTTTTAGCGCGGGAAAGAACGGTCGCGGGCCCTGGGTTCAACCGCTGGCTGGTACCGCCGGCAGCGCTTTGTATTCACTTATGTATTGGGCAAGCCTACGCATTGAGCGTGTTCAATCTTCCCATGACTAAACTCATTGGAATTACAGAATCGGCTCCGGAGGACTGGTTGCTGACGCAACTTGGTTGGATCTTCTCTTTAGCTATTGTCTTTTTAGGCCTTTCGGCTGCCCTTTTTGGGCGTTGGGTTGAAGAGGGTGGCCCTCGTAGGGCTATGTTTGCTGCTGCGCTGTGTTGGTCTGGCGGATTTTTAGTTTCTGCTCTAGGGATGCAGTTACACAACATATGGCTGGTATACCTTGGATATGGTGTTTTGGGAGGAATTGGCTTGGGCTTGGGTTATATTTCCCCTGTATCGACTTTGATTAAATGGTTTCCGGATCGTCCAGGTATGGCCACAGGTATGGCGATTATGGGGTTTGGCGGTGGAGCGTTCATAGCATCTCCATTGTCGGTCTCTCTAATGGATATCTTCAGTTCGAGTACTCACATTGGCGTTGCTGAAACGTTTGTTTGTCTCGGGTTAATCTATCTTGTATTCATGATGGCTGGTGCTGCTATCGTCCGCGTTCCCGCTGAAGATTGGAAGCCTACTGGCTGGCAGCCTTCTTCGCAGCCTAAGAAGTTGATGACTACGGCTAATGTGCATGTTAATGAGGCTTGGAAGACCCCACAATTCTGGTGTATTTGGGTTGTTCTTTGCATGAATGTCACAGCGGGAATAGGAGTGCTTGGTCAGGCTTCTGCAATGAGTCAAGAAATGTTTGGCGTAACTGCTGCAGTAGCTGGAGGCATCGTTGGTTTTATGAGCTTGTCGAATATGTTGGGTCGTTTCTTCTGGGCTTCATTATCCGATTGGATTGGAAGAAAAAACACCTACTTTTGTTTCTTTATTCTAGGTATTGGCCTTTATTCTCTCGTGCCACACACTGGATCCTTAGGTAGTGTCGGACTTTTTGTTATTTGTACAGCGGTCATCATGACGATGTACGGTGGCGGATTTGCTACGGTACCTGCTTATCTTAAGGACATGTTCGGAACAAAGTATGTTGGTGCCATTCATGGAAGGCTCCTGACTGCTTGGGCGGTTGCCGGTGTGTTGGGTCCAGTGTTGGTGAATTATATTCGCCAATATCAAATAGACAGCGGCATTCCTAAGGCTCAAGCGTACAACACAACGATGTACATTATGGCTGGCTTACTGGTCATTGGGTTGATCGCTAATTCTTTAATTAAAGCGGTAGATTCACGCCACCACTTAGCGGAATAAAGGGGAGATAAATTATGTCGGCAACTAACGAAGGAAAAACAAGCGGTTTACATCTATTGCTGGCTTGGGGATTCGTGGGTATCCCTCTGGTCTGGGGACTCATTCAGACCATTGAGAAAGCAATGAAAATATTTGTGTAAATGGATTACGATCTCCACTGATTGTTTAACTTCAAACAATCAGTAGGACTTCGTTTTTCATTCAGATAGAGCTTGCTTTAACGTCACAATTTCTCCAGCTTCTGGAGCAGAATACCCTGGCAGCTTGAGCACATAATTAGCAAATTCTTCGCTCTTAAGTAATTTAATAAGCTCCAGTATTTCTGTTGTCTGTGTTGATTTGCTTCGGCACGCGAACATATATTTTTCTCGTGCTAAGGGGATGAAATCCAAGCCAAATTGCGTAGCAGCTGGCTGTACGCCGAAGCCTGTGTCTGCCATCCCAGAGGCAACAAATGCCGCAACTGCTGCGTGCGTAAACTCCTCAGATTGATAACCTTCAATGTCAGCTGATAAGACGTTATCTTTGGTTAAAAGTTGATCAAACAACATTCGGGTACCCGAACCCGTTTGTCTATTCACAAATTTGACCTCTTTTGTGACTAAATCTTTGATACATGAGATGCCCAATGGATTATTAGTTGAAACAAAAAGGCCTTGTGTGCGGGTTACTAGATGGATGAATCGATGCGCATTCGAGTTCCACAGAGGGGCAAGACTGTCTATGACAGTTTGACCATTTCCGTCTGTTGGCAAATGGAATCCAGCCAGGTCACAATCCCCACGATTTAGAGAGGCAAGTGATTCGGCTGCACCAATGTATCTCAGGTCGACTTGGAAATCAGGTGCCAACTTAAGTAGTTCGGGCAAGTGGGCCACAGCGTAACCATGGCTTGCGTGAATGGTTAGGGATGTTCTGGCTGAGGTCAATGCGCGGTTAATTTCTAGATTGATTTCAGAGGCTAAGGAGTCGAGTTGCAACCCAACTCGTGCTGAGACTCTTTGTTCGGCCCAAAGAAGTTTTTTTCCAAGTTCAGTCAGCGACGCCCCTTTGCCGCGAGTGAAGGTTACAAGGTCGGAACCAAAAAACTTTTTCCAGTGCTTTACTAGATTCCATGCATGTCGGTACGAAATGCCAGTTTGCTTAGCAGCTTCAACCAAGGTTCCAGTGCGGTGAATCAGATCCAGCAGTACGAATAGTTCAGCGCCGAGAGTTTCATTAGCCTCGTTCGAAAGGGACCAAGAGGGCGAAAGCTTTATTTTACTCATGATATATGAACAACCTAGCATATTGTATCGTTAATCAAAGTCGATTAACGTATGTATCTACATATTATAAGTCTAAGTTTAAATATGTAAATATATACATATTCATACGGCTATTAGAAATTGCGGTAGGGTGTTCTTGAGATGCCTGGCGCACAGGGAGGTTTCTATTTTGGCAGATACACATCACAAGGTCGTAGTTGATGCGGCACTAGAAAAACACGAAAGTACGAAGGGTTCCTTATTGCCCATTCTGCATGAAATACAGGATGCGCTCGGTTATATTCCTTCGGATGCTATTGACGTTATAGGCAAGCGCATCAATCGGTCTCGTGCTGAAGTGCATGGAGTGGTTTCGTTTTATCACCACTTTCGCACCCATAAACCAGGTCGTCATATTATTCAGGTTTGCCGATCAGAAGCATGCCAAGCGCTAGGTGCCAACGACGTAATCGATAAGTTGAAGCGAACTCTGGGTATCGAGTTTCATGAGTCCACCTCGGATGGTCAAATTACCTTAGAACCAATTTATTGTTTAGGGCATTGTGCTTGTGCGCCGGCTCTTATGGTCAATGGTGAGCCTAGGGCGAAAATGAAATCTGAGCGAGTTGACAGTCTCATAAATGAATTGAGGGCAACGAATTATGACGACTAAAATATTTATACCGCGTGATTCATCTGCAATAGGGTTAGGCTCGAATGCGGTTGCGGAGTCATTCGCTCGTGTTGCGCATTCTACTAAAGCCGATGTTGAGATCGTTAGGAATGGTTCTCGAGGGTTGATTTGGATGGAACCTCTCGTCGAGGTGGAAACAAATGCTGGCCGTGAGGGATATTCCAATGTGACCACTGATGATGTGGAAAGCTTGTTTAAAAGTCTGGTCACCGGCGAGCGTGATCATGAGAAGAATGTGGGGCTTGTTGAAGACATTCCATATTTAAAGAATCAAGAACGGTTGTGTTTTGCTCGTAATGGTGTAACCGATCCAACCTCAATTGAGGACTATTTAGAGAAAGATGGATTTAAGGGGCTTAAGGCAGCATTGAATATGGATGGTAAGTCCATAGTCGAGACCGTTACACAATCAGGGTTACGAGGACGTGGTGGCGCAGCTTTTCCGACGGGTATTAAATGGAATACTGTCCTCAACTGCTCTGCGAGTCAAAAGTATATTGTTTGTAATGCAGACGAGGGTGACTCCGGTACCTTCTCTGATCGTATGACAATGGAAGGTGATCCTTTTGTGTTGATAGAGGGTATGACCATAGCGGCCCTAGCTGTGGGGGCAACAAAGGGGTTTGTGTATTTGCGCTCTGAGTACCCGCATGCTGAAGAGGTCTTGAATGAAGCTTTACAGGTTGCTCGTGCCAAAGGGTATCTTGGGGACAATGTTTGCGGGAGCAAGCAGTCTTTTGATATTGAATTGCGACGAGCAGCAGGGGCATATATTTGTGGCGAGGAGACGTCTATGTTGGAGAGTCTCGAGGGTAAGCGAGGATTAGTCAGACCTAAACCGCCATTGCCTGCGATATCTGGACTTTTTGGGCAACCCACCGTGGTCAATAACGTGGTCACGCTGTCGTCCATACCATTTATTCTAGCTAATGGTGCGTCTGCGTATAAAGATTACGGAATGGGTCGCTCGATGGGTACGTTACCAATCCAACTAGCAGGCAATATAAAGCGTGGGGGGTTGGTTGAGAAAGCCTTTGGTGTAACTTTGAATGAGCTTTTATACGACTTTGGTGGCGGGACTGCCTCTGGCAAACCTATTCGAACAGTGCAGATAGGTGGCCCACTAGGCGCCTACATACCAGAGAGCCAATTTGATTTAAAGCTGGATTATGAAACATTTTCGGCTGCTGGAGCTATGATCGGTCACGGCGGTATTGTTGTCTTTGATCAGACGGTGAATATGGCATCGATGGCACGTTTTGCCATGGAATTCTGTGCCATTGAGTCTTGCGGAAAATGCACACCCTGTCGAATTGGCTCTACCAGGGGGATGGAAACAATAGATAAAATCATATCGGGAGAAAATCCATCTATGAATGCAGATTTGATTGAAGATTTATGTGACACGATGTTACATGGATCATTGTGTGCACTTGGTGGAATGATTCCTTTTCCTGTTCTGAGTGCCATGAAGCACTTCCCTGAGGACTTTTGCCTCGAACCGCATGCCAACAAGGTAGCAGCTTAGATTTTTGGAGAAAATTTATGAGCAAAATAGTATGGAAAGATTTAGGAACTCCTGAAATTAAATCAGGAAATTTTGTAGATCTCCTGGTAGATGGTGTGCCGATTTCTGTTCCAGAGGGCACTTCAGTATTGCGAGCTGCATCATTGGCTGGCTTGTCGATCCCTAAGCTGTGCGCGACAGAGAGTCTTGAGGCCTTTGGTTCGTGTCGTCTGTGTTTGGTTGAAATTGAGGGCAAGAGAGGATACCCAGCATCGTGCACCACTCCTGCCGAGTCGGGAATGGTTGTACGAACACAGACTGAAAAGTTAGCGAAGTTAAGACGTGAGGTAATGGAGTTATACATTTCGGACCACCCTTTAGACTGTTTGACCTGTTCCGCAAACGGTGATTGTGAATTGCAAGATGTTGCAGGAGCTGTTGGTTTAAGAGAGGTTCGTTATGGGTTCGAGGGGGAAAATCATTTAGAAGCGACCAAAGATGAATCTAATCCTTATTTTACTTTTGATGCGTCGAAATGCATTGTGTGTTCTCGATGTGTTCGGGCATGTGAAGAGACCCAAGGTACCTTCGCCCTAACCATTGATGGGCGTGGTTTTGGTTCAACTGTTTCAGCGGGTCAAAAGGAATCATTTCTTGACTCGGAGTGCGTGAGTTGTGGTGCGTGCGTCGCGGCTTGTCCAACAGCCACACTTATGGAAAAGTCTGTAATAGAGCAAGGTCAGCCTGATAGGAGTGTGATTACGACGTGTGCTTATTGTGGTGTTGGCTGTTCATTTAAGGCCGAAGTGAAAGGTAACGATGTTGTTCGAATGGTGCCTGACTTCAATGGGAAAGCTAATCATGGACACTCGTGCGTTAAAGGTAGATTCGCGTTTGGATATGCGACACATAAAGACCGAATCACGAAACCAATGATTCGAGAAAAAATTACAGATGCCTGGAAGGAAGTAACTTGGGAAGAGGCGGTGTCATACGCTGCATCCGAGTTTAAGCGAGTTCAGAAGCGCTATGGTCAAGGCTCTGTTGGAGGCATTACCTCTTCTAGATGTACGAACGAAGAGACTTATCTTGTGCAAAAGCTCATACGTGCTGCTTTTGGTAACAATAATGTGGATACGTGTGCACGAGTGTGTCACTCCCCTACGGGATACGGCCTTAAGACTACAATTGGCGAGTCAGCAGGCACACAAGATTTTGATTCAGTTGAGGATGCGGATGTCGTTATTGTTATTGGTGCAAATCCCACTGACGGGCATCCTGTTTTTGCTTCTCGACTAAAAAAACGGTTGAGAGAAGGTGCGAAACTTATTGTTGCTGATCCAAGGAAAATTGATCTCGTTGACGGGCCTCACGTTAAAGCTAACTATCACTTGAAGTTATTACCGGGAACGAATGTTGCCCTTGTTAATTCAATTGCGCATGTTATCTACACTGAAGGTTTACATGATCAAGCGTTTGTTGCGGAACGATGTGAAGAGGTGAATTTTAAGAAATGGGTGTCATTCATATCACAAGAGAGGAATTCACCAGAAGAAATGGAGGCCGTCACAGGTGTGCCGGCGGGTGATCTGCGTGGTGCTGCGAGGCTATATGCGACCGGAGGTAATGCGGCAATTTATTATGGCTTGGGCGTTACAGAGCATAGCCAAGGTTCGACGATGGTTCTGGGTATAGCAAACCTCGCAATGTTGACGGGGAATATCGGTCGGTCTGGTGTTGGTATTAATCCACTTCGAGGACAGAACAATGTTCAAGGGGCCTGCGATATGGGATCGTTTCCGCATGAGCTTCCTGGTTATCGTCACGTGTCGGATACTGTGACAAGAGAGATGTTTGAGCGTGAATGGAATGTGTCGCTTGACTCTGAGCCAGGCCTCAGAATTCCTAATATGCTCGATGCAGCTCATTCAGATGAATTCAAGGGAATTTATATCCAAGGGGAGGATATTGCTCAGTCTGACCCCAATACTCAGCATGTAACTTCGGCACTTGAATCAATGGAGTGTGTCGTCGTTCAAGATATTTTCCTTAATGAGACTGCAAAATTTGCGCACGTCTTTTTACCAGGTGCCTCTTTCTTAGAAAAAGACGGCACATTTACCAACGCCGAGCGACGTATATCAAGAATACGTAAAGTTATGGAACCGCTTGGCGGTAAGGCAGATTGGGAGGCAACCATTATGCTATCGGAGGCGCTGGGTTACCCAATGGATTACAAGCACCCATCAGAAATCATGGATGAGATCGCACGATTAACACCAACGTTCACCGGCGTGAACTATGAGAAGCTCGACGAAGGAAGCATTCAGTGGCCATGTAATCAGGATGCCCCAGACGGAACACCAATTATGCATATCTCAGAGTTTGTTAGGGGTAAGGGACGATTTGTTATTACGGAATATGTCCCGACCAGCGAACGAACTACCCGAAAATTCCCACTAATCTTAACGACGGGAAGAATATTATCGCAATACAATGTTGGGGCTCAAACACGCAGAACCGACAATGTTGTTTGGTTTGATGAGGATAGACTTGAGATTCACCCGAGTGACGCTGAATTGCGCGGTGTTAAGACCTGTCTCTTATACACATCTCCGAGCCCACGAGACAGGCAGAAATCTC
>CAJXOL010000063.1 GCA_913057675.1 uncultured Pseudomonadota bacterium | reverse complement strand
AGATTTCTGCCTGTCTCGTGGGCTCGGAGATGTGTATAAGAGACAGCTCCAACAATGTCCGCAATAGAATCCCACTCCCCCACTTCATGAAAACTAATAGTCTCTACAGACTTGCCGTGGACGGTCGCTTCGGCCTCTGCCAAGAGACAAAATATATCGAGGGCGATTTGCCGTACTTGTGGATCCAGATCTGACACAGACAACATTTGTTTGATCTGGGAAAATGGCGTGTGATGATGTTCGTGGACACCTAGCTCATCAACATTAAAACGAGTCCCTGTAAGAGCAAAATCAGCGTGTGGCAGCAAAGACAGCCCTACCTCATGGGGCAAGCCTGCGATGCGTATTGCGCCACACATGTCTCCGTACCATTCTGGCTTCGCATCTAAGATGGCCGCGATAAACATGTCTCCAGCAATACCACCGATGGTATCTAAATGAACTCGCATCCTCAACTTTTAATGTAAGACGTCACAGCTGCTCTAAAATACTTAAGCGTGAACGTGTGAGCGTGCAGCCAGCATCGGGTAAATCTTGCCATTTGCATCAAACTTCATTACCTCTGGTTCGCTGAGAATCTCAAACTTATCGAGGTTGCTTTTAATATAAGGCAGTAAATTTTCAGAAACGTGCAAATCCATCACTTCGAGTGTTGTAGAAATTCTGACTATTTTTGTATCCACCGGTTTTACTCTGACCACCGTCTTAACCGCTAGCTGTATAGCGGCTTGATCGGTATTCATGATGATAGGTATAGCTGCCCCATCTAAGTACATTGATGTGATTACGTTTGCATACGTCTTAGCTATATCGAGTTCTCGATACACATCCATTGTGATAACATCCGCCGCACCTAAACCCGTGGCATTGCCATGCGTTTCAGGCGTAAGCCCCAATACGGCGATTTTTTTGACGTGTGGGCTCATCTCCCAGTCAACATCGCGGCAATTGCGACCTGTTATATTAGGATCCATTCCTGAGCCAGATATATTTTTTCCAATCTTCTCTACAACCAACACATCAATTTCTTCAAATTGTAGTTTCGGCATCAGCGTTTTCGCCTGCGCCAATAAGAACGGCTCTCGTTCCAGAACCTCTTCGCTTGGAACAATTTCGATGAGCGCAGTTTCATCTGCCGCGTTTTCAACCATTGCCACACCAAAAAGAAAATTCTTTTTCTCCATGATGATTTCTGCGGCTTGTGGCAACAACACGCCAAACATATCCATACCATAAGTGTGCAGTGTCGACGCGCCAATAATTTTTCCCATACCAATGGTCAGCATCTTTACAATTCCTGACTCAATAGGAGCTCTAAAATTTGTATGTGGCTTAACACGACAAACAAGCGCTACAGCGTCAGCTTCCGAGGCCAGTTTATCCATATATATCGGCATCCCGTCATCAGCAGTTCCAATTTCCACGACCTCCATGCTGGACTTTACAGGACAACCAATGAATGATTCCATAACACCGTAACCATCTAACACTTCTCTTTGTCCTTCAGCAGTAGCGCCACCATGACTGCCCATAGCAGGAAAAACAAATGGCTTTCCACCAAGCGATTTTATTTCATCAACGACGGCTTTTACGCACGCAGCAATATTGTTTACCCCTCTGGAGCCAACACCCAATGCAACGGTCATTCCAGGTGTAATCTTCGATTGAATCTCCGGCTTCTTAAACTCCTGAGCTACGGTTTCACTAACGCTGCTGATTTTAGACAGTTCAAATTTCTGCCTCACATGCACCATTCGTGGCAAAGAGACATCTAAGCCTCCCGCAATATTTACATCGATTCGATCGCCAATCATCTCGTCACCTCTTTATTATTCATGCCCAAAATAAAACTAACCTGACTAATTGATCACATTTTATCTCAACATGTCTCTTCAGACATTGTGAATCCATACGTAAGGAATCAAACACTTTTTTATAACTGCAGCTGGTTTATTTTGACTCGCCGTTTATAGTATGCCACGGTAGGTCTAAAATCATAAATGGCGTAGAGCAGAATGCAGAACAATAAAAAAAAAGAAAGCGCTGATCTTCGCTCTCATCGATGGTTCGGTCCGCAAAGCCTGCGAGCTTTTGGGCATCGCTCGCGCACACTTCAAATGGGTTTCAGTCGAAAAGACTATGAAGGTAAGCCTGTTATAGGGATCCTAAATACTTGGAGTGAACTAAGCCACTGTCATTCTCATTTTCGAGAAAGAGCTCAAGATGTAAAACGAGGAGTCTGGCAGGCGGGCGGATTTCCCGTCGAGATTCCTGTCATGTCCTTAGCTGAAGTTTATCAAAAACCCACAACTATGATGTATCGCAACTTGCTTTCCATGGAGGTAGAAGAAGTCCTGCGAAGTTACCCAATTGATGGATGTGTTCTGATGGGGGGTTGCGACAAAACCCCACCAGGTTTGCTAATGGGCGCCTTAAGTATGGGGCTACCTAGTATTTTTGTGCCTGCCGGCCCCATGCTTCGAGGAAACTGGCACGGCAAAACTCTAGGGTCTGGTTCTGATGTTTGGAAGTACTGGGACGAACTGAGAGCTGGGAATATCACCGAGGACGATTGGCAAGATATCGAGGAGGGTATCGCCCGATCGGTCGGCACATGTATGACCATGGGGACCGCCGCGACCATGACGAGCATCGTGGAAACTTTAGGGTTTTCGCTGCCCAATGCATCAACAATTCCGGCGCCAGATTCAAATCATCCAAGGATGGCGTCAAACTCAGGGCGCAGAATCGTAGATATGGTTTGGGAGGATCTCACTCCTAAGGATATTTTGACGTGGCCATCAATTGAAAATGCTGTTCGTGTGTTGATGGCCCTTGGCGGATCTACCAATGCGCTTATTCATCTGATAGCAATTGCTAAACGAGCCGGGTTTAGCGTGCCTCTAGAGCTCTTTGAACAACTTGGAAAAAGCACACCGTATCTAGTAAACATGCGGCCATCAGGGGAGTACCTTATGGAGGACTTTCATTACGCGGGTGGGTTAGCGGCTCTACTTCAAGAAATGCGGCCTCTACTGCATTGCGACGCTTTAACTTGCACCGGAAAATCCTTGGGAGAAAATATTGAGCGCTTTCAGATATTTAACCATAAGGTTATCAAACCCTTAAAACATCCGATACTTGCCGAAGGTGGTTTAATTATTTTAAAAGGCAATCTTGCTCCCAACGGCGCGGTCATCAAAACCTCCGCGGCAACTCCGGCGCTACTCAATCACCGTGGCAAAGCAATAGTCTTCGACGACTACAACGACATGGAACGGCAATTAGATGATCCAGACCTAGATGTAGACGAAAGCTCCATTCTTGTTCTCAGAAATTCGGGACCCCAAGGAGGCCCCGGAATGCCAGAATGGGGGATGTTGCCAATCCCCAAAAAACTTGTACAAAAAGGGGTTAGAGATATGGTTCGAATATCCGATGCTCGGATGAGCGGCACGAGCTACGGTACATGCGTCCTGCACGTATCCCCCGAATCATGGGTAGGCGGACCACTCGCACTCGTCAAAACTGGTGATGTAATTGAGCTAAATGTTACAAACCGCGAAATCAATGTTCTAATATCAGATGAAGAAATAGAAGCACGACGACAAACATGGTCCCCTAAAATCAGAAAATTTAAGCGGGGTTATGGTCAATTATATACAGAGCATGTTCAGCAGGCAGACGAAGGTTGCGATTTCGACTTTTTAAGTAGTGATGAGGCAATAGATGATCCTGAAATCCACTAAGTGGAGTTTTACTTAAAATTTGATTTTCAAATTAATCGCAAAAACTTTTTGGGGAAGCCTTCTCCCTCACAACTATTTGACCGACCGGTAACTACGTATGCCCACTCATCGTCCTGGTAAACACTTTTTACACATCCCAGGTCCAACCAATGTTCCTGACCGAGTGCTCGCCGCAATCTCTAAACCAACGATTGACCATCGGAGTGAAGAATTTGGCGAGCTTGGACTAGAAGTTTTATACAATCTCCAGCGCGTATTCCAAACCAATCAACCCGTATTTATGTTTCCCGCTTCTGGCACCGGAGCCTGGGAGGCTGGTCTGACCAATGTATTAAATGCTGGGGATTCCATCCTTATATACGAAACCGGATACTTTGCGGCTCAATGGAAACGCCTCGCAACCAAGCTAGGGTTTGACGTAAAAGTCATTGACTCTGATTGGCGTACCGCAGTTGACCCGTCTCGTATCTATGACTACCTTATAAACGACTCAACTCAACGCATCAAGGCAGTTTGTGTCGTTCATAATGAAACGTCGACCGGGGTAACCTCCGACATACTGGCAGTAAGAAATGCCATCGACGACGCCAAACATCAAGCACTTTTGTTGGTTGACACCGTTTCCTCCCTAGCATCCATCGACTATCAACACGATACGTGGCGCGTGGATGTCGCTATTGGTGGCTCACAGAAGGGCTTGATGCTACCTGCAGGTCTGTCTTTTAATGCTGTCAGTACACGAGCACTAACGCTTCATACTAAATCTCAATACAACCGTGGTTATTGGGACTGGGGCGACATGTTGCTTCATAACGAGAAAGGTTTTTTTCCCTACACGCCAGCAACAAACTTAATTTTTGGTTTACAAGAATCTCTAAAAATCATTTTAGATGAAATAGGACTCGACACTGTTTTCGGCAGGCACGCTCGTCATGCGTCCGCAACAAGAGCAGCGGTTGCACACTGGGGACTTGAAACGGTATGTCGCGATCACGCCGCTTACAGTAATACACTTACCGCCGTGATGACTCCGCCCGGAGCAAGCGCGAACCAACTAAGAAAAAAAATCCTTGATAAATTTGATATGTCACTCGGCACCGGTCTAGGTAAATTTAACGATCAAGTTTTTCGAATTGGTCACCTGGGAGACCTAAACGATTTATCGTTAACCGGAACTTTGTCTGGTGTTGAAATGGGGCTCGCGCTTTGTGGTATCCCTTTCAATAAGGGTGGGGTTTCTAAAGCCCTTGATTATTTGATGCGCTTTGATTAGGCCGAGTGAGCCGCGCGAGTAAGCCGATCTCGGATTCCGTCCCACGGGCTCATTTCCGGCACTGCCTCAACGATGATTAACTCAGCGCCACAGCTATCTAATTCTCTCAATCGTTGATATAAATTTTTAGCGTAATCATTAGGTTCTTGGGACGCAATTATTACGGTTATATTAGGGCTCGTTCCAAAAACTTCTTGAAACGTTAACAAGGCTAATGCATCTGATCCCGCATTTTGTTCTAAGTATCGCCTAATTTCCGCTGCCCCGAGAAGCCTTAATTTTGTTCTTGGCGCGTAGTGTGATGGCAAGGCCCCGGGAACTTTTGGTAAGTTAAATCCAGCGCTCAAAACGTTCCCCGAAATCTCTTTAGAGATGCTCTCTCTATCAATCATTCCGGGCCTTAACATAACCGGCAACTCCCCATCGAATCCGATAATGGTCGACTCTATACCCACAGCACAGGGTCCTCCGTCAAGAATCAGACTAAGCTCCGACCCAAAATCGCGATCAACATCTTCCGCCCTAGTTGGAGATAGCCGACCAAACTTATTCGCTGAGGGGCCAACAATACCTCCTCCAAATTCTTTTAACAGGTCGATGGCGACAGGATGACTTGGAAACCTAATTGCGACCGTATCCTGACCACCCGTCACGATGCGAGGAACTTTATCGGAAGCATCCAAAACAAGGGTTAGTGGTCCAGGCCAAAAACGAGCAACTAAATCTCGTGCTACGTGAGGAATATGTATAGCGAACTCATCCAAAAGACTCTCAAACCCAATGTGAACGATCAAGGGATGGTCAAGCGGTCGGGACTTAGCCTCATAAACACGCTTGACCGCTAAGGGGTTTAAGGCATCAGCACCCAACCCATATACAGTCTCCGTTGGAAACGCCACCAATTGTCCATCCTTGAGCAAACGCCCTGCCTCATTGATGCTCTTGGTAATCCTTTTACTCAAAGTCCCCTCTTAAAAAGACTCATTGCGTCAGTAACGTTAAAGCTTCTTTGTACTTATCGGACGTTTTTTGGGCAATATCATCTGGCAAACAAGGCGGGGGCGACTGCTTGTCCCAACCCGTTGATTCAAGCCAATCGCGAACAAATTGCTTATCAAAAGATGGCGGGCTCGCTCCAATAGCGTATTTGTCCTGCGGCCAAAATCTTGAAGAGTCTGAGGTCAACGCTTCATCAATAAGGTAAAGTTCTCCAGCCGAATCAGTTCCAAATTCAAATTTCGTATCTGCAATAATGATTCCTCTCTCAAGAGCGTAAGTTGCCGCTTCCTCGTATAGCTTACAAGACACCGCCCGGATTCTACTGGCGTAATTTTGTCCTATTTTTTTTACGACTGATTCAAATGCAATATTTTCGTCATGACCGCCAAGATCAGCCTTCGTCGATGGCGTAAAAATAGTCTGCGGCAATTGCTGCGCCTGTTGAAGGTTGGGAGGCAGAACAATACCGCAAATACTCCCCGTGTTTCGATATTCCTTCCAGCCAGATCCCGCTAAATAACCACGAACAATTGCCTCCACTGGGAGTGGCTTCAGTCGGCGCACGACCATAGCGCGACCGTCAACTTGTTCAAACTCATCGTCAGTTAAAAATTCTTTAAGTGAATGGTCTAACCAATGGTTGGGAATAAGATGCGATAGTTTTTGAAACCAAAACACAGATAATTCGGTTAACAAACAACCCTTACCTGGTATTGGGTCGGGCAACACCACATCAAACGCTGAGAGTCGATCTGTTTGAACAACTAAGAGACGCTCGTCATCAATTTTATAAATGTCTCTAACTTTCCCGCGATAGAGAAATTCTAAAGAATTAATTTGTGTCTCAAAAACTATATTTCTATTATTCACCATCACTCCTGCCGCAATACTTGCTTAATCTCCTGAGACAGCAACAGCGCGCGATCAAGATCCGAATCAACGATCGTTAAATGTCCCATTTTCCGTCCTGGTCTCGGATCCTCTTTACCATATAGATGGAGTTTAACGCGATCATCTTGCAAAACGCGATGCCAATTAGGCTCGCCGTTTCGCCACAAATCTCCCAGGAGATTAACCATCACAGCTGGGGTATATTGCCTCGGCCTCACTAAAGGTAATCCACTCGTTACACGAACTTGCTGCTCAAACTGGGAGACACTACAAGCGTCCGTCGTATAGTGTCCACTATTATGTGGCCGTGGCGCGATTTCATTTATAACTAAAGCACCGTCATTCAAAATAAAAAACTCCACACACAGTATCCCGTTATATTGCAGCGCCTCGGCTAACGATATGGCTAGCTGTTCTGCCATGGAAACGATCTGTTCAGTAGCTCGTGCTGGAGCAATCGTTACATCTAATACCCCTCCGCTGTGCTGGTTTTCTGCGACGGGGAAAACTGCTGTGTCACCTGTGTGATCACGAGCAACAATAACCGACACCTCTGAATGGAGTGGTAAAAATTGTTCAAATACACAAGGCACGCCTCCGAGTTTTTCAAACCCGATTTTCAGCTCGGATAAATTGTTAACTAACAGCTGACCTTTGCCGTCATAACCAAAACGGCTAACCTTCAAAATTCCTGGGAAACTTATGTTGTGAGAAAAATGATTAAAGTCGTCCGCATGGGTAATTACAGCATGCGGCGCGACCCGAAAACCATGATTATGAAGAAAAGTTTTCTCCCGAATACGATCCTGCGCAATCTCAACAGCTTCCGCATTAGGACTTACTGAAACTAAGTTATCAAGAAATCGAAGGCTGTCGGCTGGAACATTTTCAAACTCCGTAGTCACCGCCAAAGTGACTCGTGCTAATTCACTTAGTGCATCTAAGTCATCATAATTCGCTTGTATGTGCCTCTCTGCGACACGACCCCCTGGACTAGACTGATCGGGGTCTAATACGGCAACTCGGTAACCCATGGTTTGCGCCGCCATCGTAAACATTCTGGCAAGCTGTCCACCCCCGAGGATTCCTAACCAAGATCCTGGCTGAACCATTACTTTAATACTTTGGTGGGTAACTTCATTGCCTTCACTTTTGACCGCTGGCGCTTGCGAAACAAATTAAGCTTACCGCTCAAACCATCATCGTGTCTAGCTAGTAAGGCAACCGCAAAAAGAGCCGCATTAGCGGCGCCGGCGTCGCCCACAGCAAAGGTAGCCACCGGTATGCCTTTAGGCATCTGTACTATCGAAAGAAGCGAATCAAGGCCATTCATAGATTTGGTTGTCACAGGAACACCCAATACGGGCAATATGGTTTTTGATGCCACCATTCCAGGGAGATGTGCAGAACCGCCGGCTCCGGCGATGATAATTTGAATCCCGCGACTTTCTGCGTTTTCGGCGTATTGAAACATCTCATCAGGCGTTCTATGCGCCGATATAACACACGCTTCATAACTCACGCCAAAAGAATCTAGACTCTCAGAGGCCCATTTCATAACGGTCCAATCGCTTTCACTACCCATAATTATTCCTACGAGTGGCTTAGTGCTTTTACGAGATTTGCTCATAAATTAACTTCTAATTAATGCTGCATGGTCCAGGATCTTTTTGCTCAAGAATTTTCGTAAATCAACGCAATGTCATCCAATGGTGTCGGTTTGATTTTTCCCGAATTTCCTGCGGTACCGAAAGCCTCAAATCGCAATTTACAAATAGACTTGGCCGCTTCTTTCGCCGGCTTGAGATACTTTCTGGGATCAAACTCACCCTTATTAAGATTAAATGCTCTCCTAATAGCACCAGTCATGGCTAAACGAATATCAGTGTCAATATTAATTTTACGAACACCATGTTTAATACCCTCTTGAATCTCCTCCAACGGCACACCGTACGTTTCTTTCATCTCCCCCCCGTGCTCTCGAATTATCTGCAGCCATTCCTGCGGAACGCTCGACGAACCGTGCATCACAAGGTGCGTATTAGGAATCTTGGCATGTATCGCTCGAATACGGTCAATAGCCAGAATATCCCCCGTAGGTTTTCGGGTAAATTTATAGGCTCCATGTGATGTGCCGATTGCGATGGCGAGTGCATCTACTCCTGTTTTCGAAACAAAGTCCTCAGCCTGCGTTGGATCAGTCAACAACATTTCTCTTGTCAACGTTCCCTCCGCGCCAGAGCCATCCTCTTTATCTGCCTGCATCGTTTCAAGGGACCCTAAGCAACCCAGCTCGCCTTCGACTGATACACCCACGGAATGCGCCATGTCCACAACATGCTTGGTAACAGCCACGTTATATTCATAAGAGGCCGGTGTTTTCGCATCCTCTTCTAAAGAGCCATCCATCATCACGCTTGAAAACCCCGATCGAATGGAACGTTGGCAGACCGCTGGGGACGCACCGTGATCTTGATGCATAACAATGGGAATATCTGGATACTGCTCGATAGCCGCTAAAATAAGGTGTCGAAGAAAAGGTTCGCCCGCATATTGCCTTGCTCCAGCAGAGGCCTGCATGATAACTGGACTTGAAGTTTCAGACGCAGCCTCCATTATCGCTTGAACCTGCTCAAGGTTGTTTACATTAAAGGCCGGCACTCCGTAATTATTCTCGGCCGCATGATCAAGCAGTTGTCTCATAGAAACTAAAGCCATATATAAAGTCCTTTATTAGAAAAATTAGTATTGGGCCTTCATGAGCCCTGACATTCTTATGTTATTTCAAGCGCTCTTTGTTCAAGTACGTCTAGCGCCGGCAAGGCTTTTCCCTCTAGGAACTCTAAAAAAGCACCCCCAGCAGTTGAAATATAGTCGATTTCATCAGTCACCCCAAATTTATTGACCGCTGCTATAGTGTCTCCGCCGCCCGCGATAGAAAAGGCCGCTGACTCACTGACTGCGTTCGACAATACTCTAGTGCCCTCTGAAAATTGATCAAATTCAAAAACCCCTAACGGCCCGTTCCAAACGATAGTCCCAGCCTCTTTTATTACGTTTGCAATCTCACCCATGGTCTCAGATCCGAAATCAAGGATCAAATCATTATCATTCAAATCATCAACATGCTTTCTGGTCGCAACAGCATCTTGATGAAATGAGGTCGCACAAACCACGTCTTTTGGCAACGGTATTTGCCCACCCCTCGACTCAATCTGCTCTATAACGGCTCTTGCTTCTTCAGCTAAATCTTTTTCTGCTAGTGAGGCACCTATATTTTTGCCTTTCGCGAACAAAAATGTATTCGCAATGCCTCCCCCTAGAATCAGATGGTCTACTTTCTTCGCTAACTCCAAGAGTATAGTGAGTTTCGTCGAAACTTTAGAACCTCCCACAATTGCTACTAGTGGCCTCGCCGGTGACGCGAGCGCTTGACTCAGCGCTTTAACCTCTCGGACTATTAATGGGCCAGCACATGCTATTTCAACATGACGCGCGATGCCGTGTGTGGACGCGTGTGCTCTATGGGCCGCGCCAAAAGCATCGTTCACAAAAACATCACACAATTTAGCCATTTCGCGAGAGAGCGCCTCGTCATTCTCGATCTCTCCCAAATTCATTCGACAATTTTCTAATAATACGACCTGTCCCAACTCAACTGTTACTCCAGATATCCAATTCTTAATAAGGAGTACATTTGTGCCTAACAACTCCGACAAACGTTTTGCAACAGGGGCGAGAGAGAACTCCTCTTGAAATGTCCCCGGCTTAGGTCTTCCAAGATGAGACGCCACCATAACCGCAGCGCCAGAAGCCATCGCTTGCTGGATCGCAGGCAGTGACGCTACAATTCTTGTTTCATCCGATATCTGATGATTCTCATTAAATGGAACATTTAAATCAGATCGAATAAGAACGCGCTTACCCAAAAGATCAACTTCATCCAAGGTTTTAAAATTCATAATTTCTTTTTCAGTAGCCAAAAAACAATGGGGCATGCTTAAGCCACGCCCCATCTAGAAAGTTAAAACTTTTACGCTGCAGACATCAATGCAACGGTCGTATCAAGCATTCTGTTAGAAAACCCCCACTCATTATCGTACCAAGAACAAACTTTAACCAGCGTGCCCTCTGAAACCTTCGTTAGCGTCGCATCAAACACGGATGAAGCTGGATTATGGTTGAAATCTATAGATACCAACGGTCCGTCGCTATACTCCAAAATGCCTTTCAATTTGCCTTCTGCGGCATTTTTAATTTTTTGATTAACCTCGTCTACCGTTGTTGCCCGTTTAGCAATGAACGATAAATCAACAAGCGAAACATTAATCGTTGGCACCCGCATCGCGAAGCCGTCCAACTTACCATTAAGCTCAGGTAGAACCAAACCAACTGCCGCTGCCGCCCCTGTTTTTGTTGGGATCATTGACATGGTCGCGGAGCGTGCTCGACGTAAATCCTCGTGATACACATCCGTTAGTACCTGATCATTCGTATAAGAGTGAATAGTCGTCATCAATCCGTTAACAACTCCTATCGCGTCGTTAAGCACTTTAACAACCGGAGCAAGACAATTGGTTGTGCAGGAGGCATTTGATATCACCTCTGCTCTAGACGTGAGCACTTCATGATTCACGCCATAAACAATTGTTGCGTCAACATCTTTACCACCAGGCGCAGAGATAACTACTTTTTTAGCTCCCGCCTGAATATGCGCGCCCGACTTTTCTTTTGAAGCAAAAAAGCCCGTGCACTCTAGCACCACATCGACTTTTAGCTCTTTCCAGGGTAAGTCACTGGGGTTCCGTTCAGCAACAACCCTAATTTTATCCCCATTAACCACAAGGCTGTCTCCATCAATAGACACGGCACCAGGGAAGCGACCGTGTGCAGTATCATATTGAGTCAAATGCGCATTAGTTGCCGCGTCGCCAAGATCATTAATCGCGACAATCTCAATGTCATGCTTCTTGCCGCCCTCATAGTGAGCCCTAAGAATGTTTCTCCCAATACGACCATAACCATTAATTGCAACACGTATCGTCATTCGTTAATTCCTTCCATCAATAATCATATGTAAATTAGCCCACCAAACTCAATAAGCAAGCTTAGCGTCTAGTGTTTAAAAGACTTCACAGCGCTCGCAACCGCTTGAACGGTGATTTCAAAATGTTCATATAAGGCGTCTGCTGGCGCTGATTCACCAAAGGTATCTATGCCCACGACTGCTCCTTCGGTACCAACATACTTGCGCCAAAAATCTGTTACGCCAGCTTCAACTGCTACCTTGGGCAATGTTTTCGGCAAAATCTTATCGCGATATGCGACGTCCTGCCGATCAAAAACGTTAGTAGAGGGTAGCGACACAACACGAGTTGCAATTCCTTCATCCTGCAATAATTTTTGTGCGTCTATCGCTAGCGACACCTCCGACCCAGTAGCCAGAATTACTGCTACTGGATGCGCTGCATCACTTAAGACGTAAGCACCCTTAGTAATATTTTCAATTTGTTCACTTGTTTTATCCTGGTTCGGCACTCCCTGACGCGTTGCGAGCAAACAACTTGGCCCGTCAACACGATCCAGCATACAATCCCAAGCAACCAAGGTTTCGACCGCATCACATGGTCTCCAAACATCCAAATTAGGTATTATGCGCAGACTAGTCGCGTGCTCTACAGGCTGATGAGTTGGCCCATCTTCTCCTAAGCCGATCGAGTCGTGCGTGAATACAAATAACGATCTGAGCTTCATTAGTGCCGCCATACGCAACGCATTACGACAATAATCGGAAAACACTAAGAATGTTGCGCCAAAAGGAATAAATCCACCATGGAGCGCTAGACCATTAACGATTGCAGCCATTCCAAATTCTCGAACGCCATAAAACAAATAATTGCCATGACTGTCTTGCCGCAAAGGCTTTGATCCTGACCACATCGTCAAATTAGAAGCAGCTAAATCGGCGGATCCACCTAGTAATTCAGGCAAAAGAGGACCCATAAATTCCAAAGCCTGTCTCTTATACACATCTGA
>CAJXOL010000062.1 GCA_913057675.1 uncultured Pseudomonadota bacterium | reverse complement strand
CTACACACTGCATATCGTCGGCAGCGTCAGATGTGTATAAGAGACAGGAATAAATAAGATTTTATTTATTTTTCTCATGCTCCTGATTTATTGAAATTATAATATTGCGGCGAAAAAAAAAGGCCCTCGGTTACGAGGGCCTCTAAAAGCTTCTCTTACACTAGGAGGAGATCAAAAAGAAGAATCAAAATGATATGTCATTTGTTGCAACGCGTCAATAATATTTCTTATTATTTTTATTCTTATTAATTGACAAGTAATATCTTTTGATAGATATTCATTCCAAATTGTAGATATATAAGGTGAGTTATGGATAGATTCAGGCTGATGAACCTCTTCGTACGTATTGTAGAGACAGGCAGCTTTTCATCTGTCGCTAGAGAGTTGGAAATGCTTCAGCCGTCTGTCAGTAAGCATATGAATATGCTTGAGCAGAGCCTTGGTGTTCGATTGCTCAATCGAACAACACGCAAAATTTCACTCACTGAGGCCGGAAAAGAGTATTTTGAGCGTTGCCAACGGATCATAGATGATGTCAATGAATTGGAAGCGGAGGTGCAGGGCTTAGTCAATAAGCCGACAGGCACACTACGGATCAGCAGCCCGGTTGCCTTTGGCCAAATTTATATGTTGCCCCTTCTGTTGGCATTCCGGAGCCAGGTCGCTGAATATGGTGTCGATCTTTCTTTCGATGATCGTTACGCCGACCTGGTTCAAGAGGGATTTGACGTTGCGATACGGTTTGGAGAGCTCGAAGATTCTCAGTTGATTGCCCGTCATGTCGGCAGTAGTTCGCGAGTTTGTGTGGCGTCGCCTTCCTATCTCTCAAAACATGGGATACCCCGGGTGCCTAATGATCTCAAAAATCATAACTGCATCACCTATACTCATCTTTTTTCTAGTGTTTGGCCATTACGTGATGCTAAAGGCCTTCTTCCAACAAAAGTATCAGGTAATTTTAGAGCAAATAGTGGGTATGCTATCCGCGATGCGATATTGAACGGAGTTGGTGTCGCGTTAGTTCCTTCATTGCTGGTGAAAGAGCAGATCGAGAGTGGAATTGTAGTACCCATTTTGAATGATTATGCTCCAGACCCAATTAAAATTTCGGCTGTTTATCCCTCCAATCGCTTGATTTCAAGAAAGGTTAAACTTTTTGTTGATTTTATGAAAGAGGAATTTTTGAAGATTCCTTTGTTGCATCCGCTCACACCACTGCGGCCCGTGCCGAGATTAAGATCTAAGCCCGCTGTCGTTGTCGAGGCGGGTGGATCGCGCACGGATCATTCAGTTGTGTAACTCAGTTAAACTGACGGGCAATAAAGCTTTTAGTTGTTAACTGTTTTGCATGTTGTAGTCACACTAACTTTAAAGATTAAACGGTTAAAAATACTTAAACGGTAAAAGGATGTATGAATAAAAGAGCCACTCAATACACTGCTGATGACATCGAAATTCTTGAAGATTTGTCTCCTATTTTACATCGTCCTGGTATGTACACTGACCCGATTAACCCTAATCATGCGTTAGTGGAGATCATCGATAATGCCTCAGATGAGGGCTTAGCGGGATACGCAAAGAGTGCAGAGATTAAGCTTTATGAGGATGGTTCTGCTGAGGTTATCGATGATGGCCGAGGAATTCCTGTGGATATACACAAGACCAAAAAAATCCCCGCAATTCAGGTTATTTTTACGACGTTGCATTCGGGTGGTAAATTTCGTAAGACTGACTCTGAGTCTGTGTATCGGATTGCTGGTGGTCTGCATGGTGTTGGTGTGTGTGTCAGTAATGCGCTTTCGACAAAATTAGAGGCAGAAGTGACGCGAGATGGGGGCGTTCACCAAATGACGTTTGGCCCTAATGGCAAAGTTAAAGTGCCTCTAGAAAAGTTAAAAAAGGTAGCTGGTAATAAATCAGGGACTCGTATACGATTTTGGCCGGATGCCAAGTACTTTGATAGCGTGAAATTTGATGTTGTCCAACTCACCGCATTACTAAGAGCCAAAGCGATGTTATTGCCTGGTGTCCGATTTTCACTTGGCATTGAGAAGAATGGAATATTTGATACGCAGACCTGGCATTTTCCCAAAGGTATAGAAGGTTATTTTGCCGAGGCCATTGTCGGTCAGGACGCTGTGGCGAACACCTTTTTCGGTGAGCGCTATGTCACGAGTAAATCTGAATCAAATTTATTTGCAGAGGGTGAAGGTGCTCAATGGGCACTATCTTGGACAACGGAAGGGGAGGTCATTAGTGAATCCTATGTGAATATGATTCCTACCCGTCAAGGAGGAACGCATGTATCCGGTCTTAGAGATGGTGTGTACCAAGCGATTAAAAGTTTTATCGACCATCACGCCATGGGGCAAAGGGGTCTAAAAGTAGTGCCAGATGATGTCTGGTCAAGAGCTAATTTTGTTCTAGCATGTAAAATTCTTGACCCACAGTTTAAAGGTCAAGTGAAAAATGAGCTAATTTCGCGCGATGCCTTTAAGTTGGTGTCACAAATGATACGAGACCCTATTGAGTTGTGGTTGAATCAACATGTAGATGAGGGTAAACGCATTGCTGAGTTAGTATTAAAGCAAGCAGTGCAGCGAACTCGGGCAGCGCAAAAAACAGAACGAAGGAAAACATCTGGAATAGCGGTATTGCCCGGCAAGTTAACGGATTGCGCCTCAGAAGACCCTAGTCGTAATGAACTTTTCATCGTAGAGGGCGATTCCGCTGGTGGTTCAGCAAAAGGAGCCAGAGATAAGGAGTTTCAAGCAATCTTGCCCTTGAAAGGAAAGCCTAAAAATACATGGCAAGATGCGCCCAGTTCGCTTTATTCGAACAAGGAAATCGAGGCGATCGCGCTGGCTATAGGTGTGGATCACCACACCTTAGACGACCCAATAGACTTAACCAATTTACGTTATAACAGGATCAACATTCTTGCTGATGCGGATGTCGACGGTGCGCACATTCAGGTTCTACTCCTCACGTTATTTTTTCGACATTTTCCAAAATTAATTCAAAGTGGTCACATCTATATTGCTCAACCGCCATTGTTTCGGATTGATGTGCCTACTCAAGGCAAGAGCAAACCGGGGCGTAAGTTATATGTTCTGGATGAGCACGAGCTTAAAATGTTAGAGGACAAACTTATTGATGAAGGTGTCAAACCCCAAGGGTGGTCGGTGAGTCGATTTAAGGGGTTAGGTGAAATGAGTCCAGATCAACTCTGGGATACAACGCTTAATCCAGACACAAGACGAACCCTGCAAGTGACTTTTGAGGACGTCATGGAAGAATCACTAGATATATTTGGAATGATGATGGCGCGTGAGAATGCGGGCCAACGTCGAAATTGGATGGAAACTTTTGGTAACTTAGTTGAGGCTGATTTTTCATGATTAAATTTTTATTTTATTTGCAGTCTGTGATGGTTTTTCTGTGCTTCTTTTCTGTAAATGGGCATGCAGGGCAAGAAGATAAAATTACTGAGTATGGTATTTATGATGATGAACAGAAACTCATCAAGCAATCAAAAATTGTCCCTGCTCAACAGGTTGTGCGATTTGGGTTTTGTTTTGAAGCCTACGTAAATTTTGATGGTGATAAATATATGCTTACGCAATCATTGGCACACCCGGAGATATTGAGTGAGGGAGGGTGGCCTAATAAGGGGTATAACGTTCCTAGAAAATTCAAAGTTAGTAATGGAGTGGCATCGGGGTGTGTTGGGTACAACGCTCGCACAAAAGAAGAGGCTCCTGCAGGGGAGTGGACTTTTAGTGTGTCTGACCGTAGTCATGAATTACTTCGATTTATATTTATCCTGCAGTGATAGGGAAAAAGCGTAGCTGACACAAAGAAAAAAATGAGTAAACAGAAAGAGTTATTTGAAATGAGTAAAGTAGAAGAAAAGCCCATAAAGAAAAATGCAGTGTTCGTGAGAAAAGCTACGGATGTACTCCCTGATTATTTCGCACCCTTGGAACGCATTAATTTTTCAGATGCCATCCCCTTAGGTAGATATGCCTCTACTCAATATCTGCAGTACGCCATAGCTACGGTCAAGGATCGAGCTTTGCCGCGGCTTGCGGATGGCCAAAAGCCAGTCCAGTCAAGAATTTTGTACGCAATGTGGGAGATGAATGCAACAGCTGGGAATCCAAGGAAAAAATCAGCTCGGGTTGTTGGTGACGTTTTAGGAAAGTTTCATCCCCATGGTGATTCATCGGTCTACGACGCTTTAGTTCGAATTGCTCAAAATTTTACGCTTCGTTATCCGTTGGTTGATGGGGAGGGGAACTTTGGTTCTAGAGATGGTGATGACGCTGCTGCAATGAGATATACAGAAGCCAGACTTACGAAATTTTCTGAGGTGCTACTCAGCGAACTGAATGAAGGAACAGTTGATTTTATTCCTAACTATGACGGCAGTGTCAATGAACCTTGTTTACTCCCCGCTCGTTTGCCTGTTTTGTTGCTCAATGGCGCGAGTGGCATTGCGGTAGGTATGGCAACGGAAGTGCCAAGTCATAATCTCGGTGAAGTAGCTTCTGCGGTTGTGTCCCTTATCAAGAAGCCTGATATGACAATTAAGCAGGTCATGCGCCACATAAAAGGCCCAGATTTTCCGGGTGGCGCTCAAATCATTACGAGCGCTTCCGATATTGCTGAAGTTTACGCGACAGGTCGAGGTGCTGTTCGAGTTAGAGCTAGATGGGTTGTGGAAAAATTAGCAAGAGGTCAATGGCAGTTGGTGGTCGCAGAGCTGCCTCCTGGAGTTTCATCTAGGAAAATTCAAGAGGAAATAGATGCGATTACGAATCCGCAGCCGCGGGCTGGGAAGAAGTCAATTTCAGTAACTCAGCAAAAAGAAAAGCAAGCCATGTTGTCGGTTTTAGATCGCATGCGTGACGAATCGGATCGTAACAACCCAGTCCGTATGGTCTTTGAGCCCAAGACATCGAAGATCGGTGAGGATGAGTTCATTAATGCGTTACTTGCGCGAACAAGCTTAGAAACAAATGCTTCTATCAATATTGTTAATGTTGGTTTAGACGGTCGTCCATCCGGGAAAAACCTTCTTGAAATATTGACAGATTGGATTGAGTTTCGGCGTGCAACTGTAACGAAACGTACACTTTATCGTTTGAGTAAAGTTGAAGATCGTATACACGTCTTAGAGGGAAGATTATTGATTCTTCTCAATGTCGATAAGGTTATAACAATTATTAGAAATTCCGAACAGCCTAAACAGGATTTAATGTCAGAATTTAATCTATCGGAACGTCAATCAGATGACATTCTGGACATGAGACTAAGGCAGTTAGCCAAACTGGAGCATATTAAAGTTGAGCAGGAGCTCAAAAATCTAACAAAAGAGCAAAAATCTTTTAAAAACATCCTGAAGAATAAGAATCATCTTGAGCAGTTAATCATTGAAGAGATTGAAGCTGATACCAAACAGTTTGGCGATAAACGACGCACCATCATAGAAGTATCCGAGAAATCTGTGCTTGAAGTTAAAGCTTCAGATGATCCAATTACAATAATTTTTTCTAAAAAAGGTTGGATTCGAATGCGGCAGGGTTGGGATGTCGAGCCGAGTAGTTTAAGTTTTAAGGAAGGAGATGCGCTCTCATCAATTATTCAATCTCGATCAGTTGATCCCGTTATATTTTTAGATTCAAGAGGTCGAGCCTACAGCATTGATGCCAATATACTTCCGTCAGGTAGGGGGGATGGCGTACCTGCTTCCTCCCTCTTGGATCTTCAAGGTGGCGCCCAAGTTATGCATTGTCTTGCAGGAAGTTCGGAATCAAGCGTATTTGTCGCAACTACAGGTGGATATGGTTTTTTTACGAAGCTCGGAGATATGGTGTCTAATCGACGTGCGGGTCGAGATTTCATGTCAATGCCGAAAAATGAAGCACCTATTTCGCCACAGTTCTTGAACCCCGAAACAGATCGATTGGTAGTTGGTGTGTCTGAAAATGGCAAATTGCTGATATTCGCTGCTGAGGAAATTAAGTTTCTCTCTAAGGGGCGAGGCGTGATTGTGATGGGGTTAGATGATAACGATAAACTGTCTGCAATCGGCGTGCTAAATAAGAGAATGGCGAAGATCATAGGCCATTCACCTAGAGCGCAAAAGGAAGATACCATTTCGCTAACTGGTGCTAAGTTTGAACACCATTATCTTAGGCGTGCACGTATGGGGCGAGTGCTTCCAAGAAAATTAAAAGGTCCCCATAGGATTATCAACGGTTGACTTAATTGGGTGTGAGGTCAGAATCCAGGGGTTGGCATTTTGTTTCGGTATTAAATTCCCGTTACAGCAACTATATTAAAGATGGCTGTGTCTTCTCTTATTTTTTTTGCTTTTTGGTATTCTTCAGAGGCGTACCATTTGTGAATGGTGTCCATATCAGGGAACTCACACATGACTAGTCTTTGTGGCGCCCAGCCCCCTTCAATGTTTTCTATTTCTCCCCCACGAATCAGAAATTTAGCGCCATAGTTCGCCAGAGAAGCACCCACTATAGCTCTATATTCCTCGTATCCGTCTGGGTCTAAGACGGTAATTTCCGCAATAAGGTATGCTGACATTTTATGGTTATTGTATCAATATTGAATATTTCGATACTATACACATGGTTTTCAGTTTGAAAATATTGTTAATGACTTTTAGAGTTGAAGGATAGATGGAAATGAGAACGCGAATTACTGAACTGTTAGGTATTGATTACCCCATTATCCAAGGTGGTATGCACTACGTGGGGTTTGCGGAATTAGCTGCTGCGGTCTCTAATGCTGGAGGGCTCGGCACTATCACTGGCTTGACTCAAAAGTCGGCTGAGGATTTACGTAATGAAATCCGAAAGTGTAAATTGCTCACTGATAAGCCGTTTGCCGTCAATCTTACATTCCTTCCTTCATTGGCAACTCCGGATTACCCTGGGTACGTAAAGGTCATCATAGAAGAGGGCGTCAAGGTCGTTGAGACTGCTGGGCGTAATCCTCAGCAGGTTATGCCTGCGCTAAAAGAAGCAGGGATTAAAGTGATCCATAAATGTACCTCTGTCAGACACTCGCTCAAGGCGCAATCTATTGGTTGTGATGCGGTTTCTGTAGATGGTTTTGAATGCGGTGGTCATCCTGGGGAAGATGATGTGCCTAACTTCATACTTCTTCCAAGGGCGGCTGATGAACTTGAGATTCCGATTGTTGCCTCCGGCGGCATGGCGGACGGACGTTCCTTGGTTGCTGCTTTGGCATTAGGTGCCGATGGTATCAATATGGGGACCCGTTTCATGGCAACACAGGAGGCCCCTTGTCATCCTAATGTTAAGGAGGCCTTGCTTCAGGCGACAGAACTGGATACTAGGCTTGTTATGAGACCTTTGCGCAATACCGAGCGTGTGCTTAATAATACTGCGGCGCAAAAGTTGCTTGAGAAAGAACGTGACCTAGGAGAGAACATTAAAATTGATGATGTTCTAGATCAGGTTGCCGGGGTCTACCCGAAGGTTATGCTTGGTGGTGAGATGGAAGCGGGAGTTTGGTCTTGCGGAATGGTTGTGGGATTAATTAATGATATTCCTTCATGCAAAGAATTGATCGATAGAACGATGTCTGAGGCAAAGTCTATCCTTGATAAAAGAAATCAACAGATATCGACATGAGATCAGACAGTTCACCTCTATTCCAGTGACTTCTGCGTAGCATTTATGCAACAACTATCATCGAAAAAGTGGAAGCAGCGGTTCTACACAGTCATTTTTGAAGCGGACACCCCAGCAGGCCGATTTTTTGACCTATCGTTAATTTGGTTGATTGTGTTAAGTGTTGCTGTCGTAATGCTCGACAGCATAGATTCGGTTCATGCCAATTGGGGTGAGCAATTGATGACGCTGGAATGGATATTCACAGGGATATTTACCGTAGAGTATTGTGCTCGTATATGGTGCGCGCCCAAGCCTTTGGCATATATGCGAAGTTTTTATGGCATTGTAGATTTTCTAGCAGTCATGCCTACATATTTTGCATGGGTTGCTCCTGGAGTTCATGTGCTCATCGATATACGGGTGCTTCGACTTTTAAGATTGTTTCGATTGTTGAAACTAACCGCATATGTTGCTGAATACGCATCGCTAGGTCGAGCCCTTTACGCGTCTAGGAGAAAAATTTTAGTATTTCTGACTTTTGTTGGGATGGTTGTGTTGATTATGGGGACAGTCATGTATGTCGTGGAAGGTCCCGATAACGGTTTCACCAGTATTCCGATGGCCGTGTACTGGGCGATTATGACTATGACTACCGTTGGGTTTGGAGATATTTTTCCCCAAACTGATATTGGTAGGGTCGTTTCCTCAGTAACGATGCTCCTAGGTTGGGGAATTCTCGTGGTTCCCACCGGGATTGTGAGCGCAGAGTTCGTCTTTCAAAGAGAACAACCTACCACCCGAACGTGCGGTCAATGTGTCAGCGAGGGGCATCTGGAGGCTTCCAAATTTTGCCGAGATTGTGGCGCTCCACTCTAAATCATTAAAAGTGGATTTCTGAATCTTGATAAAGTAGAAACTTTAGTTTTAACAGAAGGTGATTGGGAAATGATGAGAATGTGTAGGTTGAGCCTTTCGATACTTTTTATATATGTATTGGTGGGTTGTGGTGAGGAGGCGCAAGTTGTGTCCCTAGATTCCTCGGAAGAGGCGGGTATATTTCTTCAGATAATGCTCGAAGATGAAAAGGAGCAGGAGATCAGTTACGTCCTATTTAATCCAAATGTTAAGACGTTGGAGGCATGTGATGCCGCAGCAGAAATATCGATGGATGATATTGTTAACAGACTACCACCCGACTATAGCGGGGCGACAGTTACGGGTTGGTCATGCTCATTTACAAACCCGGAGGCTGGAAAAATAAAAATAGATCGGGTAGATGCTTAACTCCGATTTGTTCCTCATAAAGCTGAGGGTTATTTTCAACGTTAGAGCTGAATGTTGTGAGGGTAGAGTAAAACTCAGGGGGTTAATGTTGAGCTATAACTTGAACAACGCGACTTATTAGCGCAGACTCGACTTTAATTTATTGATTATTGATAGAATTTTGAATGGTAAATGCATGAGTGAAAATATTCTAAAGCACTTGAGAACCCAAGGCGAACAGCTTGATGCTGACATTTCAAAAGCGCTAAAAATTCCCAAGGCGCAGCTTGAAAAGCAGTTATCCGAGCTATTAACGGCAGGGGCAGTGATATGTTGCCATGTAACTCGTTTTGTTGGTGAAAAGAAAATAGAGGGCATGAGTTATCGGTTATCAGCGCACGTGCCGCCGAGAGCGCCCGGTAGGAAGCCAGGAGCCAAATCCAAAGCAGCAGCTACCACGAGTGATGATGCGGACGAAGATTGATCTACGTTTTGTAGCGTCTCAACACCTTATTCATTAAATCCTAATCGAATTCTTCTAAATTGTGGCGCTCATAAACTGGTTCCCTGGCCATATGGCGCAGGCGAAGCGAAATTTAAGTAAGGCATTGGCGTCTGTTGATGTTGTCGTGGAGGTTCTGGATGCTCGTATGCCGGCAGCTAGTGCAAATCCACTTTTTGACGAATTACGTAAAGAAAGGCAGCGTCCCGCACTTAAAATTTTAAATAAGGCGGATTTGGCGGATGATCAAGTAACCGAACAATGGGTCCGTTATTTCATGGATCCAACGTCTTTAGCGAACGCACTTCCTATAGTAGGCAAGTCCAAACAGGAGGTGCGTAAGATTATCAGGGAATGTCAGAAGTTAGCACCCCATCGTACTGACGCGATTAAGCCACTGAGGTTGATTGTCACAGGTGTTCCTAATGTCGGCAAGTCAACGATCCTCAATGGTCTGCTCGGAAAGGCCAAGGCTAAGGCTGCTGATGAACCTGCCGTGACAAAAATGATTACTCGATATGAGGTGAGTGATCAGTTGGTTATTTACGATAGTCCCGGAGTTATGTGGCCGAAGGTTGATACCGTTGAAACAGGTCTTCATCTGGCTGTCAATAATGCAATAGGTGTTCACGCTTACAACATAGAGGATGCTGCGATTTTTTTGATACAGAAAATGCTTGAACGTTATCCTCAAGCACTATCAGATCGATACAAAATAGAATTTGAGGGGGTCGATGCGGTCACGTTTATTGAATCAATCGGAAATAAGCGCGGCATGCGATCGAGAGGTGGGAGTGTTGATTTTGAGCGTGCGGCGCAATTGGTTGTGACCGATTATCGACATGCTAGGTTTGGACGTGTTTCGCTGCAAGTAGTTAATGATTTAATTTATAATTTAAGTGAAATTGACGTCAATAAACTAAAAAAATAAGAGAGGATGGAAAGATGGCAAAAGCCTATTGGATTGCGTTTTATCACTCAATCAGTAACCCAGAAGCAATGGCAAGATATGCGGAGTTAGCAAGACCAGCTGTTGAGAGCGGGGGAGGACGTTTTATAGCTCGCGGCATGCCGTCCAAGGTTTACGAAGCTGGACTAGAGCAACGTGTTGTGATGATTGAGTTCGACAGTGTTGAGCAAGCTGTCGCTGCGCATGATAGCCCAGCGTATAAAGAAGCTCTCGAGGCTATGGGCGATGCGGCCGTCCGTGATATGCGGATTGTGGAGACTATTTAGTTCGGCTAGAGGTGTTTTGAAATATTCTCGGAGATTAACCTATTTCCGAGTCTTAGATGCGCCTCAAATTAACGTTAAGTTTCTTGGCAAAGAAGAGACTTAGTGTCAACACGCAAACGCCGACGCTTATGAAGCTAAGCGTGTAACCAAAAAGTGTTGTTAAGAGCCCAAAAAATATTGTTCCAACCGCTTGCCCACTAAAAAGACTCATAGCAAACACTGAGATCGCAGTGCCCCTAGCTTGAGGGTACATTTCGGTTGCTTTAGTCTGTAGCGTGTTGTGCAGTATGTAAAAACCAAATCCGCCGAAGATGCACCAAGCTCCAACAAGCACTTCGGAGTGCATGACCGGTAAAGCGACAAAAAATAGAAATAAGATCAAAGCACCAGTCAATACAAATCCAACTTCTCCCATGAGGGTTTGTAACCTCCGTATGGAAATGGTGTACAGCACTCCTCCGAGACCAAAACCAGAAAGCAGTAGGCCAATCGTCATGTAGTCGAGGTTCAACTCGGTTTTTATCCATGCCCCAACAAATGCAAAGCTACCATAAAATAAGGCTCCTTCTAGATGGACCATCACGAGGACAGTTTGGCACCAAGGGTCTTTGAGAATATTTGAGTAATTTCTAAACGGGTGATTTGGCAGGGTTGACGTTTTCTTTACTGAGTGCGTCGACTGATATTTATGGGCGACTAAAAACAGTATTAACGTCATGATGAAAAAGGAAATAGAAAAGAAATAAAAAATTGTTCTCCAAGATGAGAATTCAGCTAAGGCGCCACCAAGTGATGGTCCTAAGATTTGTCCCAATAATATGAAGCTGATGAAATTCCCAAGGCTGGCCTGACGGTTTTCATATGTTGTTTGATCTCCAATCCAAGCAAGTGAGACGGGTATAATTCCTGCTGCCCCAATTCCAGTTAAGAAGCGCAAGGCAGTTAACCACTCTAGATCTTGAGCGTGAGCAGACCCTAATGACCCAACAGCAACAATTCCGGTCGCCACAGATACGGTTTTTATGCGGCCATAGCGATCACCAATAGGCCCATAAATGATTTGAAATAATCCGTAGGCCAGCGTAAAGGCGGCAATCACTATGGCGGCTGTAGCGTGAGTGACATCGAATTCAGCAGCAATATTCGGCAGAAGTGCGTCAAAGACTCTTAGGTTAGCCCCAGATAAAAAGGCGGCGGTAGCCAGTACGATGAAGTGAATTTTCACAGTTGAGATTTAAATATGAATTAGATTTATAAAGATAATTAATAAGTGATGGTTGCCTCTTTTTTGGAGTATCATTAATTAGCATTAACGTGAACACATTATATTCCTATACATCTGGTTTTCGTTCGCAATAAAGACTCATTGTCTAAGAGGCTAAAATGTTTAGTAACCATCTCCAAAGTAAGCAACGAAATCGTAGGAGAATTATGTACATTGGTTTTGTTTTGGCAATTTTTTGTGCTTTTGCTGCTTTGGGCTCAGGCGTAGGCTATCGATTGGGGTTATGGCACTTTAGCATCGGTTTTCAAATTCTAAAGTGGTCGGTTTTCCTATCGGGCGCTACACTGGTCGTGTTGTTGGTAGCTATGTTCTTCATTCAAAGCAAGACGAGAATGGATTCTTTTGTTGGGTTCGTTGGGCTCATTATTTGTCTCGTCATGGTTTATGTTCCCTACAGTTGGAAGAAGACGCTCGACGCGCATCCATATATACATGACATCACAACAGATACGTTAAATCCGCCGAGCTTTGTGGCAGTGGGTGAATTGAGAACTGCAGAGCATCACTCGATTGTTTACGATGGGTTAGAGGTAGCAGAGCAACAAAAAAAAGCTTACCCAGATCTGAAAACACTCTTCCTGGATGTGCAACCCGCAAGTGTCTTGGTTGAGGCGATAGATGTTTTATTGACAATGGGTTTAGAAATCGTGAGTTCAGATGCAGATTCTGGTCGAATTGAAGCAACGGCGACAACCTTATTATTTGGTTTTAAAGACGATGTTGTCGTTCGAATCGTCGAAAATGAGGCAGGTGGCGTAAGTATTGACATGAGGTCAAAGTCACGTGTTGGGAAAAGTGATTTGGGTCAGAACGCTAAGAGAATCCGTCAGTTTATGGAGAACCTAACGTTGCGTATTGCGAAAGGCTGAGGATGCTCCGGCGCTAACGCCTCTAGCGATTATCGTTAATAATAAACTCTGCTGCGCGCTCGGCAATCATCATTGTCGGTGCATTGGTGTTTCCTGATGTGATTGTGGGCATTACGGACGCATCTACAATCCGTAGGTTCCTTATCCCATGAACTTTAAGTTCAGAATCAACCACACTAGATCTGTCTCTTATACACATCTCCGAGCCCACGAGACAGGCAGAAATCTC
>CAJXOL010000061.1 GCA_913057675.1 uncultured Pseudomonadota bacterium | reverse complement strand
TCTACACACTGCATATCGTCGGCAGCGTCAGATGTGTATAAGAGACAGGCCTTGAACCTTTTGGTTCAGGATGAAACGAGCAGCTCTTCCACAGAAAATATAACAAACGGAATTGTTCTAAAGAATGACCAAAGCAAGTAACACCCAATATTGGCTTATGAAATCAGAGCCAAATGTTTTCAGCATTGACGACCTTAGAAATTGTCCTGGGCAAATTGAGCCCTGGAACGGTGTACGCAATTATCAAGCTCGAAATTTCATGAAAAATGATATGAAGGTAGGTGACGGAGTGCTGTTCTACCACTCGAATTGTTCTCCTCCTGGGATTGTTGGTTGCGCCGTAGTCGCACGCGAAGCATATCCAGACGAATCTCAATTTGACAAAGTGAGTGATTACTTCGACCCTAAGTCAACAAAAGAAACGCCTCGTTGGTTTAATGTAGGCGTTAAATTCGTTCGCAAAACTCCCCTTATATCACTAAACGAATTGAGAGAGCACAAGGAATTAGAGAGCATGAGAGTGCTTCAAAAAGGATCACGCCTGTCCATCACGCCAGTAACCCCTGAAGAGTGGTCTTACATTCAAGAACTTAGTTCGTAATGGACTTAATGGTTCAATGGTGGTTCGCCTATCTTGCGGTTGGACTTTTTGTGGGATTTTTTGCGGGCCTTCTCGGAATTGGTGGAGGAACACTTCTGGTTCCGCTAATGGTATTCCTATTTACAGCACAAGATTTCCCAGTTGAGCGGATCCTGCATCTCGCTATCGGCACATCGCTTGCATCGATTGTCTTCACATCCCTATCGAGTATTCGCGCTCACCATACCCGAGGCGCCATATTGTGGCCAACCGTAAGGCAGTCTGCTTTGTTCCTTGTTATAGGAACATTCTCTGGAAGCTTTTTTGCCGAATCTTTAAATCCTGCCGTTCTCGCGGCCTTATTTGTTCTTTTTGCGGGGTACGCGTCGGCTCAGCTTATTCTTGATCTCAAACCAAAACCTACTAGAAATTTACCTAAAAGTATAGGTATGGGAGTTGGTTCAGGGTTTATTGGAGTTATTTCTAGTCTGGTAGGTATCGGCGGAGGTGTAATTACCATCCCGCTGATGGTAATGCACAACATACCGATGCGAAACGCCATCGGCACTTCCGCCGCCTTAGGGCTTCCCATCGCTCTAGCTGGCAGCCTAGGCTATATCTGGAATGGTTTGGGAAATACCCAATTACCTGAATTTAGTATTGGTTACGTATATCTGCCAGCGCTTGTGGGAATTGTAGTGGGTACATTTATCACAGTTCCATTAGGAGCAAAGCTCACACACTCAATGCCTGTGTCCCGCTTGAAAAACATATTTGCAGTAATCCTAATGATACTAGCGATAGAAATGTTCTTAGAGATATTCATGTTTAACTAAACTTATCTAATTTCAAACTAAATACGTTCTAAAAACCAACCAGTTAGACTTAATCGCTCCCTATGACTTGCTAAAACCTCGTGAGGAAATAATTCGCTCAAAAAAATTACGAGCGTACCGAACTGTGGTTCGATGTCCACGAAATTCTTACAATTTTGCATCAAATACAAGCGTAAGCACCCCCCATCCTTTATTGACCAACCCTTATTTAAGTAGAGCGTTACCGTCAACTTACGTCGCACACTACCTTTTGGACGGTCATAATGTCGCTCGTATCCAGACCCTGGTTTATAACGCGCCAGATGAGATTCAAAATCAAAAAGCCCAAGATAGAGTTTTTGGTTGAGGTAATCTCTCAGGCGATCAAACTGTAGAAATAAACCACCGGCAGTCGCGGCATCATCTCTACTAAACCACCATATTTGATCGCCGCGTATTTTTTCTTGAACTTGATGCCGTGATCCTGTTCCGATGCCGGCCTCTTTAAAGCATCCTTCGGCCAAACCAACATCGCACTGGACCAGCAAGTTCTCAAGAACCTCATCATTGAAAAAGCCCTGGGTTATCGAGTACCCATCGCGATCAATATCACTCGCAATTTGGTTAAGTATCGGGTTCATTTAGGGTGCAGACGTCCACGACGATAACCTCATGTCAGTCGCCCGTATGCGCATCTCTGAGTAACGATTTTTGAACCTTACCCATTGCGTTTCTTGGTAACTGAGTGACAACTCGAATGATTTTAGGCACTTTGTAGCTAGCGAGTTTTATTTTGAGCGCTTCAATCAGGCCCTCTGGATCTAACTCGGCCTTCGTACTAGGAACAACTACGGCAAAAACTGCCTCACCAAAATCAGGATGCTTCACGCCAAATACTGCGGACTCTAAGACTCCCGGTTCATCATCTAAAATAAGTTCTATTTCTTTTGGATAAACGTTATACCCACCGGTAATAATGAGGTCCTTCGAACGGCCCACAATGGTCAAATAATTATCCGCATCTAATACCCCAAGATCACCGGTACGAAACCATGCATCATCTGTAAACTCATCTTGAGTTCTTTCTGGCATATTTCGATAGCCAAGAAATACATTGGGGCCTTTAATCTGTATATGTCCCGTAGTTCCTTTGGCCGTGCTTATGTCAAAATCGTCCACTATGCGGACAGAGACACTAGGCAGCGGCATACCAACGGTCCCAACCTTACGCTCTCCGTCATAGGGATTACTAGTTATCATTCCAGCTTCGGACATGCCATATCGCTCTAAAATTCGATGTCCGCTCCTTTGCTCGAAAAGCTCATGTGTTTCTGACAACATTGGAGCAGAGCCAGATATAAATAACCGCACATTACGACACAATTCAGTAGTTAATTTCTCATTACTAAGTAACCTGGTGTAGAAAGTAGGCACACCCATCATCACCGTCGCCTCTGGAATCAAATCAATAATTGCGTCGACATCAAATCGCTCGAGCCATAACATGGACGCACCCACGCTAAGCACACAATGATTCGCGACAAACAAACCATGCACATGAAAAACTGGAAGCGCGTGAAGCAGGGTGTCATGTTCAGAAAAATGCCACAGGCTAGTCAACACTTTTACGTTCGACACCAAATTATGATGTGTCACCATCGCACCCTTACTTCGACCCGTGGTTCCCGATGTATAAATAATAACGGCAACGTCATCAGATTTTACCGAACGAACTACACTACTTGACGAATGCCCTGCCGCCAACCCTAAGAGGTCGCGACCCGGATCTCCCACCAAAATAACTGCCGAGCAGTCGTTGGCAGCCATAACAAGCTCTGACACTTCGTCATATCGATCACAAGAGGTCACGAATAATTTTGGCTCTGCGTCTGCTATAAAGTGCGTCAACTCTTTTGACTTGTAAGCCGTATTTAACGGTACGAAAATATATCCTGCTTTCAAACAAGCCAAATATAGAAACAAGCTAGGTAAACTCTTATCGACTTGCGCAATAACCCGGTCACCGGGACAAACTCCCAGGGCATCCAGAGCCAACGCATATCGAGAGGCATGTTGATCCAACTCTCGATATAATATGACTTGTTCAGCGCTACTTTTTATAGCGATATTCGTTGGCTTTGATTTAACGATGCTTTCAATGAGCGAATAAAAATTCATAACCTAAACCTGAGGGGCGACGACGCACATTTTAGAAAGGACAAAAACTGTCAATCTAAATATCGCACCAGTTAGAAATAATATCCTTGTACATATCTACGGACGCCTCAACGCGATCAAGCACGCAATATTCATCTGTTTGATGCGCCATGCTAGCCTCTCCCGGCCCCAAGATCAAAGTTGGCGGTGATCCATATGCCGGCGTTAGTGCCGCTGCATCTGTGAAGTAAGTGGCAACTTTTGCCTCTGGTCGATACCCTAAATAAGGCTGAACAATATCAAAAACGTTTTGTATCCAGGGGGTCTCAGGCTCAGAGTAAACGCTTTCTAAATCGATAAATGTTTCAAGCTCCACATCGTGTCCTATACATTTTTGTAGTTGCTCTCTGACGTCCGTGTGTTTTGAAGTGGGCACACTACGGATATCGATAGAGATAGCGGCTTCGTCAGGCACAGAATTTATGTTTAACCCTCCATGCACCATCCCTACGTTAAGGGTCGCCTGCCCCATCATGTTGTGTGGTGGATTTGAAAATTTAAAATTTTCAAGCGCGGTTATTGTCTTTGCCGCCTTATAAACTGCATTTTCTCCCAGCTCTGGCATAGAACCATGAGCCGTAATGCCTTTCGTTTTTGCTGTTAACCAATAAGCTCCTTTGTGCCCGACATATGGAAAATTAGATGTCGGCTCTCCTACCAAAACTGCTCCCGCTCGTCCTAACGCTCCCTGTTGCCTAACCAAATCAAACGCGCCCTGGCACCCCAGCTCTTCCCCAGCAGTAATCACCAATTCCAATCCCGGCGTTCCACTCAGCTTACCTGATAGCTCAAGGGCTGCTGTTACAAAGGCAGCTACGCCGCACTTCATATCACTCGTTCCTCGACCAAATAATCTACCTGCATCAGTCTCGCCACAAAAAGGATCCTTGGTCCATTCGGCCGAACCCAAAGGAACCGTGTCAATATGTCCCGTTATACACAGTGGCTTCTTGGTGCTGTTCCCACCAATTCGGGCCACCAAACTTGCTCGCTTTTCCCCGAGTGGGAAATAAAACACCGAGAACCCAGCGTTCTCCAGAATGTTACCTAAAAATTTTGCGCATGCCTCCTCATCGCCTGGTGGGTTGATGGTGTTCATACGAACTAGATGTTTGGTTAACTCTATTACCGATGTCAATATGATCTCCTTAACGCTAAGCGTTACCAAAATAAGCTGCGCGCAACTCTGAATTATCTTTCAGTGCGTCAACAGCTCCACTTGCCACAATTTTTCCCTGAGATAAGACGTAACCATAATGCGCAATTGCTAGTGTTTGTCGAACATTCTGCTCCACCAACAACACGGTCATCCCTTTCTCGTTGATCTGTTTAATAATACGAAAATTCTCTTTAACAAATAGCGGCGATAGACCAAGCGAGGGCTCATCAAAAATCATGAGTGATGGATTGCTCATTAGACTCCTGCCGATAGTCAACATCGCTTGCTCGCCACCCGACATTGTTCCGGCAAGTTGATCGAACCGTTCTTCAAGTTTAGGAAAGAGGGTGTATACCTGCAACAAACGCTCCGCGACTACTTTGGCATCTCGCTCTAAAAATGCTCCAGCTTGGAGATTCTCTCGGACCGTCATCTTCGCAAAGACACGCCTCCCCTCTGGCACGCACGTAATACCTCGGCTCGCTATGTCATGCGTAGCAAATGAAGAAATATCCACGCTGTCAAATGAAACGCGTCCAGAACGGATTGTATTCAAGCCTAATATCGATCGAATTAAAGTTGTTTTTCCCGCGCCATTTGCTCCGAGTAAACAGGTTATTTTCCCTTTGATAACCTCAAGCGAAACGTCGCTTACGACATCTGCCGCGTCATACCCGGCGGTTAAATTATGTATTGTCAGCATCGACATCTGCTCAGTCCTCTCCTAAGTATGCCGCTCGCACGCCTGGCTCCATTGAAACCTCTGAGTACCGTCCCTCCGCAATTTTCTCTCCATAATTAAGAACCACACATCGATCAGAAACCTTATTAATCAACTCCATTTCATGCTCAATCAAAATGATAGATAAAGAGGGATATTTCACCCTCCAATCTTGCAACTCATCCATTAAGGCTCGAGTCTCATCGGGCGTCATACCAGCAGACGGCTCGTCCAACAGCAAAATATTGGGTTCGCTGATCAAAGCACGGCATACCTCAACACGTCGACGGTCTATCATCGACAGTGAGGACACTGGTTTAAACAAATGCACCGCGAGGTCGCGGCTAAACCGACTCAACAGTTCCTCCGATATTTGGATTTGTTCCTGAAGCTGTCGCTTAAAAGACTTTCGATTAAAAATATTATGCCAAAGCCCTAAATTTAAATTTCTCTGGTTCCCAATAATAAGATTATCAAGAACCGATAAAGACGTTGCAAGCCTCAGGCGTTGAAATGTACGCGTTATCCCGTATGCATAAACCTTATTTGGTGGTGCTCCTGTAATGTCGTTACCATGTAAAAGCACCGACCCTGCCGCGGGTCTATAAATTCCCGTTAATGCATTAAAGAAAGTTGTTTTACCAGAGCCATTAGGGCCAATAAGGCCTAAAAACTCTCCTTCGTACAGCTGAACATCTAGTCCATTGAGCGCCTTCAGACCGCCAAAACTTACGGTTAACTTCTTCGTTTGCAATACGGTCTGCCTCATCCGAATCTCCCGGCAAAATATTGACGGAGGCCTCGAGGCATCAACCCACTCGGCCTAAACCGAAGTATTAATATCACAACAATCCCGAATAACAACAATCGATACTCCTGTATCACCTGGAATTTCTCGGGTAAGACTACAATCAGAAAGGCTGCTGGAATAACCGCTACCGCATTGCCAATGCCACCAAGCAGCACTATTGATACCAGCAGTAGCGAATCAGAAAGATTAAAATTCGCTGGCGCAATAAACCCATACATTGCGGCATATACAGCACCGGCCAACCCTGCAAAACAATTGCCGAGCATAAAGGCTGCGATTTTCCAGCGCGGGCCATTGATGCCGAAAGCGGCAGAAGCAACCTCATCCAAACGAACCGAATCCATGTTTAACCCTAACCAAGACGACTCAATTAGCCGCGTTATTAAGTAAACTATCGCGACTAATACGAGTGCAACAATCGCATACGCCACGTAAAACGAACCTCCGCCCATTTCACTTGGGAAGCTATTACCAAAGTTCCAACCAAACATTTCCAAGGCTGGAACTTTAAGGCCCTGGGGGCCCCCGAGTACATCATTTACCTCAAGAAATGTACGGAAAAGAATTCCAAAGGCTATGGTGATTAAGGCTGCGTAGTGACCTCGAGTTCTGAGTATCGGCAAAATTAACAGCGCACCAAGTAAGGCCGATATGGCGCCGCTGAAGAAAATAATCAGCAGGTCTGGTAAAAATACAAAGTGTTGATTTAAAGCGGCCATGGAATAAGCCCCAATGCCAAAAAATGCCACCGCCGAGAAATTTACTACGCCCACAAACCCAAATTGAATGGTTAACCCTAAACTGACTGTGGCGTAGAGCAAGACGGTCGTTAGCATTAATAGTGCAAAGTCGTCATGTCTCAACAACATAATTAACACTACAGCACCAAGAACAAAACTTATCCACGTAAATCTCGGCATTTCACGAGCCGCATGTTGATAATAAGTTAACGCATTAGTCCGCCTCAAAAAATACACGCCTAAAGGCACCATCACGAGGAGCGCGCCAATTTCCCATTCACGCTCAAGGTAGAGAAATCCATAAAGCACGACAACACTTAAAGCCACCCCTAATAGAATCGCCAGTTTAGTTTTGAAGTCGGGCATCGTAATTACACGCGTTCCGCAGAACGGTCTGCCAACAACCCGGTTGGTCGCCATGCCATCAGAATAATGATGACTGCAAACGCAAATACATCTTTGTATGCCGGTACGCTAAACCATATAGCACCTAATGTTTGCAAAAAGGCAAAGAGCAGCCCACCGACAATCGCTCCATATATACTTCCCAAGCCACCAACTACGGCAGCACTAAAACCTATAACCCCCAACATTAGGCCCATACTAAAATTGATCTCCTGATAATACAGTCCCGTACTGATTCCGGATAAAGCCGCTAGTCCTGAGCCAAGAGCAAAAGTAACAAGTACGGTTTTTTTAAAATCAATGCCCATTAGTCGCGCTGTTTCTTCGTCCTGGGCTACAGCTCTTATCGCCAAACCTATCCGCGTTTTTTGGATTAGTAGGTGGGTCACGACAATGGCAAGCGCGCCAGTAATAATTAATATGACACTGTCCAAACGTAAATTGAGATTGCCCCAATTAATAGATGCCTCAGGCAACAAAGCGGGAAAAGGTTTGGGATTAGATCCATTAGGAAAGAATAACCGAACAGCCTCTCGAATAACTGATCCAAACATCAGCGTTATCAGCAATGTATTTAAGGGCGGCGATTCCTTAAGTGGTAATACCAGAAACTTACACAGCAATGCACCAAGCAACCCCATTGCTAGGATCCCGATACACAACATTATGATTAACGAGAGCCATGCTGGCGATGCCAGCTGATCCAAGCCTAAGAATACTGCGAGCGCGGTAAACGCACCCAGCATCAGCACATCTCCATGGGAAAATTTAATGACGTCCAAGACACCAAAAAACAAAGTAAAACCTACTGCGACCAGAGCGTAGGTTATCCCCTGCACAAGCCCATTGATTAAGTATTGCGCAAAAAATCCTAGATCCATGTGTCTACTGTAACAAACGTTACTTTAAAAAACGCTTGCCCGACGCATACTCACTGTCTTCCCACACCACCCACTCACTATCTTGAATGACATATTTAGTAATCACCGCAATCGTGTTCTGACCGTTACCATCAAACGTAACAGGACCAACGATAGATTCATGTCCTCGCGTTTCATTTAACATATCACGTATTAACTTTCTATCTGGGCCAACCTGCTCGATCACATCAATAATGAGGTTTGTGGCCGCAAATGCGAATGCACCATAGGCTTCGGCAGGCTCATTGAAGTTGCGGGCTTCATAGGCCTTCATAAACATTTTTCCACCTGGTAATTTTTCGGTAGGCGCGCCCTCTCTAAATGCCAGCACTCCCTCTGACAAATTTCCCACACCATCAATAAAAGCATCCGATACGATTCCTGATGTGCCTTGAAAAACTTGCGTCATACCCAACTTATTCATCTGTGACCGAATGCGAACGCCTGTTGGTGCAAGCCCTCCGAAGTAAATGACCTCAGGGTTTAACGCTTTAATTTTTGTCAACTCAGCCGTGAAATCCTGTTGATCTGGATTCACTCCAAAAGTGCCTAGTATTGTTCCACCACTTTCGCTTAAGGCTCTTTCAAAATATTTAAAATGGCCTTTTCCATAGTCAGTAGTGTCATGAATAACAGACCACGAGGAGAAATTTTGGGCGATCATAAACTCTGCCGCAACAGTATTTTGATTAATCATCGTTCCGTTTACACGATGAATTTCTAAATAATCATTACCGTATGTGATGTCTGGCAGCACCGCACCCCAGACTATAACGGGCAAACCAAACTTGTGATACACATCAACCGTACCCATAGCGACCGCCGAACAGTAATGTGTTACGCCAGCAACAATAGCTTTATTTGCCGCTGCTTTTGTTGCCACCTGAACGCCTACGTTTGGTTTACATTCGTCATCTAAGGAGACTAACTCGTATTTATATTTTGCATCCGGCGCCTGATTACGCAGGGTAATTGCCAAGTCCGCAGAGTTTCTGCCTCCTAATCCACCAGCAGAAACCCCTCCAGTCAATGGTCCGATGAACGTAATTTTTATGGTCTCTGAATCCTCACCACAACTCGTCAAAAATAAACACAAGACAGATAAAACCCATAAGCGTGACATGCATTGGAATTTAATCATGGTTCGGTTTAGGCCTTTAGGGGTTAGTTAATCGTCTCATCTTACCAGACATAAAAAAAGGCAGCATAAGCTGCCTTTAAGCATTATTTAAACCAGTTATAACTTAATTCTTTCTCAACTTTCGTATTTCCGCTAGCTGCGCTCCCAACATGGCCAACTCAGCTTCGACTGTCGCGATTTCTTGTTTGTCGGTCGCAGCTCTAAGAGCTTCCTCTGCGCGCTTTTGCGATTCTTGCGCCCGAGCTTCGTCCAAGTCAGCACTACGAATGGCGGTGTCTGCCAGAACAGTTACTGAACCTGGTTGGATCTCTAATATCCCGCCAGCAACAAAAATAGCGGTTTCTTCATTAGATCCTGCAGATTGAATACGAACCGATCCAGCGTTTATTCGCGTGATGAGCGGGGTATGTTTTGGATAAATACCTAAGTCACCAAGTTCTCCTGGCACGACAACAAAAGTTGCCTCACCAGAAAAAACTGACTCTTCCGCACTAACAACTTCGACTTGAATGGTGCTTGCCATAATGATCTTCATGTGCTCCGTTTAACTAATGAAACTTATTTTATGATCTCGCCGTGCTACTTTAATGTCTTTGCTTTTTCGAATGCCTCTTCGATTCCACCAACCATATAAAAGGCCTGCTCCGGCAATTCATCACATTCACCGCTCACAATCATTTTAAAACCACGAATCGTATCTTTAAGGGAAACAAATTTTCCTGGTGAACCCGTAAACACCTCTGCTACGTGGAACGGCTGCGACAAGAAGCGCTGAATTTTACGAGCGCGAGAAACCGCCAGCTTATCCTCAGGTGCTAATTCATCCATACCTAAAATAGCAATAATGTCTCTTAACTCTTTATAACGTTGAAGGGTCACTTGAACCGCTCGCGTTGTCGCGTAATGTTCCTCACCAATAACATTCGGATCAACCTGTCTAGAGGTGGAATCAAGTGGATCAACTGCCGGATAAATGCCAAGTGACGCAATATCTCGACTCAAAACCACCGTTGCATCTAAGTGGCCAAATGTTGTGGCAGGGGAAGGGTCGGTCAAATCATCAGCAGGCACATATACTGCTTGGATTGAAGTAATCGAGCCTACCTTAGTGGAAACAATTCGTTCTTGTAGTTTACCCATCTCATCGGCTAGCGTAGGTTGGTAACCCACCGCGGAGGGCATACGACCTAACAATGCGGACACTTCTGTTCCTGCCAATGTATAACGGTAAATATTATCAACGAAAAACAGAATATCTTTGCCTTCATCTCGGAATTTTTCAGCCATCGTCAGTCCCGTCAGCGCAACACGCAGTCGGTTACCTGGAGGTTCATTCATCTGTCCGAACACCATTCCAACCTTGTCCAAAACGTTGGATTCTTTCATTTCATGATAGAAATCATTTCCCTCTCGCGTTCGCTCTCCAACACCCGCAAAAACAGACAATCCCTCATGGGCTTTCGCGATATTATTAATTAATTCCATCATGTTCACGGTCTTACCCACACCCGCACCACCAAATAAACCAACTTTTCCGCCTTTTGCGAATGGGCAAATCAAATCAATAACCTTAATACCCGTTTCAAGCAGATCAACCGAGGGTGATAAATCAGCAAACTTAGGAGCGGCTGCATGAATAGGGCGAAGTTCGTCCGCCTCCACTGGGCCCGCCTCGTCGATGGGTCGTCCCAAAACGTCCATGATACGACCAAGCGTACCCGCTCCTACTGGTACTGAGATCGGCGCGCCCGTTCCGTCGACCTTCATTCCTCGACGTAATCCGTCTGTTGCGCCTAACGCAATGCAGCGCACGACACCATCGCCCAGCTGTTGTTCTACCTCTAGAGTCAGGCCGTCCTCCACAAGGCCACCTGACGCCTCCTCTGATAATTTAAGCGCATCGTAGACTTTTGGCATCGCCTCTCGTGGGAACTCAATATCGACTACGGCTCCGATACATTGCACAATTCTTCCGGTTGCTTGTGACATGGCTTTCTCTATCCGTTAAAAAAAATTCTATTAAAAATTAAACTGCTGACGCTCCGCTAACAATCTCAGATAGCTCCTGCGTGATAGCGGCTTGACGCGATTTGTTATAAACAAGAGTTAACTCATCTATTAATGTGGCAGCATTGTCCGACGCAGATTTCATAGCCACCATTCTCGCTGACTGTTCGGACGACATATTTTCGGCAACAGATTGGTAAACGACCGCCTCAATGTAACGATTCAGTACTTGGTCAAGAACCTCTTTGGCATCAGGCTCGTAAATATAGTCCCAAGAGCCATCAGGGATGCCCAGGCTTTCACCTTTAACAGGCAAAAGCTGCTCAATCGTGGACTCTTGTTTCATTGTGTTTACAAATTTATTGTAAAAAATCACAACCCTATCGAATCGATCTTCGTTGTAACCATCCAACACAACTTTAACCGCACCTAATATCGTCTCCATCCTAGGTGTATCCCCTAACCCACTGACTTCTGCAACAATATTCGCACCGAGACGCTGCATAAAACCGACTCCCTTGCTGCCGATGCAACACACATCGATTTCTTCTCCCTCATCTTGCCACTCTTTATACTGCGCTAGCGCCATTCTCAAAACGTTGGTATTAAGCGCCCCACATAGCCCTTTGTCGGTTGTTACGACAATCATTGCTGCTCGTTTAACCGTGTCTCTTTCCGTTAAGAATGGATGCCGATACTCTGGGTTCGCGTTCGAGATATTGGCTGCAACAGAACGTATTTTTGCCGCAAATGGTCTCGCCAGGCGCATTCTCTCCTGAGCTTTTCTCATCTTTGAAGCCGCCACCATTTCCATGGCTTTAGTAATCTTGCGAGTATTCTGAACACTCTTGATTTTCGTTCTTATTTCCTTAGTGCCTGCCATCCTAAAGTCTCTCTGTCTTCATCGACTTGATGTTGCTATTTTTCCTGTTAACTAATAGGTACCAGACGTCTTCCAACTTTGGATCGCCGACTTGAGCGCTTCCTCATCTTCTTTCGTCAGGTTCTTAGTTTCGTCAATTCGAGCAATTAGCTCCGCATGTTCACTCTTAAGGAAATCTCTCATGGATTTTTCTGCGGCAAGCGATTTTCCAACCTCAATATCATCGAAAATATCATTGTTCACAGCGAATAACGTAACGGCCATTTCCCAGACTTCCATTGGTTGATACTGAGGCTGCTTCATGAGCTCAGTAACCATTTGTCCTCGTTCCAACTGGCGTCGCGTTGTTTCATCTAAATCGGAAGCAAACTGCGCAAAAGCCGCAAGCTCTCGATACTGAGCAAGTGCTAGCCGCACACCGCCGCCGGTATCCTTTCGCTTCATGATTTTGGTTTGTGCCGCACCACCCACTCGTGACACAGAAACACCCGCGTTAATTGCTGGCCTAACGCCAGCATTAAATAAATCTGTTTCTAAGAAAATTTGGCCATCCGTAATAGAGATGACGTTTGTCGGCACAAATGCGGACACGTCGCCTGCTTGTGTCTCAATGATCGGTAGCGCCTGTCTCTTATACACATCTCCGAGCCCACGAGACAGGCAGAAATCTCGT